>CAJTJP010000026.1 GCA_910576855.1 Erysipelotrichales bacterium
TTATGCCCTTTTTTGACTTATCTACATATACATTATAACTGAAAAACTAAAATCCACAAGACTTTTTTCTTGATATATCCTAATCCTGTCTATCTGCTTTCTTTTTGTAACAGTAAATTCTACTTATTTTTATGTGCTTTTTGAAGTGGAATTTAACTTTTCACTTCAGGTATCTGAATTACTGTAAGGTGATTTCGGCTTAGATTTAAAATGATTTTAGTAGTAAACACTTATTATAACAATGTTCCATTGACCGGTTTGGCTTAACTCTTTCTTTTTATAATCGTCAAGCTCTTTATTGCAGCTTTTCAGTGAAGGTTATCTATTATGCCTTCTGATAAATTACATACGCCTTCAACCTCATTATCTATCACTCTTATCATCCTTATACCGCAGTTTTCGCTTAGATCATCACAAGAAAAGGAGCAGAATTATTCTCTGCTCGATTTCTATTATTCCGACTTATGCTTATATGCAAGGTAAAACAATGCATTTATGGTTAAGAAGCTGATGCACAAATAAACCATAATATTTGTATTATCACCTGTGTTAGCTCCGCCCATGCTTGTGGCAGGGTTGTATTGTCCCTTTACTGATGTGTCGTCAGCATCATTAGACCCATCAGGCTCACTGAAATCCATAGTATCATATGGTATATCACCGTCTACATTTTTGCCCGGCTTCCATTCCTTGATTTCAATAATATTTTCATTTGGTTTACCGTCACCATCCGTATCAACATTTACATCGGGAATTCCGTCTCCGTCACTGTCAATGTCGATGTCGGGTATACCATCACCATCGATGTCGATATTGATATCAGGTTCACCGTCTCCGTCTAAATCCACATTTACATCAGGCAATCCATCGCCGTCTGTATCAATATTTATCTCAGGCTTGATGTCATCTTTCCCTACGCTGTCAAAGCCGAATTTACCTGACTTATAATCCTTTTTAGGCTTCCATTCATGGATTTCTACGATATTAGCGCTTGGTGTTTTCCCATCCTTTGCGATATTGATATGCGGTTTGAAATCTCCCTTATTATCAATATTGATGTTAGGGATTCCGTCCCCATCCGTATCGACATTGATTTTTGCCTTCACGCTTGTTCCTGTACAGTATTCCTCAAGAATTCCGTTATCAATATCTTGTTTGACACACTTTGTCGGCTTCCAATCACTTTTCTTTAGAATCACTAGGTTCAAATCAGGCTGTCCGTCATTGTCTGTGTCGATGTTCAAGTCAGACTCGCCGTCCCCATCACTGTCGATATTTAAGTCCGGAATACCGTCATTATTTCTGTCCCCGTTGATGACGATCCATTTGGTTTCATCATTTGGATCCTTCCATTTAATGTTTAGATCAGGACAGCCATCTCCATCAGGATCATTGAAATCAGGTTTGCCGTCTCCATCCACATCGACATCGATTTTCTTTAGCGTAACTTCATGACAACTTTCGGTATTTGTGTTTCCTGCATTATCGGTCGCTATCACACACACCTTATAGCTTCCTACCGTATTACTGATTGTGATCTTTGCCTTTTCGTTTGTGACAGCCAGTGTTCCGTTCTTGATTTCCTGTTCACTTCCGTTGTTCAACTCATATACCTTATAGCTGATTTCCTTTGTCCCGCTCACTTTTAAATTATCTTTGGAATCATCGGTTGTGATTTCAAACGCTGTCCCCGGCTTAAAGAAGATTCCGCCTGTCAGCTTGTTGATAATGTTTTGTAGGGTGTTGTTGGTATCCTTCGCTTTGATGCCTTTTACCTTTGGTGCTGTCTTGTCTATCTTGATGATTTCCTGCTTCTCCTTCGTGATCGCTCCACTGTTCTTTTTCATCCAAAAGCTTTGGTTCGTTTCTCCTTCTTTTGTCACAGTGACTTGGTTTGGTTTCCATGTGCTTTGGTCTAACGACATATTGATATACTCATTATGATCGCTGATGATGTTCACATCCTTATTTGTCCATCCGCCTGTGTATAAGGTATTGCTTCCGTCATCAAGCTCTAAATGATACCAATGATCCTCAACATTCTCCTCAGTTATTGTTAAAGTTCCCTCTTTGAATGTAAAGGTGTAGTTTGGATAAGCTGTATTTAATAGGTTACTGTCTCCCTTGATCGGATAGCTTCCTGCATTACTGTTTGTTTTCGCCGTAGTACTCAGCTTGATATCATTCGCCTGTATCACATCCTGTACTCCGTCCCATGTGACAAGCTGTGATTTGAAGTCTTGATACGTCAAGGCTGGATTCTGTTCTCCCTTCAGCTTTGCCTTATCATCAATGATGATTTCGATCGGTTTCGGTAATATCTGTACACTTATCGTTTTACTTAGCGGTACTTCTCCGTCTGCCGTTCTTGTCACCTTGATTTGGATATTCGTACTTCCGCTGTACTTCAATGCATCAAATTCTGCCTTGTTTCCTGTTACGGTAGGATTGGAGATATAGGTCGTATTGTCCACCGTAAAGGTATACTGTACATTCGTACTGCCTGAATCATCCTGCAGACTTCGGATTGTGAAATGATCGCCGTAAATGATTTTTCCCGGTCGATTCAACGCCAATGTATTCTCATTCGGTCCCATGATATGCATCATACCGTCTGTTTCTGCCTTATTGTAGTTTCGATTCCCCGGCTTCTCTACATGCAGCGGTATATCTAACCCATTATTACCGCTGTAGCCGTAGTCAATACTCACTCCGTCATTCGTCCATGCGATCGATGTGCTGATACTGTTATCTATCGTTATGAAGTAATCTGTATCGTTTACTGTGACTCCGCCGGCATTACTTGAGATATCCTGTTCATTGATGACAGGCGTTACTGTTCCGTTTCCGCTTGTCGCATAGGTGATTCCCGCAAATGATATCGTTTGATTGGCTTTTGTGATATCGATCGGTACCTCGATTGTCTTATCCGCATAGTTTCCGCTCGGATCATGACTTGTTGCTTCTACGATCACCTTGCCTATTTGGCTAGGTGAAATACTCGCATTGAGTATTGTGACTAACCCTGTCGGACTTACCGATATGACATCGGTCGGACTTCCTGCCTTTAAACGGTATGTTACTGTACTGCCTGTCGGATTCCCTGCCGTATATAATTGAATCGTTTTATTTGGTGCGTATACTTCACTGATCGCATTGTACTTGTTGCTTGTTTTAGGAAGCTCATTTCCTGCGCTGTCTGTATAGATGAAATTCTGTGTTCCCGCTGTGACCGTAAAGGTCAGCTCAGCGCTTGCGTTGGCCTGTCCTGCAGCTCCACTTTTCTCTGCGACGATCGTGACCGTTCCTACCCCGTTGATCGTTATCGCTCCGCTGCTTGAATTCACTGTGATTACATTTGTTGAGCCATCCTTGATTCGATAAGTGACAGGATTATTATTGGTGCTTCCTTTTACAGTCGCATATACGACAACTCCGTTATCTGTTGCCTTCACACTCTTTGTCGTTATGATCGTATTTGAAGTACTGTTCTCATAAAACTTCAGATTCTCTGCCGCAGACATACCTACATTGATCGTCACAGGGATTTCCTTGGTGCTCCAGTTATCACTTACCGTTACTGTGATATGATAGCTGTTCACTCCAAGATTCGCTGTTGTCTTGATGACACCTGTATTTGGATCAACACTAAAGAAGCTCGCATTGCCTACTCCCGATTTTAAGCCATAATGATAAGTCGTTGTGCTTCCGCCAATCGTATCAGGAGTACCAAGTGTCCCATGTATCGTACCGATGATTCCCCCTGTTCTGACATTGGAATCAGAAGCAGTAAAGGTAGGTATCGTTGTATCTGATGAATTGGCATGCGGTGTTACACTTCCGTCTACCTCTCGATAGATCACGATTTCTTTTTCAACAAAGGCAGAATTATAATTATCATTTCCCGTTGTCGGATCATCATCAACCGTTGCCCTTATCTTTACCTTACCGAACGCATTGCTTCCTGTATAAGTAATCGCTCCTGTATCAGGATTAATTGAAATCAGTGATACATCACCACCCGTAATACTATAGGTTATCTTAGTCCCTGTACTTGGAGTCGCAGTCGCTGTTTCATTCCAAGCTGTAGCGGCAGCTGCGATTGATTTCTTGGTGGTACTCGGATTATTGAACGCTACTGTCGGATTACTCTTTGCGACCACAATATGAATAGTATTACTATTTACACCACCTACCGGATCTCCATTATCATCAATTGCATTGAGTTTGAAATAATAATCACCGGCATCCAAACCATTTGGATCATTAACAACGACATTTCCATTAGATATTGAAAACAGTTGATAATCATTCGCATGCCCATTTACACTTGTATCACTTACAACACTCACAGTAATTGGGCTTACACCGTCTTTGGTTGTGTAAGTAGCTATAGTATCTCCGTTATTTACGTTTTTGTCATATTCCAATCCTGTTTGAGATGTTATTGACAAGCTTAACGGGCTTACAATTTCCAACGGCAGTAAGCTACTGATATAACCGGAATCCGCAGGAGCAGTGCTATTCTCATTATAGGCTTCATTAACCACTGCAATCTTATATTTCCCAATCGGCAGCCCTTGTAAATCAAGCTCATACAAGGCATTTCCTTTTGCATCCTCCAACGGCATATAATAGAGGAATTCACCGGTATCACTAAAAATCATAACCGATACTGTATAGATTCCGCCTTTCCCGTCATTTCCGGGATTAGCACTCAAGGAAAGATTTACCTTGGCATCTTTTGCAGCCTTAGTAATACTATTTCCCTTTTTATTCTGAATTTGATGAAACTGGGCTGTTAAAGAGCCATTATAAAGACGAACTTTCATTTCATCATAATTACTTGTCGCTGTGTATAAAGAGGTATAATTGCCCAAAGAAGGCTCTGTAATATCAGCAAAACCACTCCTATTCCCCATAGAGATCGCAAATACCACACTGCTGACATCTAATGTAATCGACGGTCGAATCAGTAAATCAGTAGTTATAGGATACCATGTGAAGCCACCTGAGGCCGCAGCGATCACTCCTTCACAATTTCCTGATACGCCATAGCCGCTTTGTGTATCACCGGAATGATAATCACTGTGAAATTTAAAATCATTCTCATGAGCAAGGGAACCTTTTTCCTCAAAACCGACAAGATACGCAATCTTGCCATTATAGGTATCTCGTATATTGACACCCAAACGCACTTCTGTCGAGTGCGCTGTGTTTGTCAACAAACCATTTCTGGCAATTGTCAGATTACGATAAGTAACTAACGGATTAGCGACAAGCGATCTATTTAATATATCCAGCACACCTGCCATGCGTGTTGCATTAACCGGGGTAATCCAGTCCGGATATGTCCAGCTTGCTAAAGAATGATCTTTGCCGACATCTGTTGTACTTAAGGAATACCAACCTGAAATCGGTGTATCTTGGACAAAATTATAAGTACCGCCACCGGCTGTTGTTTTATAATAATCGTAACCGCTCATATAATTCACTAACTGCCACCCTAACGGAGTGTTATCTTTTGGATTATCAACACCGATATAAATCTTATCACCTTTTTGCAGCCCTATATTAGGTCCGCTGATACCGGTAGGAGCCATATTAATTCTGGCAGTTACATTGCCGCCGGCTTGATAGGCAATTGAAGCTGCATCTAAGTTTTTACTATAATAATCATATCCGATAAAAAAAGTACCGAAAAATACCAATAATAAAATCAAACACTTTTTTCGCATATCCATCTTTCCTTTCCTTCATGTCTACAAAGGTAGACTTTAAGAAATAGGGTAAAAAATGGTAAAACTGTATGCTTCAAAAAGAAAAACCACGCATTTCTGCAACAGAGATGCGCATCTATAAATGTCTGATTTAAGAAATATAAAGGTTATTTTTTGTATGTTTATTTATTTTTTTTGATAAAACCGTAAAACACACATTATAGAGTATATTTAATTCCCATTTGTTCGCAACGGATTTAACTTTTATGCACATTTTGAAAATAATGATGTTTAAGATCAGTATACACCCTTAGCTTTATCACTTGCATCAACGTAAGAAGTAAGCATTTTTTCCATCACATCATACACCAATGAATAACCATCTTCAGTTATGATCACATGATGTGAAACAGTCTGATAGTCCTTATGCTCATAAAAACAGACTGCACAAAGCGAAGCATCCAATAAAGCAGTATCATATTTTACGGCGATTTCTTTTTCAAGACATTGCATAATCAAGCTTCCGTATCCGTTATTGTGAAATTCAGGATATACAAATAACCTTGTGATATGATTCTCTTTTACTGTTCCGGTTCCTATCAAACGATGATCTAAAAGTAATACATTGACTGATGCACTTTCTATATCTGCTTGGATAGCTTCCTTTGAATGAAGTTCACTGAAAAAGCTTACGATTCTTTGCGGATAATATTTAGGATACACAGCCTGAATCGTATCTTGAACTAATTGATAAATTTGTGTTACATGTTCTTTTTCGGCCTTTTTATACTGCATCAGGTAAACCTCCCATCATTTATTAATTATACGCTTACTTCTGTAAACAAACAACAGCGAGCTTTACACAACACTTCCCCCTAAGCATTCAATATCAAAATGATAATATTGCTTATATGCGGATAAAGTGATATACTTCGACATCAATACAAACGATGTAATAATTAACATTCATAGTTTTTCATGTACCGATTGATATAAAGCAATTTCTATATTATAATAAAGAACACGAGGTGAAGCTATGAAAAACAAACCGAAGCGTTGTTATACACGACTGATTGATTTGATTTTAAATACAGTACTTTTATTGATATGTGTCTATACGATATGGAAAGCGGTTCGCTTATCCATTCTGCCTGAAAGCTGGCTGTTCTTGATGATAGCCGCATTGCTTATTATCTTCTTTATCTTTTTTATTCTGATGCTGAAGAAAACACCGAAATGGGTATTGATCGTAAAGCGCTCGATACTTGTTGTATTATGTGCTGTGATCGGCTTTGTCGGATATTCGATGCGTAATGCCGGGAAAGCAATCGATAAGGTATCTGTGTATTCAAAGGATAATAAAGTGAAAATTCATCTGATTGCGACAAAAAGCAGTGAAATTCAGACAGTGAAGGATTTCAGCAATAAAACGGTAGGAATTCAAAACGGTACCGATCAGGAAAGCTCAACCTACGGCTGTGAGCAGTTGGAAAAGGATACCGGCAATACGATTCAATATACTGAGGAAATCGCATACTCTACGCTGGCCGATTTGTTTTTGACGAATATGTTGGACGGCATGGTTATCAGTGATGAATATCTAAACATGCTGAATGCCAATGTAGAAGGCTTTAAGGACAGCTATCGAACGATAGAAACCTATGAGATGAAACGCTCGATAGATGAAAGTAAGCAAAAGGACATCACAAAGGAAAGCTTTGCGCTGTTGGTGAGCGGCGTTGATGAAATGGGGGCTGCCGATATGACCTCGCTTTCCGATGTCAATATTCTGTTGTTTATCAATCCGGTATCAAATTCAATTATTATGCTTTCCCTGCCGCGTGATTCCTTAATGCCGCGTTATTCCATGAATTTTGAGAATGATAAGCTGACTCATACCGGATGGGGCGGAATATCCGATACGAAGCAAACGATTGAGCATTTCTTTGGCATTGAGATCGATTATTACGCAAAGGTAAGCTTCTCCTCGCTGATTGAAATTGTTGATGCGATCGGCGGCATTGATGTCGATGTCGAAATTGCCTTCAGCGAGCAAGATGAAAACCGCAGCTTTGCGGCCGAGGATCTGATTACCTTAGAGGCAGGCGAACAGCATTTGAACGGGAAGCAGGCCTTAGCATATGCAAGACATCGCAAGACCGCAAACTATGATGTTGCGGGTCGTGAGCGAGCTCAGCAGCGCATCATCAAAGCAATCATTGACAAACTGATGACTCCCGAGGGCATCGCCGTATATGTAAATCAGCTGATGGATACCGTACCGAAATATGTTGTTACCGATATGCCGGGCAATCAAATTACCGCATTTATCAAGGGGGAGCTTTCCGAACTGAAGCCTTGGAGCATACAATCCCTCAGCAACAATAACGGCATATTTGATACAAGAGCGGTACCCAATATTCCTCAGGGCGCAGACTGTTATTTATGGAATCAATATGATTATGCACGAGTGCTCGATGCTTATCAGGCGACTAAGGACAATTTGAAATTTTCTGATTTTAATTTCAGTCTTAATCAGCCGATGAAATACTTACCGAATATAAATGATAATCAAATGATCGTTTGGGATTTTCTGGCAATTCAACCGCATTAATCAAAAGTCGGACTGCAGGTATGCAGCCCTTTTGATTGCCTTTCTCGCTCTTTTTCATAAAAAATAACCGATTTTATAAGGGTAAATTTACCTTAACGTATTTACGAATTGCATAAATTTAAGTATAATTAAATACGATTGTGAGGTAAAGCTATGGAAGAAAATAAAAAAGTGAATGAGCAGATAAAAAAAATGCAAACGAACAGTGAGGCAAAGGCACAGTCACCAAAGGCTGAGGCAACACAAGCAAATGAAAAGAAAGAAACGGCTCCTAGGATAAATACAAAGCCACAGGAGGCAAAGATAGAAAAAAATACGACGGTAAAGGATGACAATATCAATTTTATTACAGCCGATAAAGAAAACAAAACACAGACAAAGCACGTTAAGGCCGATGATGCAGAGATGAAACAAAGCGCTGATAACGAACAGAAAGCAGCGAAGCATGCCGCGAAGCCGATGGGCGATGTTCATTGGAGTATGTACTTTGGCTGGGATATCGGTTTAGCTGTAATAATGGCCTTGTTGTCATGCCTTCTGATTTATCGAATTTATGATTTTTCAATCGTATCCTTTCAATGGATCTGGAAAATCGCACTTGTATTCGTTATTATCAATATCATCTTTATTTTATTACTGCTGCTGAAAAAGCTGCCAAATTGGAGCATTTGGCTTCGAAGAGCAGTCATCATATTGTTATGCTGCGGATTGTCCTACGGAAGCGTAGTTGTCAATAATCTTGAATCATCGCTGCAGGAAATTACTAAGCCTGAAACAGCGACAACGGTGAATGTCTCGTTGATTACCAAAAAGGATGGCGGAGCGAGAACCTTAGGTGATCTCAGCGGTAAAAAAATCGGTATTCAGAATGCGAATGATACCGCAAACAGCTCTTATGTCAAGGAACAGCTTAGTAAGGAAAGCGAATTAAAAAACGTCACTTATGTTGAAGAACTGGATTATGAATCCTTATATAAAAAGCTGATCAGTGAGGATATCGATGCACTGATTATTACCGACTATTACTTTAAAACATTATTAAAGGATCACTATCCTACTATTGAGGATGATATCTTTATTTTAAAGAGCTATCAAAAGGAAAGAGAAAACGATATTTCAACAAGCAATAAGGATATTCGCTATGAACCGTTTACTGTATATATCGCAGGTGTTGATGAAGGTGATGATCCATCCATTGATGCACGAAGTGATGTGAATATCGTATTGATGGTAAATCCGCTTGCGAACCACATTGAAATGGTGTCTATCCCACGAGATGCCTTTGTTCCGAATCCGGCATTGAATTCTCATAATGATAAGCTGACTCATTTAGGTCTGAGCGGGATCAAAAACTCGATGAAAGGAATTGAGGAAGTATTCGGTTTTGAAATCGATTATTATGTAAAGCTGAATTTCTTCTCAGTCATTGATATTGTAGATGCAATCGGCTTAATAGAGGTCGATGTACCGATTTCCTTCTGTGAACAAGATGAACACCGTAGCTTTGCGAAGAAGGATTTGATTTGCTTAAACAAAGGCAAGCAAAAGTTGAACGGAAAACAGGCCTTGGCCTTTGCCCGTCATCGTAAGTCATACACGGATGTATTACGCGGAAAGGCTCAGCAGGAGGTTATCAAAGGAATTATCAATGTATTGACTACACCGAGCGGTGTCGCCAATATCAATAATGTTCTTTCCATCGCATCAAAGGCAGTCAGTACAAATATGCCGATGCAACAGGTCACAAACTTCGTATCGGCACAGCTTGATAATCTGAAGCCGTGGACGATTGAATCCATTATCTTAGAGAACGGCGCAGATGCTCGTCTTGTGACCGCCAGCATGCCGGGACAGGAATTATATGTAATGCTGCTGAATCGTTTAGATGTACAGGTCGCATTTGATGCCTATCAGTCAATGCTGAATCAGATGCAGTTTAATGCCTTCAGCTTCCGTCTTGATTCCCTGAATCAGAATAAAGCACAGATTCCTAATAACGATCATGTTGTTTGGGCAGGATCAAATGTCAACAGCTATAAGTTGAATGAGCCGGTAAAAACACCGGAAACAAATACACCGACCAAGCCGTCGGAAGAAAAGCCGAAGCCGGATGAAACAACACCGGAAAAACCGGTAACACCGCAGCCTGAGGAACCTGATACACCGGCAAATCCGACACCGGACGTTCCGGAGCAGCCGGAGGATCCTAATCCGCAGCCACCGAATCCCGATGTTCCGACAACACCGGAGCAACCGGACGGAGGGAACGGCGAAACTGCTTCGAATGAGTAAAAAAAAACAGCGATCGCTGTTTTTTTTATGCCTGTGTATCTGCATTGCTTTTTTTCTGATAAGAAATTGCTTGAAGCCGCTGAATCAATTCAGCTTTATCAGCTTCATCTAATACAATAAGTTGAACAGATAAATATTCTTGATTGCACTCCAACAATGCCTCAATCAGGATATGATCCTCCTGTGGCATACAAACAGCGGCGCCGCTCACCTCCTGTTGCGACCACTGAAGCACCTCACCATATATTTCCCATTCCTGTGCCTGTTTCACCACAGAGATTGATTCATTGACTGCACCGAAGCGATACATCCACTTCCAAGGATCATTCTCGTTTTCATACGGCGCAATCAGACAACAAATCTCATTTCGATAATCATAGCTTTTTTCACAGAAGCCGTTTGCCGGTATACTCCAGTTTCCATAACGATATTCTACAATATCATGACGATATCCGATTTTAAACGGACAATTCATCGCTGTGGCATCATCCAGTCCTTTCTTGCGCCCTCTAAGCGTACATAAGCAGAGATATTCATTAACCGGAAGCGGTAGTTCTTTATCCTTTTCATAGGCGATTTCTAATAAATCAAGTATCGTATCCGTCTGTTTTTTCGTATCCTCATTCATATTAGAATACTGAAAGCGGCATTCCTTCCATAATAAATTCAAAGCCGCATTGCGATAATAAAGCGCGTCTCTTTCCAAGTGATTCCAAATAAAGAAGTAATCAGCTAATTCATTCACATCTGTTTCATAAAAATCCTTCACCTTTATATAGCCGAGCGGTGTAACAACACTACCCTCTTTATACTTTGGCTGATAATAATCAACAAGCGGCCAAGAAATACAAAGCTCCTCATCACTGCCTTCATGCCGCTTCACAAAAGCCGCAATATCAGACAGCCAACGATGGAAAATCCCATATTTTAAATGTTCAAAGTTTTGTTGCTCATAATAACCGGTAGGATCACTTGCTGTAAGTGCGAGTGGGCTTTTATCTTGAAGCTGATGAAAGAAACTGCATATAAAGGCATGAAAGCCCGGTCCCGCAACATTTGTTTGTGCGCAGATGCTTAAAAACAGGTTCTCACAGCTGATTTCAATATAGCCCTCAGGACAAACCTCAATAAATGCACTGTCCTCATAGATTTCCATTTTCATCTGATTTTGAATTGCGATTTCCTGAATGAATTTCATATATCCTTCAAAATCTTTTTCTTCCTCTAATGTTCCCTCAAGCATTACTTCGATTGCCATAAATAACACCCTTTCTGTTCCGTAAATGAAAACGCTCTGTCCGAGCGCTCATTGATATTTATGCTTCTTGCGGATCCTCTACCGCAATTACTCGATATACGCCATCCATATTGATTACTTGAATGGTCATATTCGTTTTCATGCCGTCTGCCGGCAGCTTGCTGTCTGCGTACTTCAATACGAGTGAGACTTCATAGCCCTCATACGTCTTTTCATAATATGTAACCTCTGCAGGCTCTACAGTGCCGACCTCATGCATAATAACATTCGGTAAATCATCCTTACTGTATTGAGATACTACCGTCGCATAATTATTGTAGTAATGATAGATCGCATATTCCTTAAAATCCTTCACCTCGTCCTTAGGTAAAAAGGTCAAACCACCGATATCCTCTTTTCCCGATTTTTGATAGAGTGAAAAGAATTCATATGCGAAATTTACTGCGACAAGCTCGGCAACCTTGCTTTTATCCGCATTGCTGTTCAGTGCCTTGCTTAATTCATTGAACACCTTGATTTGTTCCTGTGTCGCATTTTTCGGTGAATCATACACTGCGTTTTCCACAAGACTCACCTCTGTTTTTTTATTCTCCTCTGCCTTGTCCTTGGAACAGCCGCTCATAATACATAATAAGCCGACAAAAAGACAAAGCACAGCGCTTCTCAAATATTTTTTCATAATCAACCTCCGTAAAAGCTTACTATTAGTATACCATATTTTTAAATTTTTTGTATCGTTTTTACGTAATCTGATAATGCTTTTGTATAAACCCCGCCGCCTTGAGACAGCCACTCATTCCCCCCGCCGTTTAATTCAAAACGCTCCGCAAGCTCCTTAAACAATGCTTTACAATCACCGTCGCTGTCCTTCGGTGCCGCAACCGCTACATGACATTTATCGAACAGCTTCGCCAACAGCACACACGGTCTATGATGCTCCGATGAGATATACTGCGCCAGCTGCACAAGCGATTTTACATCGATATCATCAAATTCATAGGTAAGCAATTCAGTTTCATTCTGCATCAGCTTTTCCGTAAACAACGTAAAGTATTTTTGCTTCCATAGAATAATATCGCGGCTCAATGCTTTTTGTTCATTCATCAGTTTATTGATTCCCGTATTCAGATACAAATGAGACAATGCCAATGTCTGACTTGCTTCATTTAATACCTTATAACGCCTGCTTACACTGTCTAAAAGCTGATCGCCGCAAATGTATTTCACCTTATAGCCGCGTGAAGTTTTTTCATAACCACTGATATAAACCATCTGTAAGTAACGAAGACTCGGTACATGCATACAGCCGCATAAATTATAGTCTAAAGAGCCGATACGCACAACTCTCAGTTCATCATGATTCAGCTTTTCAGCCGGCGCATGACTCACAGCCTCACTTCTTGACGGATACTGAATGCTGACCTCTAAATCATCACGTATCAAGCCGTTACAGAGCACCATCAGCTCATTTGCCATTTTATCATTAAAGCTTTCTAAATTAAATTCAATTTCATTTTCATCATCACCGACATGGTGAGAAAGTGTTTCCACCTTATAAACATTGCACAGTAATGCACTGATCAAATGCTGTGCCGTATGTATTTGACATTTACGAAAGCGCTCATGCAGATTGATACTCATAAAAGCTGCATCACCCACCTGCATTTCAATATCCATTAAATGCCATTGCTTATTATCCTTCAGTTTGATATCGAGTACCTCACTGCCGTTGATAACACCGATATCGCTTGCCATACCACCCTGCTTTCTGAAAAAAACAGTTTCCTTGAACGCATACCAATATAAATTTTGTTCCTGCTCTACATCGGTTACGGTTGTATTTAATTCGGTTAAAAAACAATTATCTAATAATTTATTAATCATCAAATTCCTCCCAATCTATTCTTATTAATCATTGTATCACATTTTTCATTGTTTTTGTTGTATAAGCAACGGTAAAAGTATGTGAAATCATGTTATAATATAAGACGAAGCAAAAAAACAGATGAAATATTGATAAATCTATAAGATAGGAGCAATTTATGAATCAAGTAGCAAATAACTGGTTAGATTACGAGTGCATCGATACCGGAAATAAAGAAAAATTGGAGCGTTGGGGCAATATTGTATTACGCCGTCCCGATCCGCAGGTTCTGTGGCCGATCGCTGATGAGGATGAAGCGTGGAAAAAAGCACATGCGCGATATCATCGTTCAAAAAGCGGCGGCGGTCATTGGGAATTTTTAAAAAAGCTGCCTGAGCACTGGACTGTCAGCTATCAGGATCTATGCTTTAAGGTAGCCCCTACCGGTTTTAAGCATACCGGCTTATTTCCCGAACAGGCGGCAAATTGGGATTTTATGATGAAGCAGATCAAAAGCACCGATAAAGAAATCCGTGTTTTGAATTTATTTGCCTACAGCGGCGGGGCAACAATGGCCTGTGCCAAGGCAGGTGCCGCTGAGGTCGTACACGTTGATGCCAGTAAGGGCATGGTTGCGTGGGCCAAGGAAAATATGCAGCTGTCTAAGCTGACAGATCGTAAGATTCGCTTTATTGTCGATGATGTATTAAAGTTTGTTGCGCGGGAAAAAAGGCGCGGCAGAACATATCACGCAATCATCATGGACCCGCCGAGCTACGGCCGCGGACCAAACGGTGAAATGTGGAAAATTGAGGAACAGCTCATACCGCTGATTCAAGCCTGCTTGGATATTCTTGATGACGATCCGTTGTTCTTTCTTGTGAATTCTTATACGACTGGGTTTTCCTCAACTGTTTTATATAATATACTGAATCATCTGTTGCTTAACAAATATCCGAACGGAACGATTGAAGCAGGTGAAATGAATTTACCGATTACAAAAACAAAGACGCTGCTTCCTTGCGGTATCTATGGCAGATGGGTAAAAAAATAACGGCTTTGACGTAAGTGAAATTCTTAAGGAATGACACATACGCTAAAGCCGTTTTTCTTGTTTTTGTTTACAGCACGAAATGAACGGTGAGCTGAAAATAAACCATCAAGCTCATTGCGTCAACTAATGTCGTTATCAACGGCCCTGCCATAACGGCCGGATCCAAATGCAGCTTTTCAGCCACCACCGGAAGCGTACAGCCGACCATTTTAGCCAAAGCGACGGTGATAAAAACCGTTGCGCTGACTACAAGTGAAATTGTGATATCTGTTTCTCCCATAAAGAGTAAAATCCGAAGGAAATTCACGATTCCCATGATCGTACCGCAAATCGCCGCTATTCTGATTTCCTTCCACCAGATTTTCAGCATATCCTTTGCCGATAATTCACCGGTTGCCAGAGCGCGGATCACCATCGTACTGGCTTGATTTCCGGCATTTCCGGCAGCGTCCATCAGCATCGGTATAAAAATCGACAGCGTGACATTCGCAGCTAAGACTTCCTCATAGCCTGACATGATATATCCGGTAAAGGTCGCAGATATCATCAGTATCAAAAGCCAAACGATTCTTGACTTAGCCATTTCCAAAACACCTGTCTCCAAATAGGTCTTATCGATCGGCGCAATCGCATTCATTTTATGAATATCCTCAGTTGCCTCCTCATGAATGACATCGATGATATCATCAACGGTAACAATTCCGACCAAACAGGAGTCATTATTCACGACCGGAATTACCGTTAAGTCGTATTTTTCAAACAGCTTTGCGACATCCTCTTGATCATCATCAGTTTTCACCATGACAAGATCGCTGTCCATCAGCTCACTGATTTCCTCATTCAACGACGAAAGCACAATATTTCGCATCGTAATCACACCGCGCAATACCTTACGATTATCCGTTATATAACAGTAATTGATCGTTTCGGCTTCTTTTCCCTGTTCACGAATTTTCATCAATGCATCTGCGACAGTATCCTTTTCCTTTAACACCACATAGTTGGTGGACATGATAGAGCCGGCACTGTTTTCCTCGTAGCTTAACAATCGATTCAGCTCTACTCGCTGCTTGGGACTTGCGCTCTGCAGCACATGCTTCACAATATTCGCCGGCAGATCCTCAATAAACTCTAAAATATCATCATCGTACAGCGCATCCAGCATTTCCTGAATCTGCGGTCCGGTAAACAGCTGAATCAAGGTTTCCTGCTTATCATGCGGTAAATATGCAAATATTTCTGAGGTTTGATCCTTTTTTAATGTCTTAAAAAGAAATAAAGCCTCTTGCGGCTCTAATTCACCGACCAATTCACTCATATCTACCACATTATGATCTTCGAATAATTCTCTGAGCTTGGCAATCTGTTTTGTTTCAATCAGCTGTTTTAAATCAGCTGCTTGTATATTTTCTGTTATTTCCATAAGCTCACATCCTATCTTATATATTTTACTATTTTTTTAATGAAATTAACAGGAAAAGTATCATTTTTATTCATTAATCAATTAAAAAAGCTCTTGAATTCAAACAAGAGCCTTAATCAAATAATGTTTACTGAAACAAGCTGTTATTTCCTAGGTAATATTACTTTATCAACTTACTTCCCGATGAAAACTGTGACAGCACGTTTGTCGCATAAGAGAAAATCATTTGTGATTGCTTACGCTGACGTTTTAACGTAAGCTGAATATATTCATCTAACAGCTGTGAAAAGGCAATGCCCTTCGGTTCAAATAAATAAAAGGATAAAGAGCCGGGAATCGTATTGATTTCATTGATATAGACTTTACCTGAAGTCGTATCCATCAGAAAGTCTATTCTGGCAATACCGAAGCCTCGCAACGCATGAAAGGTCTTTAATGCCAAAGCTTCTATTTCGCTCTGTAAGGCTTCGGAAAGTTCAGCCGGAATCAAACGCTTTGTCGAAACGATTCCTTTGCTTTTACCGTTGCCTTCGTATTTATCCTTATAGGATAGAATTTCATCACCCTTCAAGACTTCCTCAATACAGCTTGTTCTTGCGCTTTCCTCATCACCGAATACAGCGCAGTTAAATTCGCGCATTTCACTTAAGGCATGCTCAATAACGACATGCGTATCATATTGAAAGGCATCATCGAGCGCCTCTTGAAGCTCATCCGTATTCTTTGCGATATGAATACCGATACTGGAGCCGAGTGTTGCCGGCTTGATAATCACAGGCCAACCGATTTCCTCACAACGACTGCTCAGCTCTGAATCCGTAAACTGATTTTTTTCAAGTGAAAACCATTCTACAATCGGTTGTTTTTTGGCCGCAAGGATCTGCTTCATCAGCTCCTTATCCTGTCCGAGCACTGCGCCGCCGAGCTCACAGGCACAAAACGGAATTCCCAACATGCGAAGATAGCCCTGAAGCGTTCCGTCCTCACCATACGTACCGTGCATGATCGGCAGAATCAAATCAATGCTGATTTCCTTTTGAAACAGTGAGGTACTCTTTAATACGACCTTGTTTCCTTTTTTATACAGAGCAGTCGGTGATAGCTTTGCACATAGCTTATCTAAATCACGAAAGCTTTTTAAATCGCTTAAGATTTGACTGTGATACAGCTGATGATCCTTTCCGATATAAATAGGTATGATATCATAGCGAGTGCGATCTAAATGATTCATCGCCTGAATTGCCGATAAGATACTGATTTCATGCTCCACCGTAGCTCCGCCGAATAATACGCCAAGCTGTAATTTCATTCATCCACCGCCTTCACACATAGTCTATGCGTTTCACCTAAATCGGTTAATGATTAAAGGCGTCCGGCAAATCATTTTCAATCAAGGCGCAATCTCCTTCACTTACCATTTGTTGAAGCAGGGTTAATGCTTCCTTTGTCGTATCGCAAATATGAATTTGATTTAACGGATAGTTTTCATTACACAGCGTGTCATAAATATCACTTGTCTGCTTTTTACCGATCAAGAGAATTACATCTGCGCACCGCAGCATTTTTTTCGCATAGGCAATATGTGCTTCCTTCGTTTTTTCACCAAGGTCTAAAAAACCCGGAGTCAGTAAAAAGCGCTTATTCGGCATTGAAGCCAATACATCTAAGGCGTAACAGGCTCCTTGCGGATTGGAATTATAAGCATCATCCAACAATGTATAGCTGCCCATATTACGTACCTGTAAGCGATGTTCCACATAACGTAATCGTTTGACTGCCGCCTTGATTTGTTCCGGCTTGATTTTCATTGACAGTGCCACAGAAACAGCTGCTAAAATATTCAATACATTATGCTCCCCGAGCAATACGGTTTCCAGTCCAATTTCTCCGCCTGGATACAAAAGCGTAAAACTTGTTCCCTTCGGACTGTATTTGATATGGGCAGCTCTTACATCGGCATCCTCATAATGAATACCGTACGTGATCCGCTTCACAAAATGACTGATCGGATAGGAGCGAATATAAGCATTATCGTAATTTAAAACGGCAGTACCGTGAAACGGTAAGCGCTCTATCAATCGCATTTTTTCATTGAGAATATTCTCCTGTGTATGAAAGGTTGATAAATGCTGAGGCCCTACTGCCGTGATGATGGCAATCGAAGGCTTGATAAAGCATGCCAAGTCATCAATTTCGCCTACATGATCCGCCCCCATTTCTGCAATCATCACTTGATGAAGCGAATTGAGCTGGGTTCTTATCGATATCGTCAAGCCCATCAGATTGTTATAGGAGTGCGGTGTCATATACGTGTAATATTCCTCAGAAAGCAGGGTATGCAGAATATGCTTCACGCTTGTTTTTCCATAGCTTCCGGTAATTCCGATTTTAATCAAATCATCACGCTGCGCTAAAATGTGCTTGGCATCCTTTACATAGCTGTTTTTGATCGACTGTTCCAACGGCTCACAGATCAATGCCGAAGCTGATAAAATCATCCACGGCATGAAATAGTAAAACGGCATAGCCAAAATAAATACGGAATCATTCACAAACAGATAGATAAGATACAAAAGACTGATGCAACAAAGCGTGTGGACGAAAAACAAACGCTTTGCCCGATGAGTAAACACAAGCTTTTTTATATAGGCCTTTTTTTGATCGGCCTTAAAATATAAATACGCATAAACACCGATACACAAATACCACAAATATAAATACAGAGGATGTGATACAAAGCACATCGTCCATAGCGGAAGCAATGACAATAAGCGCTTATAAAAGGCTTTATGATCATTATGAACACACGCCTTCAGCCAAGCGTGATAGCGCTCGCGCTGATAACGATTTTGTTGAAGCATATGAATGGATTCTTTGATCGGTACATATAAAAAAGCCGCATGAAGGATATAAAATAAAATCAAGTTCATAAGAAATACTCCAATATAGCAATAAAGCGCTGCGGCTGATGGAAATACGCAAAGTGATCATCAGCATCTAATACGATCAATGTCGCATGCGGCATCAGCTTTTCCATGACTTCTCCCATCCACAGCGGTGTTGCCTCATCCTTTTCTCCCCATACAAGCAATGCTTCATTCGTTATCTGCGCTAAAAGCGGTCGTAAATCACGCTCTACGCTTTGAACCAAAACACCCTTCATAATATCTGTTGCGGATTTATAATCAGGACTCCCCATATCAGGTGCCAATGATAAGCGCTTCAACAGCTTATACGTATATACACGCGCATAGTATTTCAATGTTTTCGCTTTTTTGATACCGGCTGCCCCCGTCAAAACAAGCTTTTTTGCCGGATATCGGTGTGCATACAGCAGCGCGATGCGTGCTCCGAAGGAATGCGCAATGATATTGGGAGATGAAAGCTTCAGTTCATTTACACATTCATGAATACAAGCAGCATATTCATCAAGACTCCAAACGGTTTTTGGCTCATCACTTTCACCGAAACCCGGTAAATCTAAATTCAGTACTTGAAATCGCTGTTTGAAATGATCGGCAATAAATTTCATCATTATCATATTCTGACCCCAGCCATGTAACAGCACTAAGGGCTCCCCTTTTCCTTCCAATGTATAGTGAATCCGATGCTGTTTGCCTGAAATCGTTATCACAACATCCATGAAATCCCTCCGTTCCCTTCCTTCTATAATATTCAATTGAGGGATGTGCTATGTCTTTTTCAGTTATTGAGAATCGATAAAAAAGACAGGCTGTTGATACATACCTATCACAAGATACAGTATGTGTTCTTTCACCTGTCAAATTCTACATATATAATCATTTACTGACTGCAAGCTTGATTTTCATATCATAAACATGAATAATCATTTCTTTTATCCTTCGTTTGAAGCAATTTCTCATTCATTTTTCTTACGTTAAATCTGCCTATACCAAACTGTATTAGCCATAACTACAAAAATTAAAGTGAAAATCCCGATATAGATTAAAAATCCGATTATACTATGTTCCATCCAATATGCAAAATAAGCGATTGGTAACATTATGACAGAAATAATTGAAAAGTAAATTCCTGTCTGCTTTACAATGCTCCAGCTATCTATTTCCCATATTACTGAGCTTGCTGCAAATCCCACACCTAATAGTCCGTAAAGAATAGTTTGCACAATGACAGCATTAATTTCATTTCCCATCATTGATATGAGTTCGGGTACACAAGGTGTATAATATCCATTTGCCCTACCGAAAGAAGCCAAGATTGTAATTAAATAGCCCATCGCAATTCCAAGCGGAAGCCCTAAAAGACTACGCTTAATAATTTTCTTTTTCATACATTCACCTCATATTCCTAATATCTTTTTTAGTTTCGGAACATAGCGTCTGGATACATATGTTGTTACCCCATTCGATAATTTAACGCAAATTGTACCTGTAAAACTCAAGTCAAAATTATTGACTTTTTTTAAGTTAATAATTTCCGAATTTGATATACGAATGAATTGATCAGTGAGTAGTAGTTTTTCTATCTCATATAACCTAAGTCGAAGAATATATTCCCCTTTATCAGTGACTGCAACAACTTTTCCTGAATTTAAATAAATACGAATCAAATCTGTCTGTTCCAATATTTCAATTTTTTCATCTTTATACCCGGAAATTATTTGTGAGGCATTTTCTGAAAGTTGTTTACAATGTTAATCACATCTTCTGTCATTGAAGCAGTCAGTATGATTACTTTGGGATCAATACATGAGCTGTCAATTTTAATTTCGACCTGCAAGATAATCACCTCTTTGCTTACAATACCATTATAAGCAAAGTAGATAATAGTTTCAATGAGTTTACGATAGTCGGTTGATTTCAACACACAACCGGTCAAAATCCGTTATGAGCTCTTAATATGAACAGCGGCAGAGAGCTCTCCCTGCCGCGTTGTTCTTATACAAAGATAATTTCCTTTTCTGCAATTCCCTTTGCACATGCCTGTTTGTTATTCATTTATGCACCATTTTAAGGTGTTTTCCGACTTTAACTGTTTATGATTTTCAAAGTTATATTTAAATATGTTTTTAATCCTTTCGCTTCACAATGCGGAAAATAACGCCTTCACTCGTATTCTCTCCGCTGACCGCATAGCGATTGGCAGTAGCGACCTTCCATACGATGGACAATCCCAAACCGAATTTACCGCCCTGTCCTTTTTCATACGGCTTAAACAGTACCTTTAAGCGTTCCTCATCAATTGCCGGACCGTCATTTTCAATCGTAAGCTCGTCTTGTTTTAAGACAATTTTGATTGAACTTTTCGCATAACGCAAGGCATTTTCCATAATATTTTCAACCGTAACGCGCCATGCTTCCTCGACTCCGTCAAAATAAACTTGTTCTGTCAATTCCGTTGTTATTTCTATCGTAGGGTGAAGCATTTTATGATTTAAAAGCACGGTTTCAATCACATGCTTCATATCGGTGCGATTCATACCGTGATCCTGTGATATTAAATATTCGACACGATTCAAATATAAAAGACTGTGAACCTTTTTTTCCAAACGCTCAGCATTTTCAATAATCACATCAACGCTTTTCTCTAATGTATCATACGGATAAATGCCGTCCTTGATGCTTTCTCCGTAAGACTTGATCGTTGCGATCGGTGTTTTCAAATCATGAGAGATATTATGGATCATATCCTCTTTTGTCTGTTCCTGCTTCTGCAGCTCTCTGCGCATGGAAACAAGCGCTTCTGCTAACTCACCGATTTCATCCTCACGATTGATTTTCAAATCACCGGTCGATTTTCCGAGCTTTACCTTTTCAATATAATTTCTGATTTGATTCAGCGGATGAATCAAGGATGCCACCCAAATCATTAGAATAATAAAGAAAAAGCCCACAACCATTACGGTAATATTGATAACTGAGGAAACTAAGTCATTACGAAATGATTCCAGTTCTTGATTTCGTGTAAATGATATCAAAAGCTGATTATTATCGATCATGACAACGCTGTAATAGGTCTTATCACCGTGGAATGTATAGGTCTGCGGGACGGTCGTTGCCATTTGCGCCTTGTTGTACATATCCTGAAAGCGCGGAGAGCTGCGATCGATTTCCTCATTAGGCTCTCCTAAATAATAGGCCTTCGAACCGATAATAATGATATTGGTGATTGAGGAATCACCGACATTCAAATACAGATATGAATTGTATTCACCGCGCAGCTTTTCCGCAATCGCATTCTGCATTCTCACCAAATCATTAAAGGTTTTGGTCTGAATGACAGTATCGACCTTACCGTTCAGATAGACGAAAAAGAAGGCCGCAAAAAAGGTAACGAAGAAAAAGATCAACGCAAATAACTGCTGAGAAAGGGTCAAGCGTTTGATAAATAATGAAAAGCGCTTCATAGCTTAACCTAGACGATAGCCAAAGCCGTAAATCGTATGAATATTCAAATTAGGAAGCTTCTTACGTAAACGACGCAATGTATCATCAACGACACGATCGCTTCCGTAATAGTTTTCCTCCCATACATTTGTCAGAATCATATCACGAGAAAAGGCAATCCCTTTATTTTTTATAAACATGATCAACAAATCAAATTCTTTGGTCGTTAAATCAATTTCCTCACCATTATCAAACACCTTACGCTGTTCCTCATCCAATTCATAACCGTCAATTGCGATACGATTGTTTTCATTCTTATAAACGCGTTTGATTACATTGTTTACTCTCAACACGAGCTCCTTCGGTGAAAACGGCTTTGTGATATAATCATCACTGCCTTTTTCCAATCCGATGATACGATCGAATTCCTTATCGCGTGCCGACATAAAGATGACCGGAATATCGCCTGCCTGCTGCCGTATTTCCTCAATCAAATCAAAGCCGCTTTTATCATCCAGCATTATATCTAAAATCCACAAATGCACGTCATCATCACTGACGTGTGCACTTGCTTCCTCATATGTATAATAAGAGCGAACCTCATAGTCCTCTTTTCTTAAATATTGACAAACCAAATCATTGATCGCCACTTCATCTTCTACTACGCAAATAACTTTTTTCATACAAACACCTCTCTATCATTGTATCGTAAATTGCGATAAAAAAAAAGAGCTTTCTTTCAGTCACTTCATTTTTATACAATTTACTGATTGATTTCCGCATCATTCCCATAATCAAGAGTATTTTAGACGGCAATTCATTGAAAAATTAAGCGTTCAAGATAAAAGGGACCTAAAGTCCCTTCTCCTTGATATAGTCAATTACCTGATAAACATACTTTTCGCATAATTCATCGGTTTTCGCTTCTACCATAACACGTACAAGCGGTTCTGTTCCGCTCGGTCTTACTAAGATTCTGCCATCCTTTCCCAAGCTGTCGGATACCTTCTGTACTTCATTTAACAAGCCTTCGTTTTCTAATGCCTTATGCTTATCCTTGACCTCTATATTGATTAAAAGCTGCGGATAAATAAACAGATCCTCACTGAGCTTGTGCAAGCTTTGTTTCGTTTGTTTCATGATTTCCAGAAGCTTCATCGCAGTAAGTAAACCGTCACCCGTATTCGCATGTTCCTTAAAGATGATATGACCACTTTGTTCACCGCCGATTGAATAATTGTATTCATTCATACATTCAAATACATATTTATCACCGACCTGTGTTTGTTCATAGGAAATTCCTTTGCGATCAAAGGCACGATACAGACCCAAATTTGACATAACAGTCGTTACGACCTTGTTTTCCTTCAGACAATTATGATCGTGCATATAACAGCCGCAGATATACATGGTATGATCACCGGTAATCAATTCACCGTTTTCATCAACCGCAATCAAGCGATCGGCATCACCGTCAAACGCAAAGCCGGCATCGAAATCGCCGCTTTTCATCATTTCCTGCAAGCCTTCGGGATGCGTTGAGCCGCACTTGGTATTAATATTGATGCCGTTAGGCACACTGTGAATCACTTCTACCCTCGCTCCCAGCTCGCTTAACACCGCTGCAGCACATGAGGTTGCGCTTCCGTTCGCCAAATCAAGCGCAAGCTTCATGCCGGTAAAATCACAGCTCATTAATGATTTCAGCCATGATTCATAGATTTCCAGTCCTTCATGCCAATCTACAACGCTCCCGAGCGCTTCATTGATTGCCATCGGAATATCACATTCTTTGTCAATATAAGCCTCAATCTGTGCTTCTACATCAGGATTCATTTTCATTCCCGAGCTGTTGAACAGCTTGATTCCGTTATCATAAAACGGATTATGACTTGCCGATACCATAATACCGCAGTCAAAGTGCTCCTTTTGAATTAAAAAGGATACCGCAGGTGTCGGACAAACGCCGAGTAAATAGACCTTTGCGCCTGCAGCACTGGCACCTGCCGCCAATGCCATTTCAAACATATCACTGGATAAGCGTGTATCCTTACCGATCAAAATTTTTGCGTGACGTGATTTACCGTAATACCAACCGACATACTGTCCGATTTTCACTGCCATATCTAATGTCAGCGTATCATTGGCACGACCTCTCACTCCGTCTGTTCCAAAGTATTTTCCCATCAAATTACTCCTTATTTTTAAATTCCAGCTTAGCGGTAGAATTCTCAAGCTCATAGGTTACGAGCTTATTGGTTCCGCTGACGCTCAACGGTATATTATATACACCCGGATCGGTTACGCTACTGAAATCTGCGATTACCGTAATATCATTCTTTGTCAGTTTATCGATCTGACCCTTAGCACCGATGACCTTCACACTGATCGTACCGCCGCCTTCAACCGCTCTGACATCATAAGCCGCATCCGGGGCATTTTTATATTGAATGACGACATCCTTGATGATTTTTGTTTTTGCGTCTTCAACCTTGATATCAATCATTACATTTTTAACCGAAGCCTTTGTGACTTTAGACGGCAGATTGATCGGCATCGGAATTCGCTGATCACCGGTCAAATTATTGACAGGAATATAAATCGGTAATTCGGTGATGCCTTCCAATACATCCTCAGGCGCATAGATCGTTACCGACTGTGTATCCATTTTATATGACGCAATCGCTTTGTTGTTCGGCATAATACCGTTCGGCACTAAGGTTATCGGAACCGATTTATTCGGGGTCGTCACCTTGACCTTCGCCTTTACGCTTGACGGCCTGATATCTACGGAAATACGATTTCCCGACTGGTCATATGCCGCTATCTCCGCATCACTTTCAAAATCAGAATCCACATCGCTGACATCGATCAATGCCTTTACGAATGCGATCTTATTCAATGTTTCAGAGGAGGCTCTGACGACAACCTCTCCTTGTTCAAACTGCGGCTCGCTTAACGCATATACAGAATCCATTTTACTTGTGTTTACAAAGTCATAACCCAAGGTAAAACGCTTTGATTCCTTCCGCTTGATGGTTACCACCGCCGTACTCGGCTTGATGATGACCTCAAGTCTTGAGGAAAAGTTTTTAGCCTGCAGCGTTACATCATGAGTCCCCTCAGTCAAACCGCTTAAATCAGCTACGATCTGATAATTATCCTGCAGATTCAGCATCTGTAAATCCCCGGAATCTCCGATGACCTCAACCGTTACATTTTCGGGAATACCGCTGACCTCATAAGCTTGTTCCGATACGATCGTACTTACACTTAAATCATTTAAAGTCTTAACCTCACGATTTGCCTTAAATAAATCAAAGTCCTCATCACTGCCGACCATAAAACAGAATAAAATCGCTAATATCAACGCAACGAGCTTTCCGTGTTTCTGATTAAACAACAAACGATCGATCCAGCTGCTCAGCCAACGAAAGAATTTTGTAACGCTGGTTTCCATATTCGCATATGTGCGGGCGAAGGTCTGACTTTTTTCAGCTATCGCTTTTGCCAGTTCGGTTTTTCCTTCCGCACTCAGCTGTGATTTCTTTTTCTTAGCCATCAGCGTTTACCCCCTTCCTTTGAAGCCTTGTCAAGGGAATCCTTGTTTGCTTCCTGCAGCTTTTGTTTTTCGCTCTTGTAGTTCAAAACGATTGCTTCCGGTGATATCACATCATCTAAAAGCGATGCAGCCTCTTCATTTACATTTTGTTTCTTTACATGAGTACGCTTTACCACATGCTTTTCCTTGATGCTTGCCTCAATCACTTCGCTTTTCCTTACTTTTTTATCAGTCTTCGGCTTAACCTCAACAGGCTTTTTCTCAGTCATCTTTACTGTCGGATTTAAGACTGCGCTGATTGTTTCCGCATCGCTTTTTTCCACATTATGATTGCGGGGCTTGCGAATCGGCTTACGTTGCTTTTCGCTTTCCTCCTTCACCTGTGTCAACAGTGACTTCGGCTTGGTATCACTCTGCTTATTTTCTGCATCTGATACGATGGAGTCAAATAAATTATCCAACGGCATGCTTTCCTCAACCAGATTCGCAATTCCGATTTTTTCAGTCTTGGCCTCTTGTTTGTTGGACGCCCTATTTTCCTTTGCCTTAGTAAAGCGTTTCTTTGTCTCCTTTTGTTTCTCATTCTTATTTTTTGTACGGAAAATACTTGTAAGTTTAGTCTTTTCCGGCTCAACGACTTCCTCGTGCTTCACAGGTACGATTTCTTTTTCTGCCTCGCTGTCCTTGCGTATTTTTTCGTTTTGAACCTCAGTCTGTGTCTGGCAGATTACCATTGTCAAAAATTCACGCAGACTCTTTTCGGTTACAACGCTTAACTTACCGCCTTCAGCGATCGATATATTACCTGTTTCCTCACTGACGATGATCGTGATGGAATCGGTAATTTCACTGATACCGACTGCCGCACGATGTCTTGCGCCGTACATCGTAGCCAAATCCTGAGTTGTCGGTGGGAAATACGCTGCAGCACACGCTATCTTAACACCCTGTAAAATAACCGCGCCGTCATGAAGCGGTGTACCCGGAACAAATATTGAGCATAAAAGCTCGCTTGTGACAACGGAATTCATCGGGGTACCCGTCTTAATAAAATCACTGAGAGAATGACCCTGTTCTAAGGAAATCAATGCACCTGTCTTTGTCTTTGACATTTCGCTGCACGCCTTCACCAACTCGTCAACAAGCCGCTCACGCTCATTTAAGGTCAAGGTAGAGATACGAGAAAATATATTCGTCTTTCCGATTTTCTCCAACAGCGCTCGGAATTCCGGCTGAAAGATAATGATAATCGCTATCGGTCCGTATTGAACGAACAGATCGGCAAGATACTGCATTGCCTTCAGTCCTAAAAGCTCCGCAACCCCTTTGATGATAAAGATCAACAAAATCCCTTTGAAAATCTGAATCGTTCGTGAGTTATTTTTAACAATCTTTAATATAAAATAGAATGCGACCCAAACAACAGCGACATTCAATACCATTTTTACAAATTGTATAACATTATTTATCGTAAAATAATCAAACATAGGATGACTCCTTTCATAGGTATTATTATACCATATTTATATCATTTTCTTGCGTTTTTTTCATATTTCTTAACTATATTATTATACAATTTATCATTCGGCTTTCTCAAGCAGCAGATTTATCGCATCACCGACCTGCGCCACTGTCGCCTTCGCATAGCTTTTTACTTGATTTACGGCCTTTTCCATTGCAAAGCCGTAATAAGTTGACAGCATCGGAATATCATTAAAGGAATCACCGATCGTATACACATCGAAGCTGTCGACATTGAAATACGCAACCATATAGGACAAGCCTGTTGCCTTTGAAATACCGTACGGTGCAACATCGACACAGTTGATATTGCGATAGGCACACGCAACATCACCGAAAGTCGCATTGATATAATTCGCAATTCGTTCACAATCGCTTTCTTCATCTAAGGATACTACAAGCTGCGCAATTTTACGCTTCGCCAATATCTCCGCTTCCGTTTTCGCTGTTTTCGTATTCGCATATTTTTTATCCTCACGCATCTCATCAACCACACACTTTGCGCGATAAAATCCATCATTCATCACATAGGATATCGTTTTTTCACTGCGGATATACTCCAGTATATCCATTGCCTTATGAAACGGGAAGTAATACGTTTTTATCTCATTAAAATCCTTATCATAAACAGCACCGCCGTTATTACCGATATAAAAATCGGCATGCAGATCATTTTTGACGGCTTCCTCGCGCATGCTTTCCATACTGCGCCCGCTGACAAGCCCGAAAAGATTTCCCTGCTTCTGCCACTTCGCTATCGCATTTTTATCATACTGTGAAACCAAATCGCCTAAGCGTAAAGTTCCGTCATAATCACTCGCAAATATTTTCATTGTTTTTTCCTCTTTCACACATCTTATATTTTAACATAAGAACAACTTTTTTTTAAGAAAAACGTATATCCGTGAAAATTAGACCCACAATATCATCAGGAGGTGTTACAAATGGCACAGAAAAAATACCGTCCGGGCATGAACTGCGAAAAGAGCGGCAAGTATGCTTGCTACAACAGCAAGGGTAAAATTGTCAACGATGACGTAGACATGGAAAAGGACAGAAGATTTCCTCCTGCACAAGAGGAAGGATGCTACTATCAGGAGCAGTAGTTCCTGAAGCATCATAGTCTATCTATCCGACATCTTATCGGATGTGAGCGGATAGAAATCGGTTGTATGATTTTAGAGTCATACAACCTTTTTTATACATTCGGGAATCCTATATGATATAATAATTCGTGCGAAAGGGTAAAATACGAATGACAGAAAAGGCACTTTGGAATGAGTTTATAACGAAACACAAAATCAATAACACTGATTATACTGCATGGACATTCGGCGCAGAAGCTGATTTACTTGCTCATTTAGTGGCAACAGGTGAAAAAACCGCTACATCTTCTGCTTATCAGCTGTATGAAACAGAGAATGAACCATTGCCTAAAGCAGGCGATTACAGTGTAATTTTAGATTCTCAAAATAATGCTGTATGCGTGATTCAAATACAGCGTGTATATGTAACGGCATTTCATGATGTCAGTGATGAACATGCGTATAAAGAAGGCGAGGGAGATAAATCTTTGACATATTGGCGAAAGGTTCATAAAAAGTTCTTTACCGCATACTTAGAAGAAGCATATTTAAAATTCAATGATGACATGAAGGTCGTATGCGAGGAATTTAAAGTTGTGTACCTAAAATAACAATTACTTCTTCGTTGTAATTAAAAATCGTTAAAGATAAAGGCTCATTGTTTCGCTGTCCGGCCTCTGTATGAACAGACAGATAAATCGCTGTATAATTACTTCGGTGGATATACAGCTTTTTTATGCTTGGGACAACAGAAAAACAGTCAATTTCCGTAAAAATTAACTGTCCTTCAGCATTAATGAATCAGCTTATCCATAGAAGTGCGTTTCCTTTTTTATTCCTATCGTAAGACTGTTATAAATTCTTTACCATCTGCATTTCTTTAAAGCGTTGCTTTATAAACATATACTCGATCTCATTTATATCGGTAAAGTCTAAATCAGAGTATATGTTAAATGCTGCCGTATTTTCTAATTTATAGCCCTCTGATGAATTATCTAGGCTCAATCATTCACCGCAAATTGAGAACGATACAAGGCCTCATAAGCACCCTTTTGAGCCAACAGCTCCTCATGGGTTCCCTGTTCTACGACATTACCGTCCTGAAGCACTAAAATCAAATCTGCATTGCGAATCGTAGACAAACGATGAGCAATCACAAAAGAGGTTCTGCCCTTCATGACATTGTGCATTGCTTCCTGCAGCATTTTCTCTAAGCGTGTATCAACCGAAGAGGTCGCCTCATCAAGAATCAAAATCTGCGGATCCTTTAAGAACGCCCGCGCAATCGTCAACAGCTGTTTTTCACCTTGAGAAATATTGCTTCCTTCCTCATTTAAAACCATATCATAGCCATCGCTCAATGTGCGAATAAAGTGATGAACATTGGCATCCTTTGCCGCCTGTATGACTTCATCCTTACGGGCATCTAAGCGACCGTAGCGGATATTATCATAAATCGTACCGCTGAACAGCCATGTATCCTGCAGCACCATCGCAAATATATCACGCAGCTCTTTGCGCGTCATATCACGAATATCTACACCGTCAATTTTAATCGCCCCGCCGTTTACATCATAGAAGCGCTCCAGCAAATTGATCAACGTGGTTTTTCCGGCACCGGTCGGTCCGACGATCGCAATCATTTGTCCTGCCTTCACTTCAACGCTGAAATCCTTAATGACCGCTTCTTTGCCATAGCCGAAGCGTACATGCTCAAAGCTGACATTGCCGACTGCCTTTTTTAAATGAATCGGCTCTGTCGCTTCCGCAATTTCTTCCGTCTCCTCTAATAAAATAACAATTCTGCGCATTGCGGCAAATGCCGACTGAATCTGTGCTGATAAATTCGATACTTGCGAAAGCGGATCGTTCACCTGCCAAATATAGCGGATAAAAGCCTGCAGCTCTCCGACCAAAATCGTTTTGCCGATCGCATAAATACTGCCGATCAACGCAATCGTACCGATAATCAAATAGGTGCATAAGGAAATCAACGGCGATATCATAGAGGACATAAACTGTGCTTGAAAAGCATTTGCCTGCAGCTCACTGTTAACATTTTTGAAATCATCAACTGCCTTACGCTGTCGATTATACAACAAAATCTCATGAAAGCCACCGTAAAGCTCAGTAATCGTCCCGTTCAAGCGACCTAAGGCATCCTGTTGGGCATTGAATTTTTTCTGTGAGCGATGAACGATCCACTGTGTTATGAGTAAAGCAAGCGGTACCAGCATCATCGCAATCAATGCCATCTGCGCATTGATCTGCCACATCATAAACAATGCCATACAAAGCGTTAAAGTACCCTGCAGAATATTCATAAAGCTCTGTTGAAGGGCATTTGATAAGGTATCCACATCATTGGTAATCACACTTAAAATATCTCCGTATTTATGATTATCAAAATATCGAATCGGTAAGCGGCGAATTTTTAACTGCAGTGCATCTCTTAAATCATGCATCGCGTTTTGGATCGCATTTGTCAGCGTATAGATTTCAACGACTTGTGAAACGGTTTTAATCATATAAAGTCCGAGTAATACGACGAGTGTTTCAAAAATCACATCAAAGCGCACGGCGCGCTGCGCCATCACGTCCTCAATCAAGCCCGAGGTGATACTTCCCTCAACACTCGGGGCAATCGCTAACGTAAGCGTTGTGACAAAGACCATTAAAATTGCGGTAACATATCCCCATTTATAAGGAGCGATAAACGGGTAAAGCGTTTTACGCATCGCCTTCAGCTTTATTTTCTGTTGTTTCATAGTTTCAGCTCCTCCTCACTTAACTGCGAGGCCGCTATTTCATAATAGATGGAACAGCTCGCTAATAATTCACGATGGGTTCCGCATCCGACCTGCTTGCCCTCATGTAATACGATGATTTGATCTGCATCCATGATTGTCGCAATACGCTGTGCAACGACCATCGTGATTGCCTCCTTGGTTTCAGCCGCCAATGCGCTTCTCAGCTTCGCATCGGTCTTAAAATCAAGTGCTGAAAAGGAATCATCAAATACATAGACCTTCGGCTTGCGTACCAGTGCTCTGGCAATCGATAGACGCTGCTTCTGCCCGCCCGAAAGATTTGTCGCTCCTTCGGAAAGATATTCATCAAAACCGTTTGGCTTTTCGCTGATAAAATCATAAGCCTGTGCAACCTTAGCCGCATGAATGATTTCTGCCTCTGAGGCATCCTCTTTACCGAAGCGAATATTATCCGCAATCGTTCCTGTAAATAAATTAGCCTTTTGCGCAATCATACCGATCATAGAGCGCCATGCGGTCAAGCTTAAATCACGCAAATCAATACCGTCAATCAATATTTGCCCTTGTGATACATCATAAAAGCGCGGCAATAAATTGATCAGCGTACTTTTGCCCGATCCGGTACTGCCGATAAAAGCAATTTTTTCACCCTTATGCACCTCAAAGCTGATATCCTTTAACACAGGCTCCTCGCCGTCAGGATATGCGAAGGTAACATGTTCAAAGCGTATCGTTGAAATATCATCAAGCTTGATTCCTTCCTTCACTGCTTCAATACTTGTATCGGTCTTTAAAACAGCCTCAATACGATGGGCAGAAACAGCCGCACGCGGATACATCATAAACACCGTGCAAAACAACATCATTGAAAACATCGCATGAAACAAATACTCATTAAACGCAATCAGCTGTCCGACCGGAAGCGCACCGACATCAATGAGTCCTGCCGCAATCCAGTAAATTCCCATAGAAGCCAAATTCATCAACAGGAAAAAGATCGGCTGTGTAATCATCATCAGCTTAAACAATCGCTTGGAATAACGCATAAAATCTTTATTTTTTTCATCAAAGCGAGCGGCTTCATGCGCATCATTATTAAAAGCTCGAATAACCCGAATTCCTGTCAGGTTTTCCCGGGAAATGCGATTTAATGCGTCAATCGATGTCTGTTGATGCTCAGAAATCGGCTTTGAGCTTTTCGCAACCGCAAATACTCCGATGATAATCACCGGTATTGTCGCTCCGATAACAAGTGATAACGGCAAGGATGCTCGAATCGTCATGATCATGCTTAATATTGCCATTATCGGAGTCATTAAAGCGGTACGCAATAAAACATTCACAAACATTTGGATTTGAAACGCATCATTATTTGTTCGTGTAATCAATGAAGAAACAGTGAATTGATTAAATTCATGGTGGGAAAAGCTTTGTACCTTAGTAAAGATATCATTGCGCATATCTCTTGTGATTGAGGTTGAAATCTTGGCGCAGCAATAGCCTAATAAAATAGTGCCCGCAACTCCAAGCAAGGATATCACTGCGATAACGCCACTCATTTGATATAAATAGGCATGATCTTGTTTTGCCACACCTTCATCGATCATTTGGGCAACGATTGTCGGTATTCCGAGCTCTACAAGCGCAAAGCCGAATACCGAAATCACATTGATGATGAATAAACCCTTATATCGTTTTAAATAGGAAAGTATTAAACGCATCCTATCACTCCTTTCTTTGTAGATAAGAATCTGACTGATAAGTTTGACCTTATCGGTCTTGTATATGCTTGAAATTGAATAAGCATGCACAGCTACAGCTGCCAGTTGATCTCAGTTATGCCATGCTCACTTAAGTATGTATTTGCCTTTGAAAAATGGCGGCAGCCGTGAAAGCCGTAATCAACGCTGTACGGACTAGGATGAGAGCTGGTTAAAACAAGGTGGTTTTGATTATGAAGCAAAGACATCTTTGCCTTTGCATTCTTTCCCCACAACAGAAAAACGACCGGTTCTTGTTTTTGATCGATCAGTGAAATGATTTTATCGGTAAGCTGTTCCCAGCCCTTTCCCTGATGAGAATTCGCCACCCCCTGTCTGACCGTCAACACCGTATTCAACATTAATACGCCCTGCTTTGCCCATGCGCTCAAATTGCCGTGATTAGGGATCGTACAGCCCAAATCCTCATGCAGCTCCTGAAAGATATTCACTAAGGACGGCGGCGGAGTAATTCCCTGTTGAACCGAAAAGCACAGTCCGTGCGCTTGATTGACTCCGTGATAAGGGTCTTGTCCCAATATCACTGCCTTAACGTCCTTATAAGCCGTATATTTCAAAGCATTGAATATATCATACATATTCGGATAAATCGTTCTTGTTTTATATTCATACGCTAAAAAACGCCGCAGCTGTTGATAATAATCCTTCGAAAATTCCTCTTTTAATAATTCATCCCAATCATTTCCGATATTAACCATAATAGCCTCCCAATATATGCTTCGATTCCATACCCATTTATTCGATATGATTTCTAAAAAAAAGAAAATCCTCTTTGTTGAAACAAAGAAGATTATTTTTCTTGATCCGGTGTCATTAAACCGTATTTCATTACCCATTCATGGAATGTTTCATCATCTAAGCCCTTCTCCTGAAATTCACTCCAGAATCTGCTTTTGATGACACCCTTTTCTACATAATAAATATCAGGTGTTGATGTAAACTCGGGAAACGGCTCCTTCAGCTTTTTCAAAGCCTTATCTACATCAGATTCTTTATCCAAAACCATGTTATATAATACGACATTGTGATTTTTCATATATTTATCCATCATTTTTAAGAATGTTTCACAATGCCCGCAGGTGGTCTGTGTAAAGACCAACGCGAAATCTTCTTTATCATTCACTTTTTTTAACAGTGCATCTGCAGTAATGTCAACAACCTTGCCCGGTGCAGCAGTCGTTTCACCGCTTTTCTCACCGCCGCAGCCGCATAGTGCTAATAATGCAAACATAAATACACATAAATATCGCTTTAGCTTCATTTATTTCACCTCAATGCATATAGTATAAACGAAATTGTAATAAAAATAAAGTCCTTTTGTTCATCTGGAGTAGATTTCTTAACAAAATGAACCGTTTTACTCACTGAGAGCCGCTCGCTTTGCCTCTAACTCCATCCAGCGCTCCATAGTCATTTCCATTTCCTGTTCCACGCCGTTTCTTTGTTTGCTGAGCTCCTGTAATCGCTGAAAGTCAGCTGTTGCCTGCTCCATTTGTTCATCAATTTCAACAAGCTTCTGTTCAAGGTCTTGAAGTCGCTGTTCCATCGATGCAAGCTCCTGCTTTTCCTTCGCAGAAAGTGAGGGAGCACGATAACGTGAGCCTTTGCCCTTTTTATCGATTGCTTGCGGACGAGCGCTATGATTCTTTTTAATCTGCAGATATTGAGAATAGCCGCCGATCGTTGTTGTAATATGCTTATCCGCTTGAAATATAAACATCGTGTCACAGATTCGATCCAAAAACCAACGATCATGAGAAACTACGATCACATTTCCGTTGAAGTCATCAAGATAGCTCTCTAAAATCTGCAGTGTCGTTATATCTAAATCATTGGTCGGCTCATCCAGCAATAATACGTTCGGAGCACTCATTAAAACACTTAATAAGTAAAGACGTCGTAATTCTCCGCCAGATAATGAGGAAACCTTTTGATAGTGGACACTGCGCGGAAATAAGAACTGCTCCAGCATTTGTGCAGCACTGAGCTTGCCGTCCTTTGTTTGGATATCATCACTGATTTCCCGAATCACATCGATGATTCGCTTGTCCTTATCAAGCTCATCGGCCGTTTGTTTAAAAAATCCGAGCTTGACGGTTTCACCGTAACTGACCTCGCCTTGATCGCTGTTTAATTCCTTTGCCAATATTTTCAACAGCGTTGATTTGCCGCAGCCGTTTTGACCGATAATGCCGATGCGCTCAAAACGCTTCATTTCATAGGAAAAGGGATGAAACAACAGCTTATCCTGAAACTGCTTACTGATACCTTGTATCGACATCACTTGCTTTCCTAAACGTTCAGAGATCGCAGAAAGCTTCAATGTTCCTGTTTCCTTCGGTTTCTTGATTTCATTGAGCTGTTCAAAGCGCTGCAGGCGGTCCTTGCTTTTTGTTCCGCGTGCCTGTACGCCCGCTCTGACCCATTCTAGCTCCTTTTTCAAAAAACGGCGACGTTTGGCTTCCTGTATTTGTGCGGTTTCATAACGTTGCTGCTTGGCGGCAATATAAGTTTCATAGTTTCCCTCATAGCTGTAGAGCTTGCTTTGGTCTAACTCCAGCATATGATTCGTAATTCGCTCCATAAAGTATCGATCGTGTGTTACCATGAGTAAAGCTCGCGGACTCTTGATCAAAAAATTTTCCAGCCATTCGATCATATCGGCATCTAAATGGTTTGTCGGTTCATCTAATAAATACAAATCGCAGTCCTTGATTAAAGTCTGTGCCAAGGAAACACGCTTACGCTCACCGCCGGAAAGCTGTGCTATTTTACGTTCATATTGATAAATGCCAAGCTTCCCCAAAATCGCCTTCGCCTCATATTCCGATGTATCGCTGTGGTTATCGCCTTGCGCAGTTGATAAAACCTGTTCCAATATCGTAAGCGTATCATCCAAGGCATCCGTTTGGGCAAGATAAGCAATCTTTAAATCCTTTTTCTTTAACAGCTTACCATTCTTATAGGGCTCTAAGCCTGCCAATATACGCAAAAAAGTGCTTTTCCCGCAGCCGTTGACTCCGATCAATGCCCACTTTTGTTTTTCCTCGATCGTAAAGGATACATGATCTAAAATACATTTTTCATTGTGATATTTACTTAATGCCTCAATACTTATCAGCATACCTTGCCTCTTTTCATTGAATACTTTCGATCAATGCCTTGACCTTTGCCGCATCAACGATATCATAACAGTCGCTGAATGCGCCGGTGCCGTAGGCATAGCTTACCGTATCGGTTTTTGTGGTCGGATCGATGATCCATTTTTTACATGAGGAATGGATTTGATTGATACCGCATTCCTCGATCAATTCTCGTGCATTGGCTGCGTTGATGCCGCTTCCTGCCAACAATTCGATTTGTTTCCCATAGCGCTCCTGCAGCTTTTTGATTAATTCGCTGCCCTGAATCGCAGTCGCCTGCGCACCGCTTGTCAGTATGCGATCGATGCCGAGCGTGATCAGCTGTTCGATTGCTCGATAGGAATCGTTACAGCAGTCAAAGGCACGATGAAAGACTGCCTGCTTGTGAAAGGAATGAATCAGCGTAAGCATTTCCTTCGTCTTATCTATATCTATGTCTCTGTTCTCCGTAAGAAAGCCAAACGCGATTCCGTCGGCGCCGTTTTCTAATAACAGCTTTGCATCCTCCAGCATAACCTGAAAGTCAGCCTCGCTATAACAAAAGCCCGCGCCCCTTGGTCTTACCATTGCGATAACCTCACAATTCAGCGTTTGTTTCACTAAGCGAAGCGTACCTAAGCTCGGTGTCAAGCCCCCCATAAATAAGGCGGAATTTAACTCAATGCGCTTTGCCCCGCCGCTTACTGCCGTAACCGCATCCTCATAGCTTCCGCAGCAAATTTCTACTGTTCTTTTCATCGATTTACTCCAGCGGCTTTGATCTTTGTGCGACATACTCATCGATCCATGCCTGATCTGCCAATTCTCGCTTACAGTTGCCGTCGCTGTCACGTGATACACGATAGACACTCAACGGCTGTTTTTCGCTACATACTACAACAGAAAATGTTTCGATGTTTGTGGCACAGCCCCATTCACCGTTCGCATTCATTGCGACTACAGATAAATCTCCTGCCGCACCGCGCTGCTTTCGCAATCTTTCATCAAGCTTGTTGACCGCTGCTTCACATGCCTGCTGCGGTGTCATGCCTTCCTTCATTTTACGAACGATTTCATAGGAAATACAGCCCTTCATTAAATCCTCGCCGAGCCCGGTTGCCGCTGCGCCGCCGATTTCACTGTCCACATAACAGCCGGAACCGCAAATCGGTGAATCCCCGACTCTGCCTCTGCGCTTCATAAACAAGCCGGATGTGCTTGTCCCTGCACACATTTGCTGATGCGTATCCAAGCTTACGACACCGACCGTATCGTGTCCGTCATAAGGACGCTCTGCCTCAGACAGCTCTTTACGACGCTTCTTATAGTAATGCTTCGCCCGCTCCGTCAGCATATTTTTTCGTTCAAAGCCGTTGACTGCCGCATACTTCGCAGCTCCCTCTCCGACTAACATATTATTGACCTTTTCCTTGCTTAAGGCTCTTGCGACAGAAATCGGATTGGCGAAATCACGAATGGCGGCAACAGCACCGAAATCCATTGTACTGCCATCCATATATGCCGCATCAAGCTCAACCTCCATTTCCTCATTCGGCAATCCGCCGTAGCCTACCGATTTATAATAAGGAAAATCCTCAACCTCTTTGATTGCCGCCTCTAATGCATCACCGCAAGAATTTTGTTCACGTAAAAGATGTACACCTTTTTCAACACCCTCTAATGCCATTCTCCATGTCGCTATCATGCCCCACATAGTATCACTGCCTTTCTTTTTTATCTGTATTATAGCACGTCTCAAAATCTCTGAGCACTGATGATTTGATTCCTATCTCGTTTCTGCTCTCATAGTTATCTTTTTCTTTGTCTGCTTCATTTTTTTATTTTATGATGATAAAAGATCTGTTTCATATCATGAATCACCTGTTTTTCTGTCGGTTTTTGTTTATAACGAAGTCGTTTCAGCTGATTGTCTTTAATTCCCTGCAGCTGTATCAATTCATCACTAAGTTGGATCGGATAAATACGCAGATCGATAGTATCACCGTTCTCATACATGATCCAAGTGATTTCATCGATAAAAGGCTTCAGTTCCTTTATCACTGCTTCCTTCATCTCTTTTTTTATCAAAAGCTTTAACATAATACATGATTGTCGATAGCTCTCATGTAATGCTGTATCATGCAGCACAAAATGATTTTCATGATTTAATAAGCCTTGTTGATAAAATAAGGCTTCCTCTTGATTCATTGTACGCTGATGATGAATATATAATCGATAATCACTGATTTCATACAAAAACGGATGAATTCCTAAGACGGATAAGGCTTGATACAGCTTAACCCATAATGGATAAGACATCTCACATTGTGCAATACACCGATCCTCTTTGCGATTATAACACATTGCGCCGTCTAATAATAAAAATGAATTCGATAAAATAGTAGGGGATATACATTGATTCAGCTGTGCCGGTGTTTGAGGTGAAATGATAAAAAGCTTCATTCCTTCCTTACTGAATCGATTAAGATGATGCTGCATATAGTTGGAAAGACGTTGATTGTTTGTTAAATAGGATAAGGGTATTTCAAGCCATGTATCATTATAAATACGATGCGGAAAATGAAGCGCATTTACTAGAAGCGCTACCAAGATACCGATCCAAGTATCAAGAATTCGATTCATCGCAAACAGCATCGGGTTTTCATCACTTCCGTGAGAAATACAAATACACAAAAAGACAACACAGCTCAAGTATGTACAGTCCGGCTGTTTTAAAAGCACGGTAGTATAGATTAAAGGAATCAAGGCAGCGGAAACAATTAAATAATGAGGCCATGTATCGGCATTTATTGAAAGAAATCTTATAAAATAAAGCATTCCCATACCGGCGATACCGCCGATCAAGGTCGCAATCATTCTGTTTCTGCCCTTTGTCATGGAATCAGAAAGCTCTCTTTGCATACAAAGTATTGCCGCAATCGCTGAATAAAAGGGAATACCTCCCCCTCTCAGCATATCAATCATAAAACACAGAAATACAGCCGCTGCGCTCTTTATCATTCTCATCCCGATTTTAGGCATTGTCTTATCACCTTCTGTCAGTATTATATCATAAAGCTTAAGGCTTCATCATAAAATAGGAAAAGGAAGTGATAAAATGGATGCTTGTGTGTCTAAAATAAAAGAAGAAATTGCGAAACTGAAGGGACAGCGGGTTGATATCGTTTATCATCCGCATTCAACGTATCGTATGATCAAACAAGGCGATGCGAAGGTTACGGCATTATTTCATCATTTTTTTGAGGTTGAGGTGGATACCAAGGAATACGGAACCTATAAGACAACAATTACTTATTTAGACGTTTATACAAAAAGCTGTGTGATTTCCGCACATAAAGAAAATCAGCATAATGGCTGATTTTTATTATCGTTTCCAATGCAGATATTTTGTTGTTGAAAGGAAGGAACCTAAAATTCCTACCAACATACCGGTTATCACCAATATTCCGATGATTTCGAATACAAACGGATTAATCGGCTGGAATGCAAACACATTGCTGAAAAGCTGTCCGCCCATTGCCTTATACAAGTAAGAATAACCGAAATAAGCACCGATACAAGGCAGAACAGAGCCTAATAACCCGATGATCATACCTTCTATCATAAACGGTGTTTTGATAAAGCTGTTGGTAGCGCCGACATTTCGCATGATGGATATTTCGTTTGTACGTGCATAAATACCCATTTTTATTGTATTGCTGATTAAGAAGATTGCCAAAAAGCCCAGTAATCCAACAAATATGATGATGCCGCTGCGCACTGTGTTCAACATTGAAATCAGCTGTGAAATACTGTTGCCGCCGTACATCGCATCATCTACGATATCTAACGAAATAATGTCCTCACTGATCGCTGCGATATTATCAGGATCATTGACGCTGACAAAGAAAGCATTATGCAGGGGATTATTTTCTCCCTCATAGATGGAGAATATTTCGCCCTTTTCTGCGATCCACAGCTTCAGCTCATTCTCCTTGCTTGACAGTTCTGCTTCCTTGACTCCTTCAATTGCTTCTATTTCAGCCTTCGCTGTCTGAAGCTGTTCTTCACTCACAATATCCTCACCCAATACGGCATGAATACGAATATCATCCTCAATATGGTTGGTGAAGCCGCTGACATTACCGGCAATCATCAAGAATGCGGCAAGCAGCACTAATGTCACCATAACTGCTGAAGCTGCCGATAAAGTCATGACAAGATGTCTGACAAGACTTTTTACGGCAGATCGCATATGAAACGGAATGCTTTTGAAAAATTGAATCATATATCTGTCTTACCGCCTTTCTGTTTTATTAACCGAAGAACTTCTCCGGTCGCTCTCGACAAGGTGTATATCCTCTTGATGCACAGCTTGTAGATTGAGTACGCCATCCACAACCCCAAGCAAAATCTGCACCACGTGAGAATTGTGCCACTGCTGCTTCTACCGACATATTACCGAGGTTAAATACCTCAACATGACAATGCGGGCCGGTACTGTTGCCGGTATGTCCTACCGATGCTATTCGCTGTCCCTGTGAAACAGCCATACCGGGGGAAGCCAAGAAATTCTCTTGTGCTAAATGGAAAAAGGAAATCGCATAGGTTGTACCGTTGACCGATCCGATCATATGAATCGTATTGCCGCCGCCTGCCGGATAGCCGACCCAATTACCCAAGAAACCGTTTGTTGTCGGAATCGGGTTATTCGCATATACGATAACACCGCCGATAGGCGCATAAACCGGTGTTCCGATAGATGCCGCAAAATCCTTGCCGGGATGGAAGCCTCCTCCGGGATATGCCCATGTACCGGCAGAAACATATGCCTTCTGTACCGGAATGATCCAGCCGTTGCTTTGCTCATAATTGAAATTTGCCGCATCAACACGCGCAATTTGACTTTGAATTGCCTGCTGTGCACTTTCTGCGCTTCGCATTTTCTCTATCAAATCTGCTTCCTGCTTCAAATATTCGCTCTTCAGTGCTTCCTGAGCTGCTTTCGCCTCAACTACTACAGCCTTATTATCTTCATTTTCTTTTTTTGCCGCTTCTTGATCCTTTTTCAAGCGCTCTTGTTCCTCTTTTTGCTGATCGAGCTTTGCTTTATCAGCCTCCAGCGCTTTTATTTCATCCTGATCGTTTTCTGTAATACGGGCAATACCATCCACAATACGAACCATATCTACAAGGTCCTTCGCTCCCATGATAAACTCAACATAAGCATTTGTTCCGATAGAGGCCTGCTCACTTCTCATGCGATCCTTGATTTGATGATCGCGCAGTTCGATATCGGCTTCGGTCTGCTTGATTTCTACCTGAAGCTGCTTGATAACACCTTGTATTTGTTTGATGGCCGCTTCATTTTTTGCAATCTGTGCATCCAATTTATCAATTAACGATTGATTTTTATTAATTTCACTTTGAAGCGCATCAATATTTCCCTTTAAGCGTTCAATCGAGGAATTGATGCCGGCAACTTGACCGCTCAAAGACTTATTTTGTTCACTCAGCCAATTACGATAACGATTGCAGAGTGCGGTTGTTTCAGAATCTTTATTGTATTTCTGACATACGGAATCGTAATAGTCTTGATTATTCGCAAAATCCTCCGCATGTACAATATCGCTCGCATACGGCATCATACATACCAATGCAAATACTGTCATCAATGCTGTTAATTTCTTTTTCATCGTTTCCACCTCAAATATTTAGATACCGCCATAAAGCTTCCGAGCATACCGACAAAGACACCACAGCCCGACAATACGTAGCAGATCTGCAGCGCAAACGGATAAACCTCCTGCATTATGAGCATATTAGACAAAAACTGTCCGTTTAAGATACCATACAAATAGCTGTAGCCGAAATAAGTCAAAAGACACGGCAGTACTGCTCCGATAAAGCCGATTACCAAGCCTTCGATAATAAACGGTACGCGAATAAAGCCGTTAGTAGCTCCGACATTACGCATAATAGCGATTTCGGTGCTGCGGGCATAAATCGTCATTTTGATCGTATTGGAAATTAAGAACACCGCCAACAGGCTTAGCGCACCGACAAAGACGAAGCCGCCGTTACGAATTGCTTTAAAAAGCTCCACCATTACCGATACTCCGTCACCGCCGTATTCTGCCTTATTGATTCCCTCTGTTGCATTCAGGGTAGCCGTTACCGGCTCAATATCCTCAGGTGCTGCGGTTTCGATGATGAATACATCACGCATCGGATTTGCGTCACCCTCCTCATACATACCGAAAATTTCACTGTTTTCCTCTTTCAGCTTCGCAAGCTCCTGATCCTTGCTTGAAAACTCTACACTCTTTACACCGGGAATGCTTTCCACCTGCTCCTGCAGCTTAGCGATATCATCCTCGCCCTGTACCGCATCAATAGATACATGGATTCTGAAATCCGATTCTATATTCCTTGTAAAGCTTGAAATATTTCCCGTCAGCAGCATAAACATCGCCATTAAAATCAAGGTCATCGTCACTGCTGAAATCGCAGAAAAAGCGGTTGCACTGTGGCGAACCAATCCCTGTATTGCCGATTTGGTATGATAAGGCAATAAACGGAAAAATTTAATCATGGTGGATATACCCACCCTTCTGAATATCAGCTACGATATATCCTTCCTCTAACGCAATCGTACGTTTTTTATTCATATCAACCAAGTTGGAATCATGCGTAACCATTAAAATCGTTGTATTTTCCTCCTGATTGATCTTTTCAAGCAATTCCATAATTTCCTGACTTTTTTCAGGGTCAAGATTTCCTGTCGGCTCATCCGCAATCAGAACACGCGGACTGTTGGCGATAGCACGTCCGATTGTCGCACGCTGCTGCTGACCTCCGGAAAGCTCACGCGGAAAAGATTTCGCCTTATCCTCTAAAGAGACAAGCTCCAGTATTTCGCGCACACGGCGGCGAATCGTGACCTTATCAAGGCCGATGACCTGAAGCGCAAATGCGATATTCTCGAATACGGTCAACTCAGGCAACAAACGGAAATCCTGAAATACGACGCCGATATTACGGCGATACAAAGGAACCTTAGAGTGACGAAGCTTGCCCACATCCGTTCCGGCAACGACAACACGGCCGCTTGAGGGAATCAGTTCTCCGTCCAACAGCTTAATCAGCGTCGACTTTCCGCTTCCTGTAGGGCCGATAATATATACAAACTCGCCCTCTTCAATATATAAGTTTACATCACGTAATGCGTGAACACCGTTTTTAAATGATTTTGATACGTTTTCCAGTAAGATCACGTATACCCCTCCTCGCTTGCTATTTATTATTATAACATAGAAAGCAGTAAAAGTTTATGAAATTTCTCAGGTAATTTTACCCAATATGATTCGAAAATGATAATGTCTTAATGTAACGAAATTGATTTTGTCCTAAAGTATGTTATAAAATAAGACCTCATGAGAAAGAGAGGTCATTATGAGAAAGGTTGATCTTAGAATGAATGAACAATTAAAGTATGATGTTATCAAAAAGCTTGTGGATTCTAATGGCAATAAGAAGAATGCTGCG
>CAJTJP010000027.1 GCA_910576855.1 Erysipelotrichales bacterium
AGATAATAAGTCCTATATGTGAGGAACACTTTTCAGAAAGCAGTTATGGATTTAGACCAAAAAGAAGTTGTGAAATGGCAGTCATGAAGCTATTAGAATATATCAATGATGGATATCTATGGATAGTAGACATAGACCTTGAGAAATTCTTTGACAATGTACCGCAAGATAAACTGATGAGCTATGTACACATCATCATAAATGACGGAGATACAGAATCGTTAATCAGAAAATATTTGAAAGCGGGAATCATGGAAAACGGAAAATACGAGAAAAGTGAGAAAGGAACACCGCAAGGTGGAAACCTATCACCGCTATTAAGTAATATTCTGTTAAATGAGTTGGACAAAGAATTGGAAAAAAGAGGATTACATTTCACAAGATACGCAGATGATTGTGTAATTACAGTAAAAAGTGAAGCAAGTGCCAAACGAGTGATGTACAGTGTCACATCGTGGATAGAAAGAAAACTTGGATTAAAAGTCAATATGACAAAGACGAGAATCACGAAGCCTAATGATTTGAAGTATTTAGGTTTTGGATTCTACCACGATAAAACCATAGGAACATGGAAACTGCGAGCACATGAAAGCAGTGTAAAGAAATTCAAACAAGCACTGAAAAGACTTACGATAAGGAAAAACTCTATGAAAATGGAAGAGAGAATCAGAAAGCTGAATCAAGTAATCAGAGGGTGGATAAACTATTTTTCAATATGTAATATGAAAACAAATATGGAAAAGATAGATGCCCATTTGAGAACAAGATTGCGAGTGATAATCTGGAATCAGTGGAAAGTGCCGAACAGAAGGCAATGGGGCTTACAGAAACTGGGAATCGGAAAAGATTTAGCAAGACAGACATCTTATATGGGAAACCACTATCAATGGGTCGTAACGAAAACATGTGTAGTGAGAGCAATCAGTAAAAGAAAACTAACCCAAAAAGGATTAGTCAGTTGCCTAGATTACTATACGAAACAACATACTTTGAAATTGAGACGAACCGCCATGTGCCGAACGGCATGCATGGTGGTGTGAGAGGGTAATTAAATTTACTCTACTCGATTTGCTGAGTAAGCAGAGCAGTGTTAAAGGGGTATTCTTTGTCTTTAAAGCTTTTATAAAATAATAAATGTGAAATTATGTGAATTTCTGTATATCAGCCTCTTTTTGCCAATAATATAATAACCGAGCTTAAGTAAGCTTAAGCATATAAGGAGGCATTTATGGAAAAAATAAATTCATTGTCATTAACAGAAAAGGAACAACTAATACGTTATTTGGGATATGTATATCGTAAAGGAATTACCCAAAATCATACGTCATCATATGCGGCAACACCGAATGAAACAGAGCTGATAGAGCTGCTTCAAGCATTATTAAAGGCTATGAAGCATAAATATGCGCTTATTTTGTTTAATGATTTCTTTGAGCTTAAGGAACGAAGTTGGTGGCATTCTATGTATTCTCCGAGCACCTATTATCGTTGTAAAAGGGCTGCAGTTTCACTTTTGTTGGAGCAGCTTTATTGTGCACAATAGAAAATCGTTAAAATTCGTATTTTTATATTGTCAATCATATAAAAGGACTGGAAATTTATGTTTGAAAATGTTATCATTTATGTTAGAGAAAAAGATTTGAAAACGATTTCTTGCGGTCTTTCTCATATAGGATTATAAGGAGGAAAATTTGTTATGTTAAAAGGTATTGCGGCATCATCCGGAGTTGCGATTGCGAAGGTTTATAAGCTTGAGCAGCCTACGGTTGAGATTGTGAAAAAAGAAGCTGATCCGGCGGTTGAAACAGCGAAGTTTAATGAAGCTTTGGAAAAGACGAAATCAGATATTGAGCGTATTAAGGAAATTGCGTCTAAGCGCTTGAGTGATGAAGAATTGGCAGTATTTGATGCACATTTAATGATGGCTTCCGATCCCGATCTTTCGGCACAGATCATCAGTATGATTGAAAATGATAAGGTCAATGCGGATTATGCGACTGAGACTGTTGCGAATCAGATGATTATGATTTTTGAATCTATGGATAATGATTATATGCGTGAGCGTGCAGCTGATATCAAGGATGTTACGTTCCGTTTGAAATGTAATCTGTTGGGATTGATGATTCCTGATTTGAGCTTGATCAATGAGGATTCCGTTGTTGTTGCGTATGATTTGACACCGAGTGATACAGCACAGCTGAATACATTTGCGAAGGGCTTTGCGACTGCGATCGGCGGGCGTACTTCACATTCCGCAATTATGGCTCGTTCGCTTGAAATTCCGGCTGTAGTAGGCTGCAGCGGTATCTTAGAGGAAGCGAAGCATGGTGATATTATTGTAATGGATGCTTTAAAGGGCGAGGTTATTTTAAATCCAGATGAAGCGACCATCAAAAAATATGAGGCAAAGGCACAGGCATATGCTGAGGAAAAGGAAGCATTAAAGGTTTTAAAAACCGCAAAATCAATTTCTACCGACGGGCATCAGGTAGAGCTTGCCGGTAATATCGGCGGTGTCAAGGATGTTGAAGGTGTATTGAATAACGGCGGCGAGGGTGTCGGTTTATTCCGTACCGAATTCCTTTATATGAATTCCGATCATTTCCCGACTGAGGATGAGCAATTTGAAGCATATAAGGAAGTATTGACCGGTATGGGCGGACGCAAGGTCGTTGTACGTACATTGGATATCGGCGGTGATAAGAAGCTGTCTTATTTTGAATTCCCTGAAGAAATGAATCCGTTCTTAGGCTATCGTGCTATTCGCTTATGCTTGGATCGCACTGATATTTTCCGTACGCAGCTTCGTGCATTGATTCGTGCTTCTGTTTACGGTAAGCTTTGCATCATGTTCCCTATGATTGCGACCGTAAAGGAATTCAGAGATGCGAAGGCAATCTTTAATGAGGAAAAGGAAAAGCTGATCAGCGAAGGCGTAAAGGTTGCGGATAATATCGAGGTCGGTATGATGGTTGAAATTCCGGCGGCTGCAGTCAATGCAGATAACTTTGCGAAGGAAGCTGATTTCTTCTCCATCGGTACAAACGATTTGATTCAGTATACAATGGCTGCCGATCGTATGAGCGAGCATGTATCTTATCTGTATCAGCCGTATAATCCATCCATTTTAAGACTGGTAAAGGCAACCATCGACGGTGCACATAAGGAAGGCAAATGGGCCGGTATGTGCGGTGAAATGGCAGGAGAGCCGTATGCCGTGCCGTTGTTGTTGGGACTTGGTCTTGATGAATTCTCCATGAGTGCAACTTCTATTTTGAAGGCACGTAAGATGGTAACATCATTAAGCAAAGCTGATTGTGAAAAATTGGCTGCGGAGGCAGTACAGCTTGCGACAGCTGAAGAAGTCTTAGCGCTTGTAAAAAGCAAGGTTGACTAATATTTAAAAATTTATTATGAGATCATAAAGCAGCCGTGACGGCTGCTTTTGTCTGCCGGAAAAGGATTGAGAAAACAGAATCCGGTTTCGTGAAGGGCAGTGAGGCTGCATTCTTATTGAAAGGATACGGCGCATGCTGTCTTTTATTATTAAGCAGCTATTTCATTAATTGATTTTCACACATTATTTTGCTATAATATGATGTGTGAAAGTTGGTGGTAGCGATGGATGGTTTTGATAAAATGGAAATTTTAATCAGCAAATCGACAAGCGGAATTATCAGTACGCAAGAGATTCTTGCAGAAAATATTTCAAGAGATATTCTAAGTAAATTTATAGATAACGGCGAGGTATCTAAATATGGCCGCGGGTTGTATACAATAAACAGTGCTTGGGAAGATGACTTTTTCTCATTACAACAAAAATACAGTAAAGGCATCTACTCTCATGATACTGCCCTATATTTATTAGGCTATTCCGATCGCACACCGAGTATCTATACAATGACCTTTCCCAAAGGATATAACGCTCCTTCAATAAAACAAGAAAATGTTAAATTAATTCGAGTTATCCCGGATAATTATGAATCGGGTATTATTGAAGTACAATCACCAAGCAATAACCCTATTCGAATTTATAATTTGGAAAGAACGCTTTGTGATATTTTGCGAGGTAAAGGCAGCGATATACAAATTGTCAATGCCGCAATGAAAAAATACGCTGCTTCTAAAAACAAAAACATCAATCAGTTAATGAAATATGCTGAGCAATTAAAAGTAAAGGATAAAGTATTACGATATATGGAGGTGCTGTTATGATTACTAAAAATGCAATGCAGTTTAAAGCTATTATAAGGAAAACGGCAAAGGATAAAGGAATTTCACCACAGTTGGTTATGCAAAACTACATGCTGGAAAGATTGCTTGAAAGAATATCTTTATCCGATTATCGCGATAATTTTATTTTCAAAGGGGATTTCTTATCTCCTCTATTGTAGGATTGAGTTCAAGAGCTACTATGGATTTAGATACTACTGTAAAAGGATTTACTTTAACTCAAGCCTCTATAACAGAAATATTCAAAGAAATATGTAATGTCAGAATTGATGATAATATCACTTTTGAATTTATCGGTACAACTGATATCAGAGAGACAGATGACTATCCAGGCATAAGAGTTTCCTTAAAAGCGAATTATGCACCTGTAAGCGTTCCGCTGACAGTTGATGTAACGACCGGAGATGCTATTACCCCTAAAGAAATAAAATATCATCATCGTTCTGCTTTTGATAATAAAGTAATTCATGTATTGGCTTATAACTTAGAAACTATTCTTTCTGAAAAAATAGAAACAGTGCTATCACGAAGCATTGCCAATACTCGTCCGAGAGATTATTACGATATTTATATTTTATATTCAATCCATAATAAGAATATTGATGTAAGCACATTAAGAGATGCAGTAGATAGAACATCACACAAAAGAGGAAGCACATACATAATAACTGAATATCAGAGTATCTTAGATTCTATAAAACAAAATAAAAGACTAATAGATATGTGGAATAAATATTCAACAGATTATGAGTATGCAAGGGGTATTTCATTTGAGATGGCTTGCGATGCAATTTCAAAGCTATTAATAAAAATGTACGATACAGCTGCAGTTTAAAATAAAATAATACTCAATCTATAATGGCAGTAAATTGTTCAATACAGATAAATCATACTGTATAAAATTGTATCTTTTGTAAATCCTAAAAGAAAAAGCTTTACATTTAAAATAAAAAAGTAAATTATTGTGCGCAGAACCATTGGATATGATATAATTAAGACACGTAATGAAATAAACGTATCAAATTCATTACAAAAAAGCTGAAAATAAGAAGCGAGGGTATAATTATGAACACAAAGGTAAAGTTTGGAAATCACATCGGTAAATATATACATCAATTAAGAAAGGACAAAGAAATGGGCTTGGATGAATTGGCAAGCTTGACTGATTTAGATGTTGTGTATCTTGATTTAATTGAAAGAGACAGAAAAACCATCAGTCTTGAGACATTGCTTAAAATCGCAAAGCCTTTAAATATCAAGCTAAAGGATATGGAGGAATATCGTTTATTTTAATCAGGGATAAGTTTCGACAATAGCTTTAAAATTTCATCAATATTGAATAAGCACTGACCTTCTTATACTTGATTGAATCAACATGGGTATATTTAATTCATAACACAGAGAAAGAAGACTTTAAATAAAACAATCTTTTTCATCGGCAGAAAGGTTGTTTTTTATATCGCAATCAGAAAGAAATCTTTAAAAACTACAGTATGATTATCAACGATTCAATGCGTAAGCATATTCTTTTTAATAAGTGCTCGACAAAATAATTAACTGAAAAAATAGTCTGTGATAGCGTGAATGAGCTTTAAAAATAGTGTATACTGAAGCTATATCAGATGTGTGCTGCGTGATAAAAGAAAAGGGGGGATATCATGAAATCGGTAATCAGACAAGGAGTACTGCTCGGGGTATTTCTATGCAGCTTTTGGCTTTATCTGCATCCGATATCTGCGCTTACACAAAAGGGCAGCATCAGAATCCATTTAAAGCATATCAATGTGAAACAGGAAACGATTGCGCTGTCATTATATGATGTAAGTGATATTATGGAAAAGCACGGACAGGGGGCCTTGGAGCCTTCAGATACATTATTGAGAGGGCTTGAACAAGAGGTAAAGGAAAGAAAACTCATTGCGTTTACTCATACAAGCGATGATGATCAGGCAGTGGAGTGGAAGCAGTTATCCCGGGGAAGTTATTTGATTATTCAGCCTAAGGCCGCATCCTTTGGTACAATGGAGCCGATGCTGATCAGCTTACCTGCGAAAACAGCCGATCAAGAGCTTCAAATGAATGTCGTGGTTGAACCTGCTGTCATTCAAACAATATCTCAGGACAATACAGCCTCTCTCAGCGATAATTCAAGATCAATGCTATATTATGTGCCCACTCAAACATTTTCACTTCAAGATGTACTTCTTTTATTTTGTATGTTCTCCGGTACGATTCTTGTATTATCGCTTTGGAAGCATCAGCGGGAACAAAGAGACATTTAATTATCGACAGCGATTGCGATAAAACAATAGATCTGAGAAAAAATTGTCTTGATACGATTTAGTAATCGGTATAAATTTTTCATCTCGCATGATGATTCCGTATTGTGCTATGCTTTTCACATTTGAAAAATTGATATAGAACGCTCTGCACGGACGTGAAAAGGGTGCATCCTCTAAAAGCTTGATCCAATCGCTCAGTGGACGATTGGTTTCCTTTTTCTCTCCGCCCATTAGATAAAAACAAGTTTTCCGATGGTTGACTTCAATATACATGATTTTATGAAGCGGTATTTGAAATTCATCCTTAAAGATACGAATGCTTTTATGAACATAGATAAAGCTCCAGAAAAGATCGATGACCTCATTGAAAAAGGTGCTTTCATCATAAGGCTTCAACAAATAACGATTCGCATTCGCATAATATCCCTTTTGCGCATAATCTAAATTATCCGCTGTAAATACAATCGACACATTATTGTCATACTTTCTGATTTCACAAGCAAGCTCAATGCTTTCCGCACCGTTAATTATCGGATTCATAAATATCATATGAAATTCACGTAAATCCTTAGAGTAAGCGGGAAGTATATCGCTTGTTTCAACTGTGATGCGAATTCGCTCTTTTTGTTCGATTTGTTTTAACAGCTTTTTCAGTATTGCGGTATCGTGCTTGTTGTCATCAATAATAAGAATGTTCATTCGTTATTTCCCCCTTTACCGTGTATCTCCCTATACATGCCTTTGTGCTGTAATCATTGAAAAGACTGCTGATTTATCTGTATTCATACGATCTTTTGGATCGATCTGAAGATATACAGCTGTATATTAGTAAAGTTTGTCTCTGGTAAATTTTAGCTAATTTAATTCAATCTGTCAAAGCTTAACGGTACGATTTTATAAAATAGCGTTTGAAATATAAAAGAAATAGTTTTACAGCAGGAAAAACAGTGAATTTCAGCATACGGCAGACAAAGAAAAAGACTGATTATTCAGTCCTTGTATCATGATAATAATCCTTCATAAATGCTTCTTTATATTCACGGAAGGTACCGTTTAGAATTGCGGCGCGTGCTTCCTCGGTCAAACGGATGATAAAGCGAAGGTTATGCAGGGTCGCGAGCTTATAATATTGACGACGTTCCTCATTGTCCTGTGATTTCATCAAGGCACGAAGCTGTCCTCTTGTCCAGCCTGCTTGACAGGTCGGACAGTCGCAAGGGGAATCCAATGTTTTTTCATCGGAAGCATAGATTGCTTTCGCAAGATTGAAATTTCCGTGTCGTGTATAAATTTTACCGTGACGCGCCTCTCTTGTAGGGGCAACGCAGTCAAACGTATCTGCACCTTTTTCAATGCCGATCAAAATATCATCGGGATGCGATAAGCCAAGCAGATGGCGAGGCTTGTGCTCCGGCAGCTCCTCATTGCACCAACGCAGAATTTCACCGAGGCTCTCCTTTAGGAAGGCACCTCCCAAGCCATAGCCGTCAAAATCCATCTGAGCGAATTTCTTACAAGTAGAGCGACGCAGATCCTCCCAACGTCCGCCTTGGATCACACCGTACAGCGCTTGATGATAGCCTAAGCTGTCACATCTTTTTTTGTGCTCCTTTAAGGAGCGAAGCGCCCAACGCTCGGTTCTTGCCAAGGCTTCAACATTGTATTCATAGCTGTCTGCCAAGGAGGTCAGTTCATCGTATGCCATATGGATATCGGCACCGATGCGGCATTGAATCTGCATCGATTCCTCAGGGCCGATAAAATCATCTTGATTTGTGAACGGATCCTTAAAATGTACCCCATCTTCTTTGACATGAGCCAAGCGATCCTTGATCTCGGCATTGGTAACTTCTCTTTCGCGCTCCATGCTGACAACCTTCCCGCAGCCGGAGCCGAGCGACATGATTTGAAAGCCGCCGGAATCGGTCAGCGTAGGACCGTTCCACTTGGACCATTCCGCCAAGCCGCCTTGTTTTGCGATTTCCTTTGAAGTATTGCGCAGATGATAGCCGTTGCTGAGCATTGCCTGTGCATTGATGCTTTTCAGCTCTTCCATCGTAAGGAAGCGAACCTCACCCTTTGTCCCGACACTCATAAAGGCCGGGGTTTTGATATCACCGTGCGGTGTATGAATGATACCGGCACGACCGAGCGTTCCGGGAATTTTATCCGTGATCTCAAAGCTGAAGCGATTGTCGTTTTGATACTCCTTCATACGGCGCTTCAGGTTGCCTGCGATCCAAGCCTCAAGCGGCGCTAATACAAACTCAAAGCCGAAGCCTAACAGGTAAGCGAAGGAGGCCTGCATCAAAAGCTCATGAAAGCTTAAAACACCGATAAAGGCGATGGTTTCAAAAACAGCGGTATCAATTAAATGTGCAAATGCCGAGGAAGCCAAGGCACGCGCAACAAAGCTGTTCGCAAATACGCTGTTTCCGCTTTTCATTTTCATGAACACAGCGTTGTTTAATAAATTAGAGCTTACATAGGCAATGAATGAAGCAACGATAATACGCGGTGTACAGTCTAAGATATCCTGCATTGAGGACTGCATATTGCCGGGATTATCCGATAATGCCGTGATTGAACAAAAGACAATTACTGCGGCTACATTGACTGCAAAGCCGGAAATAATAACACTGTCGGCAATTTTTTTGCCGTAGCACTCAACGATCAAATCACCGATAATATAGGTAAGCGGAAAGACAACGACACCGCCGTCAACCGCAATGCCGAAAAAGTCCCACAGCTTTACCGCTGCGAGATTTGAGATCAATAGGGTACCTGCGGAGATTGCCGCAAAAAAGATCAATAGCTTTTGTTTTGTATTTGACATGGGAGTATTATAACATAAACTGATTTGATTTAGAATAATAAAAAACAGATGATATTTATAATAAGGTATCTGTAATGCTTTAGTATAATAGTTTGAAAACCAATAAAATACTCTTCGCTCATAAATATAATTCTTTCGGCATACATATAGGTAGGTGATTTTATGAAAAAAAAGTATTATTGGATCATCGCTGTATCCTGCGCTTTCCTGTTTGGTGCAGTAATTCAAATTCATGCGCTTGTGCAAACAAAGAGTTTACCGTTAGACGGTGTCGTAATCGTTGTTGATGCAGGACACGGCGGAAAAGATGAAGGCGCACAAAAAGAAGGCGTAAAAGAAGCACAAATCAATCTTACGATTTCCAAGCAGCTGAAAAGGGAGCTGGAAACCAAAGGAGCGAGTGTGCTTCTCACAAGAGACGGCGCATATGATTTAGCAAGTGAGGGCACAAGTAATCGCAAAAAAGAGGATATGAAAAAACGTGCAAATATAATTAACGCCAAGCAAGTAGATTTGTTTATCAGTATTCATTTAAATGCCTATCCTAATGTAGCGATACACGGCGGACAAGTATTTTATCAGAAGCAAAGCGATACCTCTAAGAACTTTGCCGATATGATTCAAAAGCGCATGAATGTATTAAACCAAACAGATAAGCATACAAAGCCGGGTGATTATTATATTTTGAATGAGACGAAGCCTATGGGTGTATTGGTGGAATGCGGCTTTTTATCAAATACAAATGATCGCAGTCAATTAATGCAGCCTTCTTATCAACAGGCTATAGCGAAACTGTTAACTGAAAGTGTTTGTGAATATTTAGAGGTTTTATCTATATAATAGGAAAGATTTATTTCGATATTTTTATTCGCTGTTTAAATTGTTTTACTAACATGAGAGCAAGTAAACGATCCAAATAATCGGTGATAAATTGAACGATAAAACAGCTGATTGTTAAACCCAACGGTGTGTGCGCCAAAAGCTGAACGATGTATGTTGAACCGGAAGAGGTAATCCCACCAAATAAGTAAGCGGTAATACATGCACTTAACAACGAAGTAGGAATACTTATGAACAAAGCGGCGATGAGCAAGCGCTCTTTTCCTTTCAGAAAATGATTCCATGCATAGCCGTATAAGAACCCCAGTAAAATTCCGACCGGTGCGTAATAAAGTGCGTAGGCATCACCTAACATTGTGTTGATTACAGAACTGAATAAACCGGGCAGCACAGCGTAAATAGGTCCCAGTGCGTAAGCAAGCAAACAAGTGCCGATGCTGTCTAAATAAATCGGTAATTGCAGTAACAGAGCAATTTGTGCTCCGACCAAATTTAATACGATTGCGAATGCGATAAGACATATTTGATATACACTTAATGAATGTTTCATAAACTTTACTCCTTTACAATCAATTTATCAAGATAGGCAATTTCAGCTTTTGAACATTGGAATAATCGTTCAAAAAACAAATGATAAAAAGCAAAAGTGTCTACTTGATGATATACATATGCGTTTGCCTTTTTCTTATAGAAACCATATTCATCAACGATGGACTGACCGCGTGCAGCACCATCGGTTACAATCTCTGTATAGGCTGCAAATCCGGTACAAAGCTGCGGCTGTATGAAAAATGCCATCGCCAACGGATCATTGATAACACAGCCGATAATATGCTCCCATTCCCAATGAAACTTAAAATAAAATTTAGTGATTTGCTTGATGAAAGTTCCGTGATATGGATGTAAATGTTCGATATAAGACAGCAGATTCGGGGTCAGAACAATCTTTCTTGTAACATCTAAACCAATCATATGAATTTGTTTCTGTATTTTTGCTGAGTATTGAAATACAAGTGCGGCACTGTCCGGATCTTCCCAGTAATTGTATTCCGCAACAGGGGAACAGTTTCCGTGAGAGCGAAAATTACCGCCCATTGAAATCAGCTGATCGATACATGCGAAAGCTGTCGGATCCTTCCTAATGACTTGGGCAATGTTAGTTAAAGGTCCAAGCGCAATAACAGAACAATGCTCTTTTTTCAGTGTTTCAATGAGAAAGGATACTGCATCTTTATCTTGTTGATAGCCATCTACCTCAGGCAGAAAACTTTCGCCCAAGCCATCTTTCCCATGCGTATCAAGCGCATTGACATATTCTTTCACAAGCGGTACAGCTGCACCGATATAAATGGGAATATCTAAACGCTGCATATGCTTTAACACTTTTTTCGCATTTTCAAAGCCCATTTGTACAGGTGTATTTCCGGAAACGATAGTAATACCTAATACCTCGATATCATCAGAGCTCAATGCCAGCATTAATGCCAAGCTGTCATCTATTCCGGGATCACAGTCAATGATAATCTTTCGTTTCATACTGACCTCTTTTCTTTATTAAAAAGCCTTGTCTTTAAAGACAAGGCTATTAATATACACATACTTTGAAACCTTGCCTATGATTATACCGGGAGGCTTTGAAACCGGTTCTTTAAGATTATATTATAAACAAGCGTGGTTTTCAAGTATAAATAAAAACTGAATAAGGTCATTTTGTAGGTTTGTCAATGATAGTTATACATTAAAGAAGTCAAAAAAAATCATGTATGGGAGATAATAACCAAGAGGATGGATAGGATGATGATTGTTTTTTTTAGATATTTTTTTGAGTTGTTTATGAGGGTCATTGAAAATAAAACTGTTTAAGTTAAGTAATCTTTTCTGATCTTCTCTATGATACCACCTTTCCGTTATGTCCTGAAGCAACAGGACGAATGGGGCGATACTTTATATTCATGAATTTCAGTTTTACTTCAAAGAGAGTAAGCTTATCACCTTTTAAACGATTTGTAATTTCAGTACCGTTATCAGTTTGAATGCATTAAATTCTGAAAGGTAAGAATTGAAAGCAGTTTCCGAAAAAGTGTGTAGAAGAATTAGCAGATTGAGCTTTACTGCTTTCTGTGATATGATACTTATAAGCGTTCATAGATTAATGCTTAAGGGGTTTGGCATAATGAATAAAAATAACGGTTTAAAAAATATAGTGCTGTGGATTGTCAGCATTATCATCGGCTTTCTGTGCTATCGTTTTATCGGTTTACACATCATTGATCGTATCTATAATATTAACAATGTATACAAAGGCTTGTTTCTATGTTTTTGTCATATCGACTTAGTTTATATCTTATTGAAATGCATATTTAAAATAAAGCTTTCTTACCTTGAAAAAATGATAACGATGCTTATGTATTTTATTTTAATGAGTCTGTGCTTTTTTGATCGTATCAATATCGGTGAAAGAATTATCAGCTTAGATCCGTTTGCGTTTATTGATTCTGCATATAATGACAGTGTTGTGCTTCTGTTTCTGAATATCGCTGTGTTTATTCCTTTTTATACTGTCGTTAAGTGGCTGAAGCAGAACTTGAATGATAGAATGATTTTTATTCTGTTTATTTTATGTGCTTTATCGGCTGAGGTACTTCAGTGTGTTACGATGCGCGGTATGCTTGATCTTGCGGATATGATTTTATATACACTTGGATATGGTGCGGGATGCTTGGCTTATAAGACAGTGATGAAATTTGTGAAGGGTTCAGAATAATATACGATGTTGGTTTTCTGAGAAAGGGTCATGTAGCTTACTGGTATGAAAAAATTGATGGACTATCATCACAGTGATATAAGATTTTAATTTGTTGTCTTATGATTGAGGATTTGCTTGAGAAAACTGATAGCTGTGAATAAACGTAAAAAAAGTATGAGCACACATTCATACTTTTTAATCTAATTCAAACTGTCCGTTGTAAAGCTGATAATAACGGCCTTTCTTATTCAACAGCTCCTCATGGGAACCGCGCTCAATTATGACACCGTGATCCAATACCATGATTGCATCGGCATTACGAACCGTACTTAAACGATGCGCAATCACAAAGACGGTTCTGCCCTTCATAAGCTGATCCATACCCTTTTCAATCAATTTTTCCGTTCTTGTATCGATTGAGCTTGTCGCTTCATCTAAAATCAATACCGGTGGGTCGCATACCGCCGCTCTTGCGATTGCCAACAGCTGTCTTTGCCCTGATGATAAATTCGCTCCGTCACTTTGGACCTGTGTTTGATAGCCCTGCGGTAAACGTCTGATAAAGCTGTGTGCATTGGCAAGCTTTGCGGCTTCAATGACCTGTTCATCGCTTGCGTTTAAATTACCGTAGCGGATATTTTCCATAATCGTATCACTGAATAAATGAGTGTCTTGTAATACGATTGCGATCGATCTTCGTAAATCGGCTTTTTTAATCAGCTTTACATCAATACCGTCATACATGATGCTGCCCTGTGCGATATCATAAAAGCGATTGATTAAATTGGTAATAGTTGTTTTACCGGCTCCGGTACTGCCGACAAAGGCAATTTTTTGACCCGGCTTTGCGTAAAGGCTAATGCCCTTTAATATCGTTTGATTGCTTTGATAAGCGAATACGACATTTTCAAAGCGAACATCACCGGCTAAAGGAACATATTCGATTTTGTTTTCATGCGGATGGCGCCATGCCCATTGTCCGGTATGGGCTTCACTTTCCGTCAAGCTGTTGTCAGCGGTCCTTTTCACCTGTGCCAGTGTAACTCTGCCTTCATCAATTTCCGGCTGTATGCCCATCAGGGTAAAGATACGCTGTGCACCTGCCAAAGCGGCAAGAATGAAATTCAGCTGTTGGGTGAATTGATTGATCGGCATTGCCGTCTGTCTTACATAAATCAAATAAGCGGAAAGCTCACCGAGCATCAGCTGATTGGAAAGCACAAGGAATCCGCCGATACATGCAACGATCGCATAATTCACATAAGAAAGAGAAACCACTGTCGGTATCGTTCTTCCTGCATAGGTCAAGGCATTGGCAGACGCAAAACGTAAATTCTCATTGCGTTTCTCAAAATCCGCAATCGACTGTTGTTCATGTTGGAAAACCTTGATTACTCGGGCACCTTCTACCGATTCCTCGATAAAGCCGTTTAATGCTCCCATTGCCTGTTGCTGAACACGGAAATACTTTTTGCTGCGCTTTCCGTAATATTGAATCAACCATGTCATGATTATCATAAATAAGGATACGATACATGAAAGCTGCCAATTTAAAATAAAGATGGCAATTAATGTACCGACAATGATCGTAAAGCTTTGAATGATATTATCGAAGCAGTTATGAAAGGCATCCTGAAGTGTATCTAAGTCATTTGTATAATGAGACATGATGTCACCATGCGTATTTGTATCAAAGAATTGCAGCGGAAGCGACTGCATATGCTCAAACAGATCCTTGCGAATATCTAAAATAACTGCTTGCGCAATTTTTGTCATACGTTGCTTATAAACTGCGGTACTGATTACACCGAGTGTATACATTGCGCACATAAACAGCACTGCCTGTAACAGACCGTCATAGTTATGCGGCAAGATATATTGATTGATGATTGGGGCAATCAAATAGGTTCCGTAAAGATTTACTGCGGCACTGAATATGACAAGCAGGGCAATGATCCATAAGGAATAGCGATATCTTGAGAGATAAGGGATAAAGCAGCGTAAGGTAGCCGCACGATCGGAAGGAATCGTTTTTTTATTGTTTTTCATTACAGCATCGCTCCTTCCTTTTGTGATTGATAGATTTCCTGATAAATCTGATTATTCGCTGATAAGGTATCATGATTACCGACTGCATTAACCTTGCCGTCCTCTAAAATTATGATTTGATCGCAGCTCATAACACTGCTGATACGTTGCGCGATAATGATAACGGTGGTGTTTTTAAGCTGTGCCAAGCCTGCCTTGATCGATTGTTCGGTTGCGCTGTCCACTGCGCTCGTAGAATCATCAAAAATCAATATTTTCGGTTGCTTTAATAAGGCGCGGGCAATACAAAGACGCTGCTTTTGACCGCCGGAAAGATTTACACCGCCTTGTTCAAGCCAAGTATCAAGACCGTTAGGAAAGGCATAGACAAATTCATCGGCGCACGAGATCCGTAATGCCTGTTTCAGGGCTGCATCATCGGCGTTCGGATTTCCCCACAACAGATTTTCTCTGATAGTACCGGAAAACAGTGTATTTTTCTGCAGCACCATAGCGATACTCGCTCTCAACTGACTTAATGAATATTCCTTGACATCATGATGATCGATCAAGACCTGTCCTTCACTTACATCATACAATCGCGGTATGAGCTGTACAAGTGTTGATTTCGCCGAGCCGGTGCCGCCTAAAATACCGATGGTACTGCCGGCAGGAATACTCAGATGAATATCGCTCAATACATTTTCACTTGCTTCGCTATGATATTTAAAGCTGACATGCCGAAAGGAAATACTGCCTTCAATGATTTCAAGCTCAGAATCCTGCGGTGAAGTCATTGAAATCGGTTCATCAAGCACTTCAAGAATTCGCTCACCGCCTGCCATGCTTCTTGTCAGCATCAAAAACACATTGGAAAGCATCATTAAACCGTTTAAAATCTGCAGCACATAGCTTAAGAAGCCGGTAAGCTCGCCGACCTGCATCGAGCCCTCAAAAATCATATTCCCGCCGAACCATAACAGACAGACCATTGTGGCATATACGACTGCTTGAAATAACGGCAGATTCCATACCGAGGTCGAAAAGGAGCGAACAGAAACAGCTTGCAGCTCCTTGCTTACTTTATCAAACTTTGCTTCCTCATAATCATCTCTGACATATGCCTTTACTACCCGAATCGCATTGATATTTTCCTGAACAACGACATTGACCTTATCCACCGCCTGCTGCATACGACGATAATAAGGCGCAACCTTATGGACGATGATCCATAATCCAATACCCAAAACAGGCATTGTGATTAAAAAGATACATGCAAGCTTCAGATTGATCGCAAAGGTAAAAATCAAAGCACTCAGCATCATTACCGGTGAGCGTACAAGCGGACGAATTCCGTTAGATACCGCACCTTGAATAATTGCTGTATCACTGCTTAATCTCGTAATCAAGGAAGCGGTTGAAAAATGATCGATATTGGAAAAGGTAAAGTCCTGTAGCTTTTCAAACTGTGCTTTGCGCAGCTGTGCTCCGAAACCCTGCCCCGCAAGTGCTGCATAGCGTGCATATAGTATTCCTAATATTAAGGAACAAAGCGCACAAAACAGCATCAACAGACCTTGTTCCATAATTACATCACGATTTCCTTGACTGATTCCCACATCAATCAAATCAGCCATAAATACCGGTATAATGAGTTCAAAAACAGTTTCCGCTACAACGCAAAAGCAAGCCAAAAACAACTGTTTTTTATATTTATGCATATAGGGATATAAACGCTTTATCATCGAATCACTCCTTTGTGCTTATTTTACTCAGGTTATTATAAATACGCTGTATGTCCTGTTTAAATCGCTCAATTTCAGCTTCGGTAAAGTCCTGCATCGCGATTTTCTCAATTTCTTTACAGTGCAGTTCCCATAAGCTGAGCGCATGCTTGCCCTTATCGGTAATATTGATTTGAAGTGCCCGCTTATTCATTGTATTGATGGAACGCTCCAGCATTCCGCTTTCCGCTAATCCCTCCAGCAGCTTACTGGCGGTAGCGCATTCAATATCACATTCTCTTGCGATATCACTCAGCTTGCAGTTTTCATGAACATTGATATAGCGAAGCACCTTGGGCTGTCCCGGAAATAATCCGTATCGCTTCATATCGCTACGCATTTTCTTTCGTTGGAGATGAAATACCTTGAATAACAGGATATGTAACGGTGTGTTCATAAGTTTTTCTTCCTTTCCCTCTTTTATTGATTGTTAGCTATCTAATTATTAGTATACTAAATATTATTTCTTTCATGAGAAAATGTCAAGGGTTGCGACCGGAGGATTAAAAAAATTCAAGATACAGAAATGTGAGGGATATACAGCTTACAGGAATGAGTTATAAGCCGAGAATGACAGGAGTGATATTCTGATAACGATATATAACGAATCTATAGGGATAAAGAAAAGATATATAAGAGATATTCTTGAGACAGCGCATCATATTTTATAATTTTTTCATATTATTTTATACATATTGCGCATACTACTATCAGGAGGTAAGCAATATGCCAGATCGAAAAAAGAATTTATTAAAGGATCAGGAAAATAAAAAAGATGCGGGGAATAACCAATGGACCAATGCGAATCTGAAGTATTATCCGGATAAGCGTGAGCGTCAAGACGGTCCGGGCGGTAATTAAACAGGAGGTATGGATTATGAAAACAATAAAAGGAATAGCGTTAGCGATTGCGATCATCGGTTGTATCAACTGGGGATTGATTGCGATATTTGAATTTGATTTGGTTGCATATTTATTCGGTACGATGACGATGCTGTCACGTATCGTATATTCATTGGTTGCGTTAAGCGGACTCTATCTGTTGTCCTTCTTTATGAAACTATCTGATGAATAAAGATTCAATCAAGCTAGAGAAATAAATAAGCATTTATTTCATATATGAATATCTTATTTGAATGTCTGTATAAAGAATATCGAAGCTGTGATTATTAAGAATAAGGATATCTTATGATAATTGCAGCTTTTTTTCTTGTTTGCTTCTTGTTTGATGAAAACGCCTTTTCCTATTGATTCCTATGATAACTCATGGTATTATGATTAAAGAAGAAACAGAGGGATATTATATGAATATAAAGATTGAGAATTGGAAGCTGCTTGTCTTATCGGCATTTTATTTTATCTTTGCGTTTGTATCCTATCAGGTACAGGCAAGCGAATTTTTAAGCTTCTTCAAGGTCGCAGGAATTGCCGTTGCGGTAGTAGGTGTGATGCAGATATTGATTTATTTGTTGAAAAAGGATTATATGAAGCCACAGGATTTTACATTCTCTTTTGGTTTATTGCTTGTGTTCGGCGGATTGGTCGTTTGTTTTAAGGCTGATTATATCGTTGATTATTATCGTCCTGTTATCGGAGTGCTTGTCGTACTGGACAGTATATTGAGATTGCAGTACAGTATGAATCTGTTGAGAGTAAAGGATAAGCAATGGCTTACGCATTTATGTCTGTCACTGATTCCGGCTGTTTTGGGGATCGTTCTGGTGCTTTTTGATTTAGGCTCTTTGTTGGAAAACTATTTCAGTTTTCTATTGATATTAGACGGTATCGCAAATATTTATACGGTCATTTATTATAAGCGCTTTGTGAAAAAAGCAGAAAAGATTGCTTTGGATGAAGCGAAGGATGTGGAAATTGTCATAAGGGAGCAGGAGTAAGCCTTGCTCCTTTTTTTGCGTTTTAAGGTAGTATTGGATTAAATCAAGCGTAGTAATCATAAGTAAAAAGTGTTAAAATAATGGGGAAGGAAGATGACAATATGAATACTGATAAGGAACAGACTTTTAAGCGAAACAGCTTAAGCGGTTTATGGAAGCAAAATCGCAGTGCTTATCGACAATATCGCTTTAATCGCAGCTTTATGAGTGAATTTGATTATCGCAATGCTTATATGAAGCGATTGATACATGCCAAGGGCTTCTTTAAAATCAAACAACCGTTTTATTGTATTTACGGAAGCAATATTACGGTCGGCAGAGCGTTTACTTGCGGTCACAGTGCGTATTTTGAGGATGATGCCGTTATTACGATCAAGAATCATGTACAGCTTGGTAATCATGTAAAGTTGTTGACGGCTAAACTTGATTACGATGGGAATGACAGACAGCGCGGTGTTGCTTCACCGATCACGATTGAGGACAATGTTTGTATCGGTAATGATGTAACGATACTTGCGGGGGTAACGATTCATCGCGGGGCTGTTATCGGTGATGGCTGTGTGATTGATAAGGATATTGCGGCCGGTACTGCAGTGACCTGTCGTAAAGAATTGGTATACAGTGAGGCAAAGGCAGAGAACCTCGGTGATGATATGCAAAATGAAAAATCGTATTGTGAGCGGCTGTTGGATCATGTGAATCTTGATAAGACGGATAAACTGATTCGCGCCGTTATATTCACAGGCAGTTTGTATTGTGCCTATCGGACGATACGGTTGGCAGATGAGAAAAAAGCGGAACTAAAGAGTAAAAGAGCGCTTATTGAGAGAATGATACCGCAAATAGAGCGAAAAAATAAAAAAACATGCTGCAAAGAGAAATGTAAATGAAGGAATAAGAATAAATAGGAGGAATTTATGGATTACGCAAAGGAATCATTACGCTTACATGCAGAATGGAAGGGTAAGCTTGATACAGTCGCAAAGATGAAAATTGAAACAAGGGACGATCTGTCATTGGCATATACTCCCGGCGTAGCACAGCCATGCTTAGAAATTCAGAAGGATATCGATAAATCCTATGAGTATACGGGGAGAGGCAACAGTGTCGCTGTTATTACTGACGGTACGGCTGTCTTGGGACTTGGTGATATCGGACCTGAGGCAGGCATGCCGGTGATGGAGGGCAAGTGTGTTTTATTTAAGGAATTCGGCGGTATCAATGCAATTCCGTTATGTATTCGCAGTAAGGATACCGAGGAAATCGTCCGCACGATTGCGCTTTTGGCAGGAAGCTTCGGCGGTATCAATTTAGAGGATATCGCAGCACCGCGTTGTTTTGAAATTGAAAGGCGCTTAAAGGAGCTTTGTGATATTCCGGTATTTCATGACGATCAGCATGGAACGGCTATCGTGGTAGCTGCAGCTTTGTTGAATGCGGTGAAGCTTAGTCAAAAGAAAATGGGGGAACTGAATATCGTAATCAACGGTGCGGGCTCTGCCGGTATATCGATTGCGAAACTGCTGTCACAGATGGGCTTCGGTGATATTATTCTTTGTGATATCGATGGTCTGTTGTATGAGGGACGTGCTAATATGAATGAGGCTCAGCAAAAGATGGCGGCAATCACAAACAAGCGTAAGTTGAGCGGAACACTTGCCGATGCGATGAAAAGTGCAGATATTTTTATCGGTGTTTCCGCGCCTAATGTTGTGACAAAGGATATGGTGAGATCAATGGCTGATAAGGCAATCGTTTTTCCGATGGCAAATCCTACGCCTGAGATTATGCCTGAGGCGGCAAAGGAAGCAGGTGCCTATATTGTTGGTACCGGGCGCAGTGATTATCCGAATCAAATCAATAATGTATTGGCATTTCCGGGGATATTTCGCGGAGCGCTTGATGTGCGGGCTTCGGATATCAACGAGGAAATGAAGGTAGCTGCGGCAAAAGCTATCGCATCCTTAATCAGTGACGAGGAATTGAATGAGGAATATATTATTCCGAGTGCGTTGAATAAACGCGTCGCTCAGGAAATTGCCAAGGAAGTTGCGCAGGCTGCAATTGACAGCAAGGTGGCGCGTGTCGAAAAGAAATAAATAGTCAGTTTTATTTTATGGAAAGCGATTTCGGACTTTAAGCAGAGGTCCTATTAAGTTATTAATGTTTCAGCCGGTATTTGTATATCGGCTTTTTCTTATTCTATTTTTATTCTTCATTAAAAAAGTTTATAAATATTCTGTGTTTCTCAAATTTTGATTGTATATATGAAGTAAGGGCGCTTTAAACATGCTAATGTACTTTACTTTTTTTGGGATATGGAAAGGAGATGACGATCTTGAATTATGTTAAAGTAGGAAGTAAATAAGGGACTTTTGTGTCTGTGAGCGAAAGCTGATATATTTTCACATACAAAAGTTCCGGTTATAAAAGATATTATTAAAATGATATCAATGATTTACATATTTTATCAAAACATGCTCTATAAATTAAGCAAAGCATTGACAGGAATAGTTTAGCTTGGTATATTAAGGGTGTAAAAAGGTTAAAAATAAATTTGGAGGAGAGTAAAAATGAAAAAAACAATCTGTAGTTTTTTGTTATGCTTGTTGTTGTGCGCATGTGGGAGCGCTTCAGTAGCTGTAAAAGAAGGCATCGTAGTTGAATACGGTGCTGAGTTAAAGGCGGAAGATCTTACTGATGAAAAGGTTGCGCTGAAGGAAGTCAAGAGCTTCGATGCTAAGAAAGCCGGAGAGCAAAAGGTAACCGCAATTTTTGTGAATGAAAAAGACAAAGAAATCGAGGCGGAAATCACACTTGAGGTAAAGGATACGAAAAAACCGGTAATCAAGCTGAAAAAAGAAAAGGTAGAAATCACTGCAGGGGATAAGTTTGATGCAGCTTCTAATATTGAATCAGTGAAGGATCCGGTAGACGGAGATATTAAAAAGAGCGAGGATAAGAAGCTGATAAAGAACGGTTATATCATTTCAAGTGATGTGGATGCTAAGAAGGCAGGCAGCTATACAGTGAAGGTAACTGCATATGATGTGAACGGAAATAAAGCGGAAAGCAGCTATAAGGTAACAGTAAAGAAAAAGCCGCAGGAGCAAGCTCCGACACAGAATAACAATCAATCAAGCGGAAACGGCTACACGAGTAATCAAGGAAGCTATAGTAAGCCTAGTACAGGGAATACAGGTTCAAATAGACCTACGCAATCAAAACCGCAGCAGACTTGTAAGGCAGGAGTAATTCATCCGAACGCTATTGGAAACTCAGGAAAAATTTTCAATAGTGAACAAGAAGCGATTGCTTATGGTGAAAAAATGGATGCAGAAAATTCTAATATAGTCAGCTTTAGTTATTCTCAAGTGTTTGACTATTGTGATGATATCATGAATAAGTGGACTGTAGGATTTAATTATGGAAATGATTATACAGTAGAATAAACAATTTTAGTTATGTTATAAAATATTGCTTAGAAGTCGATATATGAATATCGGCTTTTTCTTATCTCATTTTATATCCTTCAAAATAAATTAAAAAAAGTTTAAAAATCTTTTGTATTTCTTAAATTACGATCGTAAGTAATAAGTAAGGGCGCCTTATACAGGCTCATGTACCTTACTTTTTCTGTATGCAAAAAGGAGTGATAACCTTGAATTACTATAAGGTGAGAAGCACATAAGGGGCTTATGCCCCTGTAAATGAAAGGCAATGTGTTTTCACATATATAAGTCCTAATGGTGAAATAAGGTTATTATCGATTTGATGTCAGTGACTGACATATAATTAAAACATGCTCTATAAATTGTGCAAAGCATTGACATGAATGGTTTAGCTTGGTATATTAAGGGTGTAAAAAGATTTACCGGTAAATTTGGAGGAGAGATATTATGAAAAAGATTATTGGTAGTGTTTTATTATGTGTTTTATTGTGTGCTTGCGGAAAAGCATCAGTTGAGGTGAAGGAAGGCATTGTAATTGAATATGGTGCTGAACTAAAGGCTGAAGATCTTACTGATGAAAAGGTTACGCTGAAGGAAGTCAAGAGCTTCGATGCTAAGAAAGCCGGAGAGCAAAAGGTAACCGCAATTTTTGTGAATGAAAAAGACAAAGAAATCGAGGCGGAAATCACACTTGAGGTAAAGGATACGAAAAAACCGGTAATCAAGCTGAAAAAAGAAAAGGTAGAAATCACTGCAGGGGATAAGTTTGATGCAGCTTCTAACATTGAATCAGTGAAGGATCCCGTAGACGGTGATCTCAAAAAGAGTGAGGATAAGAAGCTGACAAAGAACGGCTATCTTATCACAAGCGATGTGAATGCCAAGAAGGCAGGCAGCTATACGGTGAAGGTAACTGCTTATGATGTGAACGGCAATAAAGCGGAAAGCAGCTATAAGGTAACGGTAAAGAAAAAGCCGCAGGAACAGGCTTCAACACAGAATAACAACCAATCAAGCGGAAACGGCTATACAAGTAATCAAGGAAGCTACAACAGGCCTAGTACCGGAAATACAGGCTCAAATAAAAAGCCAACGCAATCAAAGCCGCAGACTTGCAAGGCAGGAGTAATTCATCCCAATGCGATTGGAAACTCAGGCAAAGTATTTAATAGCGAACAAGAGGCAATTGAATATGGAAAAAAAGTAGATGCGGAGAGTACTAATACAGTTGGTTTTGCCTATTCTCAAGTATTTGATTATTGCGATAATACCTTAGACAAGTGGACGGTAAGCTTTAATTATGTTGGTGATTATGATGATTTTCTTGAGTAACAAAATAGTAAAAGTCGATAAATGAATATCGACTTTTTTTATCCTTATTGATATCCATCAAAATAAATTAAAAAAAGTTTAAAAATTTTTTGTATTTCTCAAATTACGATCGTAAGTAATAAGTAAGGGCGCCTTAAACAGGCATATGTACCTTACTTTTTCTATGTGGTGAAAGGAGTGAATAGCCTTGAATTACTACAAGGTGAGGAACACTTAGGGGCTTTTGCCCCTGTAAATGAAAGGCAGTATGTTTTCACATATATAAGTCCTAATGATTTTTATAAGCATAAATTCGAAAGCTGAAGCTCTCGATAGAAAGGAAAAGGTGATGTTATGCTTAAATTAAAAAATACAGTAAAGCGATTATCAATTCTTATATGTACATTGTTTATAGCGATTTCAAATATGTCGCTGCCTGTACATGCGAAAGACAATATTGCCATAGGAAAAAAAATTAAATATTCTTATACAGGATATAATCCTGATGGAAGTGTAGTTAATGCATATGGTGATCATGTGGCTAAAATATTTGTGAATGGAGAAATCGCATTTTGTGTTCAACCGCAAGAGAAATTAAAAATTGATGCTAATTTCACAAGAAGTAACTATACTCATGTACAAAGAAGGAAAATGGAACATATTGCTTATGTCGGTTGGCATATGGTGAAAAACAAAACCGATGATGATTACGCAGCTACCCAGTTCATGATTTGGGAAGCGATGGGGTTAAAGTTTACCTCTAATTCGTTTGACGGTTATGAGGCAAAGAAAGCAGAGATTATTGAAAGACTAAATCAATTTAATAAGCTTCCATCTTTTGATAAGACCTCATTAACCTTAAAGGCCGGTGAATCAAAAACAATCACTGATCAAAATAAAGTGTTTGAAAATTACTCTTTTACTTCTCGCAGTGATGGCTTAACAGTGAAAAAAAGTGGTAATAGCTTGACGATAACTGCCAGTGCCAATGCGCCTGAAAATGCGCAGGTGAAATATCAGCTTGTGAAGGAAGCGTGTGTTGGAACATCTATTCTTTATGCTTCTGATGATTCACAAAATGTTGTACCTTTTAAAATTACCGATCCTCATGAAACTGTTATCGATATCAAGGTCCAAAAATACGGTAACTTTGAATTAAAGAAGCTAGATAAACAAAGCGGTAAAGTGGTAAAGAAAGCCGGTGTTGAATTTGATATCTTTAAGGAAAACGGTACTAAGGTAGCTACCATTGCGACTAATAATAACGGTATCGCTTCATTAAAGAATCTGTTGTTCGGTAAGTATTATGCACTTGAAAAAACAGAACCGGATAAATACTTCATCAGTAATGAAAGAATCAATTTTGAAATCAAAGAGAGTGATGTTACGGTTCAAAAGTCTTTAGCGAACGATCAAATCAGAGGCAGAATTGAGCTTTCCAAAGAGGATTGTGAGGTTGGTAAAAGACCTCAAGGTGACGCAAAGCTCTTTCATGCCGAATATACCTTATACGCAAAAGAGGATATCTTAGATCCTGCCGATGATTCGGTTATTTATCCTGCCGGTACTGAGATTGCCAAAGCTTCTATCGGTGAAAACTATAAGGCAGCCTTCGATAATCTGTATTTAGGAAGATACAAGATAAAGGAAACGAAAGCGCCGAAAGGTTATCTTATCGATGAAAGAGAATATGAGGTGAATCTTACTTCTGATGCTTATGTCAAAACTGTATCAAGCTGTGATTCTGTCATGAAACAAGCGTTTAAGATTGCGAAGTTTAGTGATCCTGATGGTTCAGGTGGTATCAAACCGGCATTAAAAGGCGCAGAGTTTACGGCTATCTTGAATCGCTATGTAGAACAGTACGGCTGGGATATGGCTTTACAAATTGCACAAGACCCTGATGATGATCGTATCCTTGACAGTGAATGGGATGTGTTGATTACAAGTGATGAAGGTACTGCGACAAGTAAGCCTTTACCTTTCGGTAATTATTTGGTGAAGGAAACCAAGACACCCGGTAATCCCGGTGATTATGAAACAGCTCCTGATTTCTATGTAAACATTGAAAAGGACAGTGAGATTCCTATGAATTATCTGTATATCAATGATCCTGAGTTTACTACGATTATCGCAATCGTGAAAAAGGATGCGGAAACTCATAATATCATTGAGTTAGAAGGCGCAACTTTTAAAATCAAATGTTTAGAGAAAAACAGTAAATTTGAAGCAGGAGAGTATGTAAACTGGTGGCAATGGAATCCGATTCCTCATACAGTAGATACCTTTACGACAACAGAAAACGGAACGGTAATGTTGCCGGAGGAGTTACCGATCGGTTTATATCAGCTAGAGGAAATCAAAGCACCGAACGGTTATCTGTTAGCGCAAAGCGCTAAACCGTTCAGAATCAGCGGTAACGGCATTCACCAACAGTTAGGACCTGATGATACTACCATCGTAACTACGATCACATTTGATGATACACCGGTAAAAGGACAAGTGAAGCTCCAAAAGGAAGCGATGTTGTTTCAGGGTTATACTTCAACGAATACAAAGTATGGGGAATTGTTTACACCTGTTTATGAGAGAGGATTACTTGCGAATGTGAAGTTTGAAATCAAAGCGAAAACGGATATTATCGGAGCTGACGGCAAGCTGTGGTATCGTGCCGGACAACGAGTAGAGGTACTTACAACGGACGGAGAAACGATAACGACATCAAGCCCTTTGCCGATCGGAACTGAAGGAAACAATATCTATAGTATTCAGGAAATAGAAACAGCGGAAGGCTATGTGCTGGATGATACGATCCGTTACTTCCGTTTCGATTATGCAGATGAGAATACTGCAATCGTTGATCCGACATGGTTGGATGAAAACGGAAATGAAATAGAAGCAGATGAAATCTTAACCTTAGATAATCAACATCAAACAAGCATTACTCCAATCATGAAGCATATGGAAATATCTGATAATAAGGACAAAACAGAAGCATATAAACAGGTAGTGTTCGGAATCTTCAGTGAACAGGTGGAACAGTTAGAAAAGGATTCCTTAGTCGCTATCCTTGATGTAGATGAGAACGGAAAAGCGGAAGGCACCTTGACACAAGAAGGCACGTACTATTTGAAAGAAATTCAAACAGATGGTGATTACATACTATCCAATGAAAAGTACCCTTTCACTTATTCATATAACGGTGATAAACAACAGGTAATACAAGTGAATAACGGCAAACCTATCTATAACTATTTAAAAAGAGGAACGATTGAAGTCTATAAACAGGATGCAGACAGTAAGCTGCCGTTGATGAATGTATGTTTTGAGCTTGCGACAGATAAAGACTTTACTCATATCATCAAAACCACATGGACAGATGAAAACGGCAAAGCGATCTTTGATGAATTGGAAGCCAATCATACATATTACATCAGAGAAAAATATGAAGGAAAACATGATATGGTAGATAAGGGCTATATTTATGATCCAACGATTCATGAAGTAACCTTGAACGATGTAGAAATAGTAAAGGTAAACCTCACGAATACCCAAGTCAAAGGTAAGGTACAATTTACGAAAACAGGTGAAAGCTTCCGTAAGGCAGAGGTTGTGGAAGGCAAATTCGGTAAAGAACATCATCCTGTATGGGAACAAGGTAATCTGTTAGGAGCTGAGCTTACAATACAAGCGGCAGAGGATATCACCACATGGGATCAAACAGAGCACTACAAGAAAGGCGATGTCGTAGCTGTGCTGGAATCAGATTGGCAGACAACCGACAGCTTATTACTGCCTGTAGGAAAGTATGAAGCCTATGAATCAAAAACACCGCATGGTTATATCAAAGATGAAACGATCTATACCTTTGAAATCAAACCAAACGGCAAAGCTGATATTCAACTCAATTCAGTTTCCATCAACAACAACAGAGCTAAGGTCAATCTTGACTTCACAAAGGCATTAGAGAAACAGGAAACCTTTATCAACAGTAAAGCTTATCAAGATGTTATCTTTGGCTTATATGCGAGAGAGGATATCTATAACTATATGGGGAAGGTAGTGATCAAAAACGGGTCATTGATCGGTATCTCACATATCGATGAACAAGGTCATTTAACCAACACCTTTGATTTACCTAACGGTGTATACTACTTCAAGGAGCTGCAGACAAATGATCAATATCAGTTAGATACAACCGAGTATGATTTTGAGGTAGGCTATCCTGGAGAGGAAGTCAAGGAATACACGATTGAGATCAACGAAGGAGATCCAATCAACAATGACTTAAAACGAGGAAGCATTGAGATCATCAAAACAACAACCGATTCCCTGCATTATACAAAGGCAGAACAGGAATACGCAGACTCTTTCCGGAATATGGAAGAATATGCCAAAATCTACCATAATCCATTAACGAAGGATAATACAAATTATCTGGCAGGAGTAACCTTTGAAATAGCTACAGATAAGGACTTCACCAATATCATCGATACAAAGAAAACGGATGGTAACGGTCGCATCGTATTCGATGAGCTTGAGTTAGGCACCTACTACATCAAAGAAAAGTCCACATTGGCACACTATGTCTTGACTGATGAAGTGTTCAAGATAGAGCTAACCAAGCATGGACAATTTGAAACGATCCATGTGGATAACGAGCTTATGAAAACAAACATCGGAATTCACAAGGTAGATGAAACAGACAAGACGATTGCTTTACAAGGCGCAGAGTTTACAATGTATGCGGATAAGGAGTGCACCGAGAAGCTTTCTAAAGCAGTAACCGATCAATCAGGCAATGCAAGCTTCAAAGATATCACCTTTGGCACTACAGTATACATAAAGGAAACCAAAGCGCCTAGTGGTTATGAGTTATCCGACAAGGTTAACAAAGTCACCATCAACGATGAGTGGTTGAATAAAGAACCCAAAGACCGAGTCATCGAAATCACCAACCGCAAAATCCCTGAGATTCCGAATACAGGTGATTCCACTATCCCCATCATTTATTTATTATTTGCCGTTATCAGTTCAGGTACTGTCATACTCATAACAAAATCACTGTACAAGCGACACAAGTAACATTCTCAATAAAGATGATAAAATTCAACTTTTATCGTCTTTTACTTTTCTTTAATCATAAAAGTAAAAATATAAGTAATTTTTACCTCGCAGCGAAATAATACTTTTTCCATTCCATCATCTCTTTTATTAATATTACAATTCCGATAACAAAGAAACATTCAATTTCCCTGACGCACTCCTCTTTCGTATGGACAAAAAGTTAATGTTCCTCATTTCACCAATGTCTCCTCACGGTCTTTGATTCTTCCAAATAATTCCATAATTTTCTACAAATGCAAAATTTTTCTAAATTATGTTGTTTTTCTATTGACATAACAATTAAATCAATTTAAGATAAAATAAAGGAGCAGATAATCATGACCGAAAAAGAATACACAGATGAAGAATTAGTGCTGATGCTTCAAAATAACGATGAAGAAGCTTTTAATCTGCTCTATCATCGCTATGTAAAGCTTGTTTATTACATCGCATACCGCATTTGTAAAAACGATGCCGACAGTCAAGACATCGTACAAGATACCTTTTTACAAGTAAAGCGTATGATTCATAATCTTAAAAACCCGAGCCTGTTTAAATTTTGGCTAAATCAAATTGCTATATCAAAATGCAAAAATCTGTTCCGTAAAAATAAATATGTTACCTATGACGATGAACATTATGAGGCGAAAAACAATCTGATTGAAACAAGAGAGGATGTATTGCCGGAATCGGTATTAAAATTCGAAAGTGATAAAGAGGTGCTCAATGCCTTTATCGATGAACTTCCGCAGGGACAAAAAGAAACAGTAATCCTTCATTATTTAGAACAATTCAGTATAGAGGAAACTGCCGCAATATTAGAGCTTCCGCAAGGAACGGTAAAAAGCAGATTATCCTATGCCCGTAATTCTCTGCGTAAAAAGATTGAGCTTTATGAACGAACCACCGGTGTAAAACTTAACTTTCATTCAGTCGATGGTTTAATAGCGAGCGCATTGATCTTTTCATTAGGAAAAGCAGTTTTACCAACGGAAATGTTGATACCGGCAAGTACCGTAAACGTCTCGCTGTGGCAACGGTTTTCATCTGCTGTCAGTACAAAGGCGATAGTCGCAGCGTTTGCCTCTATTACCTTGTTGACTGTCGGAGTAGGAAACATTATATTCAGCAACGATGCACATACACAGGAAAATCAACTTCAGAATCGTTTTCCTGCAGTAACAGTAAGATCAACAAAGATAACGAATGCACGAGAAGCATATTTTCATATTAAGACATGGGCCTGTTGTCATGAGGAAATGATGATAATGGATACAGATAAGCTGAAGGATGTTTATTATTTATATCAAATTATGAAAAGAGATCACAGCGTCTATTATGAAGCATTGCGAAATGAAGGCTGGATCAATGATTTAGAACGAATTTACAATGAAAGAATACGATCATCTTATTAGATGCGTATTTTTTATTATGCGAAAGATAATTCCATATTATTCCAATGATTGAGATGATATTTTACCCGAAATTTATCTACAAAAAAAGTTTTTGATAAAAAATCAAAAAAATTCGAACGTAATTTTTGAAACCTGTGTCTAAATAACACGCTACTGACAGGAGTGCGTATGAAACACAATTTTTATAAGAAGCTTCAATAATTATATCATAAAAGGTTATTACAAGGTCAAAGGATAAAAAGCTATATAAAATAGCTTTATTATCATATTCCGCTTCAGTAGGCCTTTGGTATTATATATGTATTTTTAAGCTAACAGTAAATGAAATGCAGTTATATAACAAAAGGAAAATAACCGCTGTTTCATATTAAGATTGATACAGATAGAAAGGAAAGTGAACGGTATGTGGAAAAAGATAATGATAGGTTGTATTATGCTGTTTGCGACTGTTTCACTTGCTTATGCATATTGCAGTCAGGAATTGAATGCAGCGACAAGCACATATAAAGCCGGCGGTAATGTGACAGGCAGAGTCAACAAAAGTCCGACAAATCTCTTGGTGATGAACAGTGGTATGCAAAAAGGGGATAAGTTAGACTTAGGATTAAAAAATGAAAATAATGTGGATCTTCCGTTTCAATTGATTTATAAATTAGATGATTATACACAATATACAATAAGCGGTGTAAGGGGATCCTATTCATTTCCGATATCGACACCTATTTCCGGTTGGATCAGTGCTGCTACTATTCCATATGGTAATAAAACAAATGCGTTTTCCAGTGGGGATGCTTTTCATATTAAAAGTGTGATTTGGACCCCAAATACAGAATCGTTAGTATATGATTTACCTGATTATACAGAATCATATTCCATTCTATATCCTAAAATGAAATCTTTGAATCACCAAATTGATTCATTAAAACATAAGAATGATATTATAGCGCCGAGAGATTTAACCAATAATGCTAAATATTATGTAGAAGGGTATTCAGTTAAAAGTGAGGGAATTGATCAGTCAATCACTGCAGGCGAATATGGCAGACATGCTTATATGTTTGACTTGTTTACACTTTCACGCTGTGATAGTGCTGCTTGTACTACTTATAAATATACCGGATTGGAAGGAAAAGATACTACTTTTGTGGATAATTATTGGACGAATACCTTTCCATCCGGAAGCGACACCGGAAAATACGCTGCTTATTGGATAGGCGGATCCGATGGAATCGTTCAGCCATGCAGTAAATACGTAAGTTCAGTAACACAACAATTATATTTGCGACCGTTTCTTAACATAGATCCAAGTAACATTGTATTCGCTGTTTCTAAAGGTAGTAGTTCTTCATTTGCAAAAATTACAACACCTATATTGCCTTCTGGCTATACTTCACTTTATGCGGTTACAAATCAAAATCCTTCTATGAAGATTAGGATAGAAGATGCTTCTTTAAGTGCATCTACGAATTTCAATCAAATTGAAAATGCTTCCCAAAGTGCTATCAGTAAAACGGTTGTGAATAGTTCAGTATATCTTAACGTAGATGCGCAAGCAGGAGACGATGGGAATGGTGGTATTTATACAGTCTCAGCCTTAATTTTCAATGAAAACGGCGATTTTAAGTTATATAAGCCATTGGAGGCAGCGAAAGGCAGTGGATTTTATGAGTTGGATTTAACCAATATTCCGTTAGGCAAATACAAAATAGGAATAGTAAATGAAGCTTATAATGATAACAGTACTGCTCCTGCAGAGTCCAGTGCAATAACTGATGTATTTCCGTTAGAAATTGTAGAATCGCATAAGCTGAGTTATACAAAACAACCACAGAGCGGCGCATCAAGCGGAAACGATTATGAGTTTAATAAGAATGTGAATGCGAGTCAAACAGTCGGTAAGATAACGGTGAATCCGCAAGGGGTGATGCCGCTTACTTATACGATTGAAACAAACGGTGATAATACGTATCAAAACTTTGAAATAGACGGTTTGAACAGCAGCGGTGCTTCAAGCAGTTCCTCACTGAATGTGAAAATCAAAAGTAATGCACCTGATTTAGTGAACGGTGGATTAAAGGCAGGAGCTTATAAATTTTGTGTAAGTGCTGTAGATGCGAACGGTGATCCTACGTCGGTTACAACGGATTCAAAGGTTTGTACTTCATTTACAGTTGAAAAGACAAACTTAACAGTGGCATTTGATGATTCCAATCAAACGAAGAAATCAATCACAGATGCAGCTACAGTTTGGAATGAAACAGCGACAGCCACACCAAACAATAGTGATGTAAAGATTACTTATTCGAAGGTAGGCGGAGATATCGGACTGATTGATATTGATTCTGATACAGGAGCGATTACTTATAAAGGAAACGGCGCTTACGGAAAAGTGAAAATACGGGCAACCGCAGATGATGATTCAAGCAGCGGAAACAATAATTATAATTCAGCTTATGCAGAAAAAGAAATTATAGTTTATGCAGAGGTAAACGGCAGTGTAACCCCCCATACCAATTCAAGTGATATCAGTACACCGACCTTTAGTGCGAATGATCCTAATATTAAAATCAACGGAACGATAGGAACGATCAAAGGATCACCGGGAACGCCGGATGATGTAACAGGCAGTAGATTCACCTATACGTATGGATTAAAGAATGACGGAGACGGAAGCTTCTTTGCGGTAAATGCAAGCACAGGTGTAATCACCACAAAAGCGAATTTGGCAGTAGGAAGCTATTCCATTACCGTAACAGTGAGTGACAAATGGAGCACGAAAGAAATACCGGTAACGATCAATGTCGGAATGGCAGCGGCAGAGGATTTGAAATTCTATGAGAACAGCAGCTCCAATGTAGCGATAACGACAAAGAGTGCTAAAACAACAGATACGAATGTGACAGTGTATGCGACAGTCAAAGGAAGCAGTAACAGTAACCCGGTGAAGTATAGTATCAAAGATGGATCAACAAATATCATAGAGATAAATGAAGACAGCGGAGCCATCACAATTCACGGAGTAGGAACAGTAACGATTGTTGCAGAGAAACAGGGTGGAGTAGGGCAGGCAAAGGCAGTAGCTGAGCTGACCTTCACGGTAACGGCAGGTTCACAAAACTTCATTTATACAGATAATGCAGGAAATGAGCTGCCAAAAGATGGAAGTGACTATAAGGCATACAGCGAAGTATATGCACCAACCAAGACCTTTCAGCTTTATACCGCAGGTAATCCAACCGGTTCAACGGTAAACTATCAATTAAAAGCGGGAAGTCCTACGGATGTGATATCGGTAGATGCGAGTGGATTAGTAACGATATTGAACGCTTCCTTGAATAATCAAATGGGCAAGGTGATTGTACAGGCAACCAGTCATGATCCTACAGGAAACTACAGCGATAAAACAATCGAATTACCAATCAATATAGAAAAGGGTACAAGAGTCATCAGCTTTAAAGAAAAACCAATCTATGTGACGAACGGAAAAGGCAAGGTAACACCTGTCACAGAGGTCGATGGAGTCGTAGATACCGATGGCGATGTACTGATCGAGGTAGATACTAACGAGGATCACACCATCGCATGGACAAATGATAATAAAACGATTGATTATAACTACAGCGGAGAAACAGGAAAAGATATCAAGATCCATGCGACAAAGCCGATGAATCGAAATTATAAAGCTGCGGAAGCGGATGGAACGATTCATATCATGGGACCTGATGAAAACATCTTAGCGATCACAAGTCCGGGACAGATCATCTACGGTGATCACTTTACGATAAGAAGCAGTCAATATGATGCAGACAGCACGAATGTACAGTATACCTTCGAGGTTGATAAGACAACCTATATCTCTAGTCCAACAGTAAACGGCAACAGTGCCGAGTTTGATGCGAAACAATTCAGCGGAAGCAATAAGACAACAATCACGGTGACAAGAACAGCGGACGGAGAAACGATGTTAAGTAAACAGGTACAGGTAACGGTACTACCGAAGCCGATTGAAATCACTATTGATGATAAAGAAAAGCTAAAGGGCGAACAGAATCCGGTACTGACATATCAAGATTTCAGAAGTGAGTTAGTATCCTGGAACGGTGTGCAGGATGTAATACAGGAAAATGATATAAAGCTAAGCACAACCGCAAAAACAGAAAGTAACGCAGGAGCTTATCCGATCAAGGGAGATAGTAATACATTAAACAAGACTTATCCAAATTACAGCTTTACCTTTAAGGAAGGAACCCTCACAATCATTGAGGAAACTATCGAGGATGATTGGTATCACTTGGAGTTAGACGACGGAAACAACACAGCTTATACAGGTGCATGGACAAACAAGGATGTCAACATCATCAGCGACCATAATGAGTATATTAATCTATCATTAGATGGAAGCACATGGAAACCAAACCAAGTCACAGTCACAAAAGAGGGAGAAACAAACCAAAGCTTTTGGATGAAAAAGGACAGTGGAGCCATTACGAAAGAGAAACAAGAGCTTATCAAGATTGATAAGACAGCGCCTAAGGTAAAAGGAATCAAGGCAAAGGATACCAACAATAAGCTACAAGATATTATCAATAAGCTAAGCGGCGGAATCTTCTTTAAACCGGGGACGTCATTTGAGATAACGACAGATGATACGAAGGATGACCTAAAGGTAAGCGGCACAAAGGAGATAGCTTATAAGGTATACAAAACAGAGGCACAATCAAGAGCCGGTGATGAATTAATCAAGGAAGGTAATTTAGCGGTTACAAATGAAAAGGCAAGCATCACAATCAGTGAAACAACAGGAACCTATAAAGTATGCGTGATACCGACTGACAATGCAGGTAATACAAATACCGAGAGCTGTCATGAGGTAGAGTTAAAGAAAATCGATGTTGATGTGGATGGTGACGGTAAACCCGATTTCAACGATTCTGACGGAGACGGATGTCCCGATCTAAACATCAAATGGAAGGATCCAGATGATGAAACCAAATGGATTGTGGTAAACGGAGATCGAAATTATGACGGAATTCCTGATTTGAATATTGACAGCGACGGTGATGGCAAGCCCGATTTGAATATTGATACTGATAACGATGGGAAACCTGATCTTAATCTAGTCATATTAAAGAAATCTGATTGGAAGCCGACAAAGTGTGTCAAACAAGACATTGATAATGTAATCCTTGAGGAATATTGCACAGGTACAAGTGTAAAAGCAGTAATCAATATAGATACCGATGGAGACTATATTCCCGACATAAACATCGATACAAACGGTGATATGAAGGCAGACATTAATATAGATACCGATAATGATTCAAAAGCTAACGTGAACATAGCACCTCCGCACAGTGAGTGGAAGCCTGACAAGAATTATTCTTATGGCAAGCCAAGCTTTCCATATGACACTGTCGATAAATATGAGCCATTATTAAATATTGATTCAGACGGAGACGGCAGACCTGACATTAATATCGATATCAATGATGATGGAGTAGCTGATTTAAATATTGATACCGACGGTGATGGAATACCAAACATCAATATCGACAGTACAGGAGACGGGAAGCCTGATATCAACATTGATCTTGATGATGACGGCAAACCTGATGAAAACATCAAAGATATTACGGAATGGAAACCGCATAAAAATGTTGACGGTGATATACCGTATGACACAATGGATTTCAGTGAAACAGATAAACCTATAGAACCTAATAAAGATAATGATGCAGATGTAAAAGGTAATTATTACCCGGGTGATAATGTAGGTGGAGCCATCACAGGAGACGGCACTGATATAATAAAGCTGGTAATCTTTATGATACTGAGCGGTATTATCATCGGATACCTTGTAAATAAGTATCAGAAAAATACATTTCAATAAAAAAAGTCTAGTAAGGTAGACGTTTCTGGACAGTCATTTTTGAATAGGAAATGACTGTTTTTCTATTCAGAAACATATATTTCAATAACTTTTTCCTATCTCTATTTATGTCTACCTTTTTAGACATTATGGAAAGGATGAATCAAAGATGAAAAAATTGTTTACTTTAATGGCTTTATTATTAATTACTTCTACTTCAGCGTATACATTTTACAGTGGAAGATTAAATGCCTCAAATCCATATGCGAGTGGAGGCAGTATCACAGGAAGAATTAACAAAAGTCCGGCAAACCTAATAGTACAAAATGAACATATGCGAAAAGGAGATCGTATATTAATGGGTGTGACAAATCCATATACAAATGATCCTTTAAGTTGGCAGCTTGTAAGGAAGCAAGTATATACAGATTATGGCTGTAGTTCGCCTTCAGTTGCTTGCAGTAATCCTTCTGTAACTGCTTGGCTTTCACTAACAAATGATGCGATGGGTTATATGAAGCCGGGCTTTATTGATGCTGATTTTACTATTGCAGGGGGTGCGATCGCAACTTCATTTACAGATCTTCAAGATCGCAGAGTTGCATTTACCTCTTACCGCAATGTTGTCTCATTATTAGACAGCTTAAATACGGATGTTAAAAATTCTAATGATAAAATGATATTGGCATATCGCGATTTAACCTTAATACATCGTATATATAATATACAAGGGGGGGCTGCTGATTCACAAAGTGCAGCATCCATGAAACAGTCGATTTTCAGCAGATCTTCCGATCACTTAAATTCAATCTTTTTGCCTAATGCATACGAATTAATTGCTCAAGGTTTTAACACAGATGCCAGTTTAGTTCCGACGGCAAAAGATATTTCTTTTTCTTCTGATTATATGACATCAGCCGCAGGCAGTTCTGCTGTTCATCAAAAGAATTTAATTCCTGTGATGGCAAATGGTTTGCGTGATTTAAGCACTGTGATTAATAACTATATGAATGAATTTTATGTCAGAGGTCAATCTTTTTTATCAATGGAGAATGTTGTATTCGGTGTTTCACCCGGAAACGCAACTACACTCGGAAATATTACAGTGCCTACTTTAAGCAGTTCTTATACTAGGTTGTATCAGGATGCAGTAGGAGAACCTATGAAAGTAAGAATAGAAAATTCTGTTTTATCTTCTTCAACATCTTTCCATCAAATAGAGAATGCAGCACAAAATGCAATCAGTAAGGCAGCTAAAAATGAATCAGTCTATCTAAATGTAGATGCACAGACAGGTAATGATGGATACGGCGGTATTTATACGGTTTCAGCCTTGATTTTTAATGAAAATGGAGACTTTTTGTACTATAAACCATTAGAAGTTGCGAAAGGCAGGGGACAGTATGAGTTAAATTTAACCGGAATTCCAATCGGCAAATATAAAATCGGTGTAGTGAATGAAGCTTATAATGAGAACAGTACAGCTCCTGCAGATTGTAGTGCAATTACAAATGTTCAAGCTTTAGAAATCGTAGAGCCGCATAAGATCACTTATACAAAGACACCACAAAGTGGAGCGAGTGCCGGTAAGGAATATGAATTCAGTAAAAATGTGAATGCAGGTCAGGCAGTAGGAAAAGTTACTGCGAATCCAACCGGCGTAACTCCGTTGACGTATACACTGGAAGCTAATGGAGATAATTCGTATCTAAACTTTGAGGTTGACGGCTTAGATGCGAATGGTGCTTCAAGCAATACACCGCTGAATGTGAAAATCAAAAGCGGAGCACCTGATTTAGTGAACGGCGGGTTAAAGACAGGAACCTATAAATTCTGTATTACTGCAGTAGATGCAAACGGTGATCCGGTGGATACAAGCGGTAATCCTACCGAAAAGGTTTGTACCTCATTTACGGTAGAAAAGACAAATCCGACTATCGCCTTTGATGATCCGAGTACTACTAAGAAATCAATCGCAGATGCTGCTACAGCTTGGAATGAAACAGCGACTGCGACTCCAAGTACAGGGACTAAGATAACCTATAGTATTACGGGTGGGGATGTATCACTGATTTCAATTAATCCTGATACAGGAGCGATTACCTATACAGGAAGCAATGCGTTCGGTAAAGTAAAGATAAGGGCAACGGTTGATGATGATCCGACAACGGGAAATGATAATTATAATTCTGCCTTTGTTGAAAAAGAAATCGTGATCTATCGAGAGGTAGACGGAAGTGTGACACCGCATGCCAATTCATCAGATACAACGATTCCTACCTTTACAGCTTCTGATTCGAATATAAAGACAGGTGGAATTATCGGTACGATAAAAGGAACACTCGGTACACCCGATACGATCGACGGAAGTACAACGACTTATCATTATGGATTAAAACCGGGAGTAGGAAATGCGAGCTTCTTTAGTGTCGATCCAAATACAGGTGTCATTAAGACAACAGCGAATTTAGGAGTAAACAGCTATCATATCACAGTAACGGTAAGTGATAACTGGAGCACAAAGGAAATACCGGTGACAATCAATGTCGGAATGGCAGCGGCAGAGAATCTGAAGTTTTATGAGAACAGTACATCGAATACAGTGATAACCTCAAAGAGTGCGTGTTTGACAGATACAGGAGTGACGGTCTACGCGACAGTCAAAGGAAGCAGTAATACCAATCCTGTGAAATACAGTATTCAAGACGGCTCAACGAATGTGATTGAGGTGAATCCGACAAGCGGTGCAGTTACGATCCACGGAGTAGGAACAGTCACGATCGTCGCAGAGAAACAAGGAGCCGCAGGACAGGCAGATGCGATAACATATCTAACATTTACGGTAACGGCAGGAGCGCAAGAATTCATTTATACAGACAGCGCAGGAAATGAGCTTCCTAAAACAAGCAACAAGTATAATGCGATCAGTGAAGTATACGCACCAAATAAAACGATTCAATTATATACGGCAGGGAGTCCGACAGGCAGTACAGTAACATACCGTTTAAAGGCAGGAAGTCCGACTGATGTGATATCGGTAGACAGTACAACAGGAGAAGTAACGGTATTAAATGCGAGTATCTCACCGAGTCAAATAGATAAGGTAATCGTAGAGGCAACAAGTCATGATCCTACAGGAAATTACAGTGATAAAACGATAGAGATAGCGATCAATATCACAAAGGCAAATCAAACGATATCGTTTGCGGGAATCACCTATGCGACAAGCGGAAACGGAACGGTAACGCCTGTCATCAATGAACAGGATATCTCAAGTAATGCCGGCGGAGTCACGGTGAATGATACAGATTACTTCATAACAATAGATAACAGTATCAGCACATCGATCGCATGGACGAATGACGGAGTGAATATTGACTACAGCTACAGCGGAGATAATGGGTTAGATATACCGCTGCATGTAGAGAAGCCGGGGAATCGAAACTACAATAAGGCAGAAGCAGACGGTATGATGCACATCATGGGACCGAATGAGAATACATTGGCGTTGAATCGACCGGGCAAAATCATTTACGGCGATCATTTCACAATCCGAAGCCTACAGGATGACAGTAGCAGTATCAATGTAAACTATACGTTTGAGGTGGATAACACAACGTATATCTCCAATGCGACAGTAACAGGAAACAAGGCGGAATTTGATGCATTGAAGTACAGCGGAAGTACAAATATCCAAATCAAGGTGACAAGAACGGCAGACGGAGAAGTACCGTTAAGTAAAACGATCACGGTACAGGTATTACCGAAACCAATCGAAATCATTATTGATGATAAAGAGAAGTATAAGGGAGAAGTAAATCCACCTTTAACGTATCAAGACTTCAGAAGTCAGTTAGTATCATGGAATGGGGTACAGGATGTCATCGAGGAGAACGATATCAAGCTGAGTACTACGGCGAAAACAAACAGCAATGCAGGAAGCTATCCCATCAAGGGGGACAGTAACATATTAAATACAGCTTATCCAAACTATACCTTTACATTCAAAGAGGGAACACTGAAAGTCAAAGAGGAGAACATACAGGATAATTGGTATCATTTAGAGCTTGATGATGGAAGCAATACCTTATACACAGGCGGATGGACAAATAAGGATGTGAACATCATCAGCGATCATAATGAGTATATCAATATGTCGTTAGACCAAAGCACATGGAAGCCAAACCAAGTCACGGTGACAAAAGAAGGAGAAACGAACCAAAGCTTTTGGATGAAAAAGGATAGCGGAGCGATCACGAAAGAGAAACAAGAAATCATCAAGATAGACAAGACAGCACCAAAGGTAAAAGGCATCAAGGCCAAGGATACGAACAACACCTTACAAAATATCATCAACAAGCTGACAGGCGGAATCTTCTTTAAGCCGGGAACGGCGTTTGAGATCACGACAAGTGACAAAAAGGATGACTTGAAGGTAAGCGGCACAAAGGAAATAGCCTATAAGGTATATAAAATCGTAGACGGAGCTGAGGAACCAATCAAGGACGGAACTTTATCAGTAACGAATGAAAAGGCAAAGATAACGATCAGTGAAACAGGAGGCAAATACAAAGTATGCGTAATACCGACCGATAATGCAGGCAACACAAATACCGAAAGCTGTCATGAGGTAGAGCTTAAGAAAATCGATGTCGATGTAGACAAAGACGGCAAGCCTGACTTCAATGATCCTGACGGAGATGGATGTCCTGATTTAAACATCAAATGGAAAGACCCAAATGATGAAAGTAAGTGGATCGTCATCAACGGGGATAGGAATAATGACGGTATTCCGGACTTAAATATCGACAGTGACGGCGATGGCAAGTCAGATTTGAATATCGATACAGATAACGACGGAAAGCCTGATTTGAACCTAGTGATTCTAAAGAAAAGCGATTGGAAACCCACGAAGTGTGTGAAGGCAGATATTGATAAAGGAGTCCTTGAGGAATACTGCACAGGCACTAACGTAAAACCGGTTATCAACATCGATACAGATAACGATGGCATTCCTAATATCAATATTGATACAAATGGTGATATGAAGGCAGATGTCAATATTGATACCGATAATGATTCAAAAGCCAATGTGAACATAGCTCCTCCGCACAGTGATTGGAAGCCTGACAAGAATTATTCCTATGGCAAGCCAAGCTTTCCATATGATACTGATGATAAATACAAGCCATTATTGAATATTGATTCAGACGGTGACGGCAGACCTGACATTAATATCGATATCAATGATGATGGAGTAGCTGATTTAAATATTGATACCGACGGTGATGGAATACCAAACATCAATATTGACAGTACAGGAGACGGGAAGCCTGATATCAATATTGATCTTGATGATGACGGAAAGCCTGATGAAAATATCAAAGATATCACTGAATGGAAACCGAATAAAAATGTCGATGGGGATATTCCGTATGACACCATGGATTTCAGTGAAACAGATAAACCTGTTGATTCTGATAATCAAGCGGATCCATCTGTTAAGGGGCAATACAATCCCGCGACAAGTATGGGCGGTGCAAATACCGGTGATACTACAAATATCGTGTTCCTATGCTTGATAAATTTACTGTCTGTTAGTTTATTGCTGAAAATCTTTAAGCATAATCATATTTCTAAATAAAAATAAACAGGAAGGCACTTCAAATGCTTTCCTGTTTCATCGTTTCACAGAATTTAATTGTAAAATGGTGGTAATAAATACGATATACTTGTAAGCTTATACCATCTGTTCGGGATCAATATATCGATCAAATTCATCCTCGGTCAGGAATTTGAGGGCAACACAAGCTTCCTTCAAGGAAATACTTTCCTGATAAGCCTTCTTCGCACACTTAGCTGCATTTTCATATCCGATATGAGGATTTAAAGCCGTTACGAGCATTAATGAGTTATGCAGATAATGCTCCATCTGTTGTTTATCGGCGGTAATGCCTGAAACACAGTGGATGTTGAATGAATGAATTCCGTCAGCTAAAAGATGAACACTCTGCATAAAATTATAAATAATTACCGGCATATACACATTCAGCTCAAAATTACCTTGACTGGCCGCAAAGCCGATTGTTGCATCATTTCCCATGACTTGAACACATACCATTGTCATAGATTCACATTGCGTAGGGTTTACCTTCCCCGGCATAATAGAGGATCCCGGTTCATTTTCCGGTATTTTGATTTCTCCTAAACCGCATCGCGGCCCGCTGGCCAGCCATCGAACATCATTCGCAATTTTCATTAAATTTGCGGCCAATGCTTTTAAAGCACCGTGCGCAAAAACGATATCATCCTTTGCGGCCAACGCATGAAATTTATTCGGATCACTGATAAAGGTAGTATGCAGCTCCTCACTTAACAAAGCACAAACTGTTTCGCCAAAGCCCTCAGGTGCATTTAATCCAGTACCTACTGCAGTACCGCCGATTGCCAGCTTCCTGATTGTATCGACAGCCTGTTTAAGCATTCTGCGATTATTTTCAAGCATTGCCTTCCAACCGCTGATTTCCTGCGAAAAACGAAGCGGTGTTGCATCCTGCAGATGAGTTCTGCCGATTTTGATAATATCTTGATTTTCCTGTTCCAGCGTATCTAATACATCAATCATTTCCTCAAGACTTGGCATCAAGCTTTGTTCTACGCCTAAAACTGCCGCAATATACATTGCACTCGGAAAGGTATCGTTTGAGCTTTGAGAGCGATTTACATCATCATTGGGATGCAGCTTCACATCAAACAGCTCATTGCCGCGGTTCGCAATGACTTCATTCACATTCATATTGCTTTGTGTACCGCTTCCGGTTTGCCAAACGGATAAAGGAAAATGCTCATCAAGCTTACCGCTGCTGATTTCATCGCAAACCTTGATGATCGCATCGGCTTTTGTTTCCGTGATTTTATTTAAAGAAGCGTTTGCTTTTGCACATGCCTTCTTTAGATAAGCCATCGCATATATAACATCCAAAGGAATTTTTTCATTATGTATTTTAAAATTCTCAAAGCTGCGCTGTGTCTGCGCTCCCCAGTATTTATCGCTTTCTACGGCAATTTCACCCATAGAATCGTGTTCTGTTCTTGTTTCCATTCAATAACCTTCTTTCATGTCATCATAATAACAAAAATAACTGCGAATGTCTATGAAAATTAATGTTATAAATTCAGAATAATATTAAGTATCTTAACGTAATTCTGTTTATTGATTCCTTGAAAACAGTTGTTAACGTCATTGAATATAGAAAAGGGCAATTTGTATTTATTACAGTGATATTGACATTGTTATACGAATATAAAAAAGATATGAAATTCTATCGAATCAGACAGAATTCATATCATCTCTTATCGGTATTATTTTGTTGATTGCTGCTTAGCTTTTACGGCATTCTCCACTTGAGTTCGAATGGCATCATCTATTTTCAGAATCTGCATCGCTTCATTTAAGGTTTTATTCATTTCTGTCATCAAGCTGCACACATTATCTATTGCCATTTCAATACGACCTTTTTCCATAATGCCTTCTGATAAATTGCACACATCATCAACCTCCTAGTATAATGTAATCGACTTATCCAATGAGTCAAATTACACCTATCCTTTTCTAGCTGATTTTGTTAGAATTGTAAAGTGAATGTGTACTTTAACATCTCCTTGTAGCTAGACTACCCAGACGAGTTTATTGCCACAACACTTGACCGTAATTGTGATAAGTTGGATAAGTCTTT
>CAJTJP010000028.1 GCA_910576855.1 Erysipelotrichales bacterium
TGAGAAAACCAAGGTGAGCGAGAGAACTGTTGCCAAGGAACTCGGCAAAAAGGCTCCGTAAGTTCGCGAGAAGGAGCGCACAGAAATGTGCCGCAGTGAAGAGGCCCAAGCGACTGTTTAACTAAAACACAGCTCTCTGCGAAGTCGCAAGACGAAGTATAGGGGGTGACGCCTGCCCGGTGCCGGAAGGTTAAGAGGAACTGTCAGCCGCAAGGTGAAGCAGAGAATTGAAGCCCCGGTGAACGGCGGCCGTAACTATAACGGTCCTAAGGTAGCGAAATTCCTTGTCAGGTAAGTTCTGACCCGCACGAAAGGCGTAACGATTTGGGCGCTGTCTCGGCAGCAGACTCGGTGAAATCTTAGTACCTGTGAAAATGCAGGTTACCCGCAACTAGACGGAAAGACCCCATGGAGCTTTACTGCAGCTTGATATTGAACTTGGGTCATAGATGTACAGGATAGGTGGGAGGCTTGGATACATGCACGCCAGTGTATGAGGAGCCGCTGTTGGGATACCACCCTTGTATGATCGAAGTTCTAACCTACGATCGTGAAACCGTTCGAGGGAGAGTGTCAGGTAGGCAGTTTGACTGGGGCGGTCGCCTCCCAAAGAGTAACGGAGGCGCCCAAAGGTACGCTCAATCCGGATGGAAACCGGATGAAGAGTGCAAATGCAGAAGCGTGCTTGACTGTGAGACCAACAAGTCGAACAGGGACGAAAGTCGGGATTAGTGATCCGGCGGTGCCGAATGGAAGGGCCGTCGCTCAACGGATAAAAGCTACCCTGGGGATAACAGGCTGATCTCGCCCAAGAGTTCACATCGACGGCGAGGTTTGGCACCTCGATGTCGGCTCATCGCATCCTGGAGCTGAATTCGGTTCCAAGGGTTGGGCTGTCCGCCCATTAAAGCGGTACGCGAGCTGGGTTCAGAACGTCGTGAGACAGTTCGGTCCCTATCTGTTGTGGGCGAAGGAGATTTGAGGAGAGCTGTCCTTAGTACGAGAGGACCGGGATGGACCTACCGCTGGTGCATCGGTTGTTCTGCCAGGAGCATAGCCGAGTAGCTAAGTAGGGAAGGGATAAGCGCTGAAAGCATCTAAGCGCGAAGCCCCCTCCAAGATGAGATCTCCCATTCTTAGGAAGTAAGACCCCTTGAAGACTACGAGGTAGATAGGTCAAGTATGGAAGCACAGTGATGTGTGGAGTAGATTGATACTAATCGGTCGAGGGCTTAATCAAGAAGAAAGACACGACGAACTGTTATTCGGTTTTGAGGGATGACCTCAGAAAGAACCGGTGATGAAGGCGAAGTGGAGACACCTGTACCCATACCGAACACAGAAGTTAAGCACTTCAGCGGCGAAAATAGTAGGCCGAGCGCCTGTGAAGATAGCACGTTGCCGGGCATTGACCCTTGATAAAGGGTCTTTTTTTCTTGGTTGATTTGTGCTCTTAAGCATGTTTTTTTGATTCAACATTTCATTTCATTACCTTTTACGTTATAATATTAGTCAGGTGATGTTTATGATTAAAAAAATATTATTAGGACTGTCCGGCGGTGTAGATTCCGCTGTTGCAGCATATATATTAAAAGAGCAGGGCTACGATGTAACCTGTGCTTTTATGCGTAATTGGGATGCTTATGCGAATAATGATATACTAGGAAATCCAACGATACAGGACAATGTTTGTCCCCAGGAACAGGATTATATGGATGCGAAGGCGGTTGCCGACAAGCTCGATTTGCCGTTATTGAGGGTTGATTTTGTAAAGGAATACTGGGATGATGTATTTACTGTGTTTTTAAAGGAATATGAGCGAGGGCGTACACCGAATCCTGATATCTTATGCAACAAGTATATCAAATTTGATGCCTTTATGAAATTTGCGCATCAACATGGTTTTGATACAGTGGCTACCGGTCACTATGCACGTGTGAATCATAAAGGTGCGGAAAGTATGCTGCTACGAGGAAAAGATACAAATAAGGATCAGACCTATTTCCTTTGCCAGATTTCACAAGCTGCGCTGTCGCATGCTGTTTTTCCGATTGGTGAGCTTACCAAACAAGAGGTACGAAGAATTGCTGATGAGTTACAGTTGGAAAGTGTGGCACAGAAAAAGGATTCTACCGGGATCTGCTTTATCGGTGAACGAAATTTCAGGCAATTTTTAAAAAATTATTTACCGATGCAGGAGGGTAATATTGTGAATATTGCTGATTTACAAACAATCGGTAAGCACAGCGGAGTCATGTATTATACGATCGGACAGCGAAAGGGACTCGGTATCGGCGGGACTAAGGGGCCTTGGTTTGTCATCGGTAAGGATGTAAAAAGAAATGTCCTATATGTGGCAAACGGCGATGATAAAGAATGGCTTTTATCTACAAGCTGTATTGTCTCAAATGTAAATTGGTTTTCTAAGCATAGACCGCAGGGTGATTATGCTTGTACGGCGAAATTTCGTTATCGTCAGACGGATCATGAAGTTAGCTTACGCTTTGTGGATGATTCGACGGTATTTGTTTCCTATCCAAACGGTGTGATGTCAGTTACTGCAGGACAAGAAGCTGTATTCTATCAGGGGGAGATCTGTCTTGGCGGCGGTGTCATAGATGAGGTTTTTATCCATGATATCAGCGTTGAACAAAAAATAGCGATGAGGTGTGAAAATGGAAAAATGCGTTGAGAGATCATGTCCGTTATCCGGGCTTAGAACGGTGCTTTTATTTCTCCATTATTTTCTCGGCTATCAATTTATTTATCCAATGCTTTTAAAGTCATTTACATTATGGCTGAATCCCTCAGCTCGTTCCGTTCCGGAATGGCTGCAGTTTTTGTTTTATTGCTTTATGATGGCAGTAGCTGCTTGGCTGGCAATGCCCTTATTAAAAGAGTCGACTGAGAGGATGAAATCTTATGGTTGGAAGCTCATTAAGCTTTGCTTGCTTTTATTTGCAGCCTATTATGTCTGCTCCTTGGCTGTTAATATCATTGTGTTATTACTCAGTGAATCAGAAACAAGTGCGAACCAGATGGAAATCATTGAGGCAATCAATGTATCGCCGTATTTAACGATGTTTTCTACCTTGATTTATGCGCCGATCGTAGAGGAACTTGTATTTCGCGGTGTATTTTATCGTGCGCTTCGCCCGCACTTTCATTGGCTGTTGTCAGCGTTGATCAGTGCGTTTCTTTTCGGCTTTATCCATGTGATGTTTTCACTGTTGACAGGAAATTTTAATGATTTGATTTATCTGTTGTCATATGGCTTGATTGGCTTTTTTCTGGCTCTCGCATATGAGAAAAGTGATACGATATTCGCCGGTATGCTGCTGCATTTTTTCAATAATGCATTTGCCTTTTTGATCGTTGTATTATAAAATTAAACTATTGCTTATATGAAGGAGACTTGAATGGAAGAATTAAAGCTACAGGCAAGATTTTTATTGATGATATACCATAATCCGTCGAACGGATATGGCGTTGCACGCTTTATCAGCTATGATAAGGAAGAGAAAGAATTCACCGCAACCGGTATTTTCGGCAGTTTGGAGGAGGAGCGCGTTTATAATTTAAGCGGTCATTATGAGGAGCATTATCGTTACGGAATGCAGTTTCAAGTGAGCTCCTATGAGCTGATGCGTCCGAATGATGAATCCTCTTTGGTGCGTTATTTTTCCAGTGCGATGTTTCCCGGTATCGGTAAAAAGCTGGCGCAACAAATCGTTGATACGCTCGGCGAGGATGCAATCGATAAAATACTTGAGGATGCTTCATGTTTACATACGATATCGTCACTTTCTGATAAGAAAAAAGCTGTTATTATTGAGGGAGTCAATCAGTTTCAGGATTTAGATGACAGTGTGGTTTTCCTTACCAAGCACGGCCTATCATTACAGATGATTGCGAAAATTCAGTCAGCATACGGTGATGAAGCTGTTTCTAAGGTCAAGGAGAACCCCTATCGACTTGTTTCCGAGGTGGATGGAATCGGTTTTCATACGGCGGATAAGCTTGCCGGTGCTCTTCATTTTGAGGCTGAGCAGCCTTATCGTTCAAAGGCAGCGATATTGGCTTCGGTCATGACCTGTTGTATGGCAAGCGGAGACAGCTTTGTTTCAATGGAGCGCCTTTATCATGAGACAAAGCGATTGATGAAGGAGGAGCCCGCAGATATCAACGCGATTTTAGATGAGCTTGTCATGGAGCGCAGTATCATAATTGAGGAAGAGCGTATCTATCATCATACGCAATATGATGCAGAGTGCGGAACTGCAGCTTTTTTGGCTCAGTATCCGTATATGGAGATGGAACAGCCAAGTATCGTGCTTACCGATGAAATAGCACTGATAGAGGAAAAATTTCATATTACTTATGAGGATAAGCAGAAGCAAGCGATCATGACCTTTTTTCAAGAGCCGTTTGCGATTATCAGCGGCGGTCCGGGAACCGGCAAAACGACAATCGTAAAAGGTATTTTGGCATTGGCCGAAAAGCTTTACCCACAGGCCGGCATCACTTTGTGCGCACCTACCGGAAGGGCAGCGAAGCGAATGGCGCAGCTGAGCGATCGTGAGGCAATGACGATTCATTCACTGTTGAAATGGGATTTGGAATCCAATCAATTTGTAAAGGGGTTTGATGACCCGTTAGATTGTGATATTTTGATCGTTGATGAATTTTCAATGGTTGACTCATGGTTGTTTTACTGCTTGCTGAGAGCTTGTAAGCCGGTTGCGAAAATTCTTTTGATCGGTGATAAGGATCAGCTGCCCAGTGTCTCTCCGGGCAGTGTTCTGCATGATTTAATAAGCAGTGAATGCTTTCCCGTCATATGTCTTGATAAGATATTTCGTCAAAGTGAGGGCAGTGATGTAGTTACACTGGCGCATGAAATCAATGAGGGAAGCTATCAAAGTCTGCAGTATGCGAAGGAGGCGGCTTTTTTCAATTGTCCCGCTTATGAAATCTGCGGCAGAGTCAGACAAATAGTCGAAAGTGCTTATGATAAGGGCTATGAGAATCAAGATATTCAGGTGTTGGCTCCGATGTATCAAGGTGTTGCGGGCATTGATGCCTTAAACCGGTCGCTTCAAGAGCTGATGAATCCGCCGCAACAGGATAAGCGGGAGTTTACAATCGGCTATCGGATCTTTCGTGAAGGGGATAAAATCATGCAGCTGAAAAATCAGCCGGAGGAGAATGTATATAACGGTGATATCGGTTCTATCATTGAAATTATTTATGCGAGTGAGGATATCAACAAACAAAACCGCATTGTCGCTGCTTATGATGATATTATTGTAGAGTATACACAGGATATGCTTCATCATATTACTCATGCGTATTGTATTTCGATCCATAAGGCACAGGGAAGTGAATATCCGATCGTTATTATGCCGTTGGTGAATGAATATCGCCATATGCTGCAGCGTCGTTTGCTTTATACAGGCGTATCACGCGCAAAAAAATCATTGGTTTTATTGGGACAGCAGGAGGCACTGCATCGTGGAGTACATAGTGAGGAGCAGCCGAGGAAAAGTACCTTGAAGCAGCGCATCCTTAAAGCATTTCGTTAGTTCTCACCGAGTATAATTAATTCTGTATCGCACATACTATCATTAGTTAGGAGTGATAGTATGAATAAAATTATGATGACAGCCGTAATCGGCTTTATGGCAGGCTTATATGTAGGTTATCATAATGAGGATGAGCTTCATGATATCTGCCGTCAGGGTCAGCGTACAAAGCGTAAAGCAGCTCGTAAGCTTCATAAGGCTTATGATACGATGTGCGACTGCATGGACATGGAATAACCCCGAAATTCGGGGTTTTCATTTATGAAGAAATATCAAAAGGAGCTGGTTCGCTTCCCTTTGTTCGCGATTCCGGCACTACTGTCACTTTTTTTACTCGTAATTTTATTAAAGCAGCTTTCTCTTTATAATAAATTGGTTGATTTATATCATGCACTGTTTCCCGTATTCGGCGGTATTGTGATTGCGTTTTTATTACAGCCGATCATCGATCGCTTAGCTATGCATATGAAGGTCAAAACAGCCGTCATAGCAGTGTATGCCGGTATATTGGCTGTCGGTGCGCTGTTACTGATGATTTTATTACCGATTCTTTATCGTCAAATTGTTGATTTCGTATCTCTGCTTCCTGATTGGCTTGAAAAGCTTAAATTTTTCTTGAATGAGCATCATATCGTAATGGAGCGTTTGGCAGATGTTGAGGATTCGGCTTTACAGGAGGGAACTATGTTCATGCTGGATTCCCTGCGGACTTTTTTCGGTACAGCAATGGATTATGCGATTGCCTATATGACTGCCTTCTTTATTTCTATCGATGTTGAGTTTTGTAAGCGCAGCGCAAAAAAGCTGTTCCGCAATTATCATCGATTTGTTACGTTTTATAAGACATTAAGCAATATTGTATTTCAGTATTTGACCGGAACTCTGTTGGATTTGATCTTTGTCAGTGTAACAAGTGCGGTCGTATTATATGCAGCGGCTTTCCCCAATGCACTGTTGTATGCGATTATCTTAGCCTTAAGCAATTTGTTTCCGTATATCGGCCCGACTGTCGGTTTATTGTTTGTAATATTGGTTGGCGTATTAAGTTATGAACAGCTACCTTTAATTACGATTGTTTTAATATGGACGATTCAACAAATCGAATCTAATATCGTACAGCCGATGATTTTTAATAAAACGATGGATGTGCGTCCGATTTTGACTTTTGTCGCTTTATTTATTGCAGAGGCATTGTTTGGTATTCCGGGAATATTGCTGTCACCGATTTTGGCAAGCATTATACAGATTGCCTTTCGTTCTTATCTGCATGCGAAGACGAAGAATACGGTCGGTGAGTGGGAGGATATCTGGTATGATTTTGATGATGCGATGAAAGGCATACCAGTACCGCCGCAGGAATAGAACATGGTCGATAAACCATGCATCTGTAATAAGGTATGGTATACAGTATTTGAAATGCAGTGATTTTTTTTCGTTATATTGTTCGCTACAGTCATGCCGAATAAATAAAAAAGCCTTTATTTAAAGGCTCAAATGACTATATGGCGGAGTCTATGAGATTATAAAAAAACAATAAATTGCGCTATGTGTATTTTAAATATGCCCTAAAATAAAGGACTTATGAACAATAAGCTTTTAATGCATTTTATATCCTTTTATTGATTTTTAAAAACTTTTCGGTATATTTTCGGTATGAAAAAAAGAATCCTTAGTGGGATCCTCTTGTATAAGATAAAAAAACATTTATGGTCTTTTCAGCTTATATAGTTCAGGAAATGGTGTGTTTTTGATTCTTTGACAATAGCTATACATCATATCTGTACTTAATTTTAGGTTAGCAAAAGTGTATTTTCTTCTAAAATAATAGTTTAATCTGTTTTTTGCCGCTTCATGTGAAACCCTACAATATTTTTCTAAAACAAGTTCTTCTAGATAGTAATACTGGTCTAACAAAAGTAATAATTCAATCGGCATAAGTAACTGAGAAGCGAAATAATTAGCTTCGATCTCTTGGGCATCATATTCATTCTGATTCTCAAAATTATGATTTAAATAATAGTGCCCAAGTTCATGAGCGATGGTCCACCTTATTCTAAAGAAATCATCACTATCATTATAAATAATAATATAATGCCCATTTCTATTTGCTAAAAAACCGGAAGATTTATAAATAGGTGTGTCTCTATTTATAAAATTCTTAATTTCAGAAAATTTACATAAATTAATATTATTTTCTTCCAAAATGGGCTCTATGGGCGTTGTGGTGGTGGAAAAATTTAAATCTAATAAGACGTAAGTAGCTTTTTTATAAGCCATATACGGTTCTGTAATATTATTCGTCTTCACCAAATCTAAAATTTATATACTGAATAATATCTTGTTCAGCTTGATTTCTTTCTTTATCAGTTAAATTTTCTAATCTTCTAGCAATTATTCCACCCATACTTGTTTTTTGTTTTTGTTCATCAATTTTGCAGTTAAGTAGTTGATCGTAGGTAACATCAAATATACCACAGATTTTTTTTAATAGAGAGATTGAATCAGGTTCACTTCGTCCTTTTTCCCATTCAGATATAGTCGTTTGCCTTACCGATAGCAAATCTGCAAACTCTGATTGAGTCATGTGTTTATTCTTTCTTAAATATTTAATGTTGTAGGCAAGGATTTCTTTGTTTTTATCAGTCATATTCTTCACCTCAATAATATGATACCACTTAATTTGATAAAAATAAACCTCTATTCTATAAAATTTAGCTCAAAATATCATTTTATTTGATATTAGGGGTTGCGTTATCAATTAAATTGGTATATTATATTTGCGGGAGGCGATTTATAAGGAGTTTAAAGTAAAAAAGCACTCACTAACCCACCAAGATTAGACATGAGTGCACACAACACAACAACCACAAAGGATTGCTAAACATATTATAGCAGAAATCTATGCTACATAAAAGTACAACTTTCACAATTTATGCAGCATGCTCCTTTGTGGCTTACTCGACTATTTTTATAAAGAAAAGCGGCAATCCCGCAAAGGAGAACAAAGTATATGAAAGAATTGATTAAAGTTACATATGAAAATGACCGGATTACGGTTTCAGCAAGAGATTTATATGAATTTCTAGAATTAACAGAGCGCTTTAGTGCTTGGTTTAAAAGAATGTTGAGGTATGAGTTTGTAGAAGGAACGGACTATTTAGGGTGTAAAATTTTTAACACCCTAGCGAAACAAGATCTTCAAGACTACCAGCTTACAGTTGAAATGGCGAAAGAGATCTCTATGATCCAACGCAATGAAAAAGGTAAACAGGCACGCCGGTACTTTATAGAATGCGAAAAACGCTTAAAATCTCAACAGCAGCTTTCAAACGGCAGATCAGATAAAGCGCTGCTGGCGCAAGCAAAAATCTTGAATGCTAAATCTCGAGCTGCAGCTATTTGGTTGAAACTCGGAGACCGTATGTCTGATAACAAAACATATCAGCAGATATGTAATAGCTACGCATCAGAGGCGCTGACAGGCGAAAAGGTTCTGCCCCTACCTGAATGTCATGAAAAGTATTATTCGGCTACAGAGGTGGCTAAAATGGTCGGTAGCAACCATATTACAGTAGGCAAGAAGGCAAAGGAAGCAGGAATACGTCCCAGTAATGAAAATAAGCAATCTGCTTACGGTAAATGGTTTTTCGATAAATCCCCTAATTCTAATAAACAGGTAACGACTTTCAAGTATAACGAAAAAGGCGTAAATGCAATCAAGGCATTGTTTAACGCTTGTATGGCATAATAGGAGGGATTAAAGATGAGGTTTAATTATAATCTGCTTAATAATCGAATTGCACAAGTATGCGGATCGCAGCAAGAGTTTGCAAGACGATTGGGAATTAGTTTTGAGGAATTGCAGGAGAGAATGTGTAGTGATTTAGGACTGTTCACAGATGATGTGAAAAAGGGGGTTGAAATTTTATCAATACCCTTAGATGAAGCAGGCCAATATTTTTTTTAACACAAGAATGTGATAACACCCATGTTATTGTTTTTTTTTTTATTCGACTTTCTTCTCAGAAATAATATTTCCCTTATCATCATATTCTACCTCGTAATATCCAGTCGCATCCCCTTTACCTGTTATGTAAGATTTAATCGGTGCGTAATTGTACTTTTGAATTTCAGATAAATCATTAATATAGTCCATAATTTTTGTTAAAGCTTCATCATTTAATTTATTCACTTTGGCTATCATTTCAGCATAATCTGAATTTAATTTTCTTAAATAAATTAATGCGATATCTAGATATTTATATTGGCTAAAAAAAGGACTGATTTTGTCCATTTCGATTCGTTCTTCATCCCACCCCATCAAATATCCAGGCGATACATTTAGAACTTTAGCTATTGCTTCGATTTTATCAGTAGGGATATTGGTGATAAGATTATTCTCGTATTTATAAATTGTCTGACGAGCAACACCAGCAGCATTAGCTAACCTTTCAAGGGACATTCTCTTTTCTAATCTTTTTTCTTTGATTCTTTCACCGATTGTCATAAGATACCCCTTCTTTCTTTGTGATTCTATTATACCATTTTTAACCTATAAAGCAACACTATAGGGCGGCTATTGTAACTTAAAAAGAAAAAAGTTTTAAAAATGACTTGACAAGTCACAAAAGCGGGGATTATAATGTCACCTGTTAGGTGACAGAAAGGAGGTAAAACATGGCTAATTCAAATTTGCTAAAATCGATTATGGTTGCTCAAGGATATACAGTGCGTGAGGTAGCTAAAGGGATTGGAATAAATGAAAAACGTCTTTATCGCTATATGAAAAAAGGTATTTTCCCTAGTGATGTCGTCGAGCAATTAGTGAAGTTTTTGGACATTGTCGATCCAGTACCTATTTTTTTTACAGGTTGTGTAACTTGCAAGGTTACACGTGAGTGACCTAAATTGGAAGGAGGCCTATTATGGCAGAATTACAGATTTTCAAAAACGACGAGTTCGGTGAAGTCCGAACAACAACGATTGACCACAAGTTGTATTTTTGTGGCAGTGATGTGGCGAAAGCCTTAGGGTATGCGAATACTTTTGATGCATTAACAAAGCATTGTGAGGAAGATGGTATCGCAAGTTGCGAGGTCATCGACACCTTAGGAAGAAAACAAGAGGCTAGGTTTATTTCGGAAGGTAATGTTCACCGCTTGATAGTAGCGGCTTCCAAGCAAAGCCGAAACAAAGATATTCAAGAAAGGGCTAAGAAATATGCTAATTGGATTTTCGATGAGATCATGCCTACAATCAGAAAAGACGGCTACTATTCATTGCCAGGTAATGAAAAAGCTTATCAGCCGAAAGCAACATCAGCGGGTGAAGTTGCCAGCTTATTAAAACCGGTAATTAGGGTAATGGAAAGACAAGGCTCTAGACCTTTCAAGGTCGCAAAGCAGACGGAAAAGACGCTTAATCAGTTTGGTATTGAAACAATTCCTGATTTTGTAGAAGAACCACAAAGCCAACCGAGCGAACAACTTTCATGGGAGGCAGTTCTTTCCATCACACAACATAAGTAAGGAGTTGATTATTTATGGCTCAATTAGCTGCGGACGGCACTATGGTCGATACGGAACACTCTTACGGTGAGATTGAAAGTGTCATTAAGGATTTTATAGCCTTTATCGAAATGATTCAGTTTGCAAATCAAGAAGAACAAGCCTCTGAATCCGAAAAGAGGTTAGCTGATTATAGTTGTTATTGTGTCATACGCTTAGCGGAACAGTATTTAACGATGAAAAAAGATTTCTGCCTTTGTAAAGGTGATGAAATGCTTACGAACGAAAAGGACATACAAGCCTAGAAAGGAAAAACAACATGGAAAAAGAAAAGAATTCGCAGACTTTAGTTGAAGGGTATCGGAAATATATTCATAAGTTTTGCGATGAGATTACCGATGAAGCATTGTTGAAAAGATTGTATTACGTGGCTCAACGCTACTGGTTGGGAGAGGCTTAATTATGAACGTTATGCAAGAAACAAAGGCATGTGAATGCTACCACCGTTTGATAAAAGAAGAATTAAGAAAGATACAAGGGAATAAACGATTACATTTAGTACTTATGTTCTTACGTCATTTCAACGGTGAAAAGAGGTGAACGTATGCCTAATTATGAAATTGAAAAGTTCATTCAAAACAAGGATATATGTGAAATGCAAGGGTGTTGTCCTGCTACTGCCAGTAAGATTATTAAAATGCTGAAAGAAACATACGGTATTCAAGATCATGAGTTGCCGGACAAAACAAAGATACCCTTAAGTGTCTATCAGTATCATTTTCGGAAAAAATCGCCTAATGAGTGGGCAAAACGAAAAAACGCAAACAAAGAAAAAGATGTTTAATGCCTCATACGCATCAAACATCAAGCATTCAGAAGGAGTCTGAATAACTTTACCACAAGTATAGTATATCAGATTTCCTTCGCATAATTCAAGGAGGAAAGCAGAAATGAATGCAGAAAAGTATTTAGGAGAACAACATGTACCAAATAGATTGATTGCTAAATCAATAGGTGCTATGTTGCGGCAGGGAATAGATAACAACACTGTAGAATTCGCAATTATCGATATATTTAATCTCGGGTTGCTTATTGGTACGCGCAAGGAACGTATGCGTAGAAGCCATATCTTCGATAAAATAGAGTTTTTATGCCCGAAAAAAGGAGAAATTTTTAGGGTCGCTAACGATGAATTTGAACCGTTCGGAATAAAAATGGGCGATTATGTTATTTGCCATTATGGTAAAGTTCCTTTCGTTGCGAAACGTGATTTCGTGGTTTATGAAAAGAAAAATGTTTTGAGAATGGCACTTTATTACGGTTGCTATGCAAAATCGCAATGGGCACTGCATCCGGGCAAACGAAGAAGTCATACCGAGTACATCGGAGAGACTTGTGTGGGTGTAGTATCACATGTGTTCAGTTCTAACGGGGATCTAAAATATTGTGTGGATGTAAGCAATTATCCTGAGGAATTCAGCTTAGAGAAAACAATTGAGAGAGAACCGTCTAATATAGGTGCTCCTATGAAAGGTAATTTGACCTATATCTATGATGTTCTATAAGGCAGGTGTAATATGCCGATTGAGTTTCAAATATGGTTACTGGTAAGTGTAAGCTTTATTATGCAATGGCTGCTTATCGGTAATGATTTTCTGAATTACTATTCAGATCATGAGTATTTTTATCAATTACAACAGTTACAGGAAGGAGAAAATAAAAATGTCAACAGAAATCAAAATAACTGTATCATCACCTGAATTGTCTGAAGCAATTAATGCGCTTGCAAAGGCGATTACAGGTATTCAAATGCCCGCTACTGTATCAGGGAAGGCTTTAGAAAACGCAATAAAATCAGCTACAAAAGAAGCTGTGGAAGGAAAGAAAGCTGAGGAGATGTCTCAAGTTGATATGGCAACGCATTCAGCGGCAACGGTCGATCAACCGACTTTAAACTTGGTAAATAGCACGGAAGAAATAACACTCGAATTGCTTCGTACGATGGGCGCTAAACTGAAGGCGAAAGGGATAGCTACAAAGCAAATCATTAATGATATGGGGTATGAAAAATTATCCTCTGTGCCTAAAGAACAATTTGCGGAATTGTACAAACAGTTTACAACTTTATTGGAGAACGCAAATGGCTAATCACGGTGAAAGGGCACATGCGGTATTAAGTGCCTCTGCCGCGCATCGTTGGATGAGATGCACACCGTCCGCAAGGCTAGAAGAAGAATTTCCTAATCATGATACTGTCTATTCTATTGAGGGAACAAAGGCACATGAAATGGCTGAAATGCTTTTGAGAAAATGGATCGACAGTGATTATTCAGCAATTCCTTCAGATGAATGCGTTGATGATAAAGAAATGTATGCTTCTGTATTTCCTTATGTTGAATATGTTACTGAAACATATATGAGTGAGAAAGCACAATCATCAGATGCTGTATTGTTCTTAGAACAGAAACTTGACATGCGCCCAACAATACCGGAAGGGTTTGGTACCGGAGATGCGATCATCATATGCAAAAACAGGCTTCATGTGATTGATTTGAAATATGGGAAAGGTGTTAAGGTTTCCGCGAAAGATAACGAGCAGCTTCGCTGCTATGCGATGGGGGCATACAATCTATTCAATGAGTTATATGAAAATATTGATCATGTTGTAATGGCGATTGTTCAGCCTCGCTTAGATCATATCAGTATCGATGAGTGCCCTCTGCAAGAAATTACAGAGTGGGTAAGCGAGAAGCTTTCTCCCAAGGCTAAACTAGCATATGATGGACGTGGTGAATATGTTGCCGGCGACCATTGCCGATTCTGTAAAGCAGGAGGTGCCTGCAGAGCAAGAGCAGAAAAAAACCTTGAAATGGCAAAATCGGATTTTATATCTCCGGATCTTTTGAGTGAAAGTGAAGTAGCTGAAATTCTACCCGTTGTAGATCAAATATCAAATTGGGTAGATAATGTTAAGGAATACGCTTTACAGCAGGCAAAGCTTGGAAATCGGATACCCGGATATAAGCTTGTTGAAGGGCGATCTGTACGTGTTTATACCGATCAAGATAAAGTAATTCAAGTTTTAAAAGAGCAGGGATACGCCGAGGCTGTTTTGTTTGAGCCAAGAAAGCTCTTAGGTATCAGTAAAATGGAAAAAACGATAAGTAAGAGCTGTTTTAAAGCTTACCTTGAAGGTAAAGGATTAGTTATCAAGCCAAGAGGTAAGCCGACATTAGTTCCGGTATCAGATAAGAGGTCTGAAATTACGCCGGATGCATTAAAAGATTTTGAAACTATTAGGGCAGTAGATTAATAAACCGCCTTTAGTAAAAAGCCAATATAAGAGAGCGGAAGAACCGCTAAGGAGGAATTAAAAAATGGCAAGAAAATTATCAGATACAAGAGTAGTTACAGGTAACGTAAGACTGAGTTATGCGCATCTATTTGAGGCGTATTCAGCACATGAAGGGCAGGAAAAAAAGTATTCTGTTTCTTTACTGATTCCTAAGTCAGATAAGATGACAGTGAAACTTATAAATGAAGCGGTTGAAAAAGCGATTCAAAACGGTATTTCAAGTAAATGGGGCGGTAAGCGACCTAAGAACTTGAAGCTTCCGTTGCGTGATGGTGGTACGGAAAGAGATGAAGATATCTATCAAAATCATTACTTCATCAATGCGAATAACAGACGCCAGCCGGGGATTATCGATAAATACAAAAATAAAATCGTTGATCCTGATGAAGTATACAGCGGCTGTTACGCACTGGCAAGTATTACACTATATCCTTATAACGCTAACGGAAATGTCGGTATCGGATGCAGCATTGATAATATCATGAAGGTTGAGGACGGCGAACCTTTGGGTAACGTACATACAGCTGAATCAGATTTTGCTGATGTTGATTCGGATGACGGATTAGATTAGGGTGATCGCAATGCCCAAAATAATGAGCATTGATATTGAAACATACAGTTCAGTAGATCTTAATAGCTGCGGTGTTTATAAGTATGTAGAGAGTGAGGATTTCGATATCCTCCTCTTTGCATATGCGTATGATGATATGCCTGTAGAAGTTATTGAACTGGCATGTGGAGATGAATTGCCAAGGCAAGTGATAAACGATTTAGTAAATAAAAACATTATTAAAAAGGCCTATAATGCGCAATTTGAACGGATCTGTCTATCTAAATATCTAAATGAAAAGTTAGATCCCGCACAATGGCATTGTACTATGGCGCATGCTGCGATGTGCGGATTACCCGGATCATTAAGCAAAGTTGCTGAAGTGTTGAAGCTGAAGGAACAGAAAATGAAAGCAGGAAAGGAATTAATAAAATTCTTTTCGTGTCCATGTAAACCCACTAAAAGTAATGGCGGCAGAACAAGGAATTATCCGTACCATGACATGGATAGATGGCGATTATTTGTAGAATACAATCGCCAAGATGTAGTAACGGAAATGGAAATTGCAAATTATTGTGAACAATACCCTATTTGTGATTTTGAAAAGCAAATATATGCGGTAGATCAAGTGATAAATGATTATGGCATCAAATTAGATATGTCAATGGTAAAAAATATTTTATTGTTTAATAGCGCATATATCGAGAGACTGATAAATCGAGCGATAGCACTTACAGGATTAGATAATCCTAATAGCCTAACGCAATTAAAACAATGGATAAAAGAAAAAGGCTATTCGATTTCTTCACTGACAAAAGATGATGTTAAAGAGCTTTTACTAAATGCGAAAGATCGTGACGTTATAGAGGTACTACAGATAAGACAGGAATTGGGAAAAACATCTGTTTCAAAGTATGAAGCTATGGACAGGGCAGTCTGCGATGATGAAAGAGTTAGAGGCGTTTTACAATATTATGGGGCGAATCGTACCGGAAGATGGGCAGGACGTCTAATACAGGTCCAAAACCTAAGAAGGAATGATCTAAGAGAATTGGATGAAGTCCGGCAAATAGTGAAAGAGAATGATTTTGACACACTTGAATGCCTATATGACAGTGTGTCAGATGTGTTCTCACAATTAATAAGAACTGCTTTTGTGCCTAAGGAAAACAGCAGTTTTATAATAAGTGATTATTCTGCGATTGAGGCAAGAGTCATTGCGTGGCTTGCCAAAGAAACTTGGCGAGAAGAAGTATTTAAAACGCACGGGAAAATATACGAAGCTTCGGCCGCTCAAATGTTTCATGTTCCGATAGAGCAGGTAACTAAAGGATCAGAGTTAAGGAAAAAGGGAAAGATTGCAGAGCTTGCACTCGGCTACCAAGGTGCTAAAGGTGCTTTATCGAAAATGGGCGGCGAGAAAATGGGGCTATCCGATAAAGACATGGATGAAATTGTTTATGCTTGGCGGAAAGCAAACAGCAATATCGTTAAGCTGTGGAAAGATATTGAAAATTGTTGTAAGGAAGCGATTGAGTACCAATGCCATGTCAATTTAGGTCGTTATGGCCTTAGCTTTAACGGACATAAGGGCAACTTATTGATACAGCTGCCTTCAAGTCGTGTCTTGACTTATCAGCAAGCACGATTAAAAGATGGAAAGATATCCTTTATGGGTATGAATCAGGTAAGCCGGAAATGGGAAGCCGTAGATACTTATGGTGGAAAGCTTGTAGAAAACATCGTACAGGCGATTGCGCGAGATTGCTTAGCATTAACTATGCTACGACTACAGGAAGCTAATTACCATATTGTTATGCATATTCATGATGAAGTGGTGGTAGAGGTTCCTGAAGCAGAAGCAGAGCAGCATTTAGCCAAAATCAAAACTATTATGGATTCTCCGATATCTTGGGCACCTAATTTAAAATTAAATGCTGAAGCATTTATATCTGATTATTATAAGAAAGATTAGGAGGATGCGGCATGAATAATCTAAAAATAAGCATCGGTAAATCTCGCTTTGATAAACATTGGAAAAATACCGAGATCTCATGGGTGGAGTTAAAAAAGAAGTTGAAGGAGCCCTATAAAACAAATGAGACCGTTGCGGAATACAGCCATTTTTCTAAACAGGATAAAGACAGAGTAAAGGACGTCGGTGGTTTTGTCGGCGGGCATTTGAAAAACGGAAGCAGAAAAGCGGAAAACGTGTTAACGCGCAGTATGTTGACCTTAGATATAGATTATGCCACAACAACATTTTGGGATGATTTGATTGAGCTGTATGATTTTACCTGTTTGATTTATTCAACGCATAGCAGTACTGAAAATAAGCCAAGACTACGTCTTATCGTGCCCCTATCGAGAGAGGTATCGCCCGATGAATACGAGGCAGTTTCGCGCAAAGTAGCAGATATGTTAAATATTGAATTATTTGATATTACAACGTACCAAGCATCAAGACTAATGTATTGGCCGAGCACGCCGGCTGACGGAAAATATATTTATGAGGTACAAGACGGAGAAGTTTTAAATCCTGATGAAGTGCTCAACAGTTATCCCGATTGGACAGACACAAGCTATTGGCCACAATCAAGTAAAGAAACAGAGCATATTCATAAGAACAATAAGCGATTAGGTAATCCTCAAGAAAAGCCGGGCATTATAGGAGCATTCTGTCGTGCTTATTCTGTCAGTGCAGCTATTGATGCGTTCTTAGCTGATGTATATGAGTCTACGCATAAAAGAGATCGTTATACATATATAAACGGTACAACAGCTTCAGGGCTCGTTCTATATGATGATTTATTAGCGTATTCTAATCATTCGACCGATCCTGCTAATGACGGTAGTAGCCATAACGCTTTTGACTTAATAAGGATACATAAGTTTAGGGATTTGGATGATAGCGCAAAAGCAGATACTCCGATCAATAAGTTACCTTCTTATTTGGCAATGGTTGATTTTGCACGTAAGGATGAAAAAACATCACAACTGATAGGTAAAGAGCGTTTTCAAGAGGCGCAAGATGACTTCTCTGAAATCGATCTGCAGTCTACTGACAAAGTTTATGCTATGTTAGAAAAGAATAAAAACGGTGTCATTTCCTCTATTGGAAATGTAGTAACCATACTTGAGAATGACCCAAATTTAAAGGGTATATTCGCTTATAATGAATTTGAGTATCGTGACATTGTTTTAAGTGATTTACCATGGCGCAAAATTGGAATCACAAGGTCTGATGAGGCTTTACGAGATCGTGATGATGCCAACTTAAGATTGTATATGGAAAAAATATATGGACTTACCGGAGAGAAAAAAATTAAAGATGGTTTAGGTACCGTAATTGAGAAAAACAGAATACATCCGGTTAGGGATTATCTTGACGGGTGTGTTTGGGACGGAATAGCTAGAGTAGATTCTATATTAATTGACTATTTAGGTGCTGCCGATACGCCATACACAAGAGCCGTAACAAGAAAGACATTATGCGGTGCAGTGGCACGTATTTATCGGCCGGGAGTTAAGTTTGATACCATGTTGACATTATGTGGGCCTCAAGGTATTGGTAAAAGCACAATATTTAATAAGTTAGGAGGTCAATGGTATAGCGACTCCTTGACGGCTGTATCAGGTAAGGAAAGCTATGAACAGCTGCAAGGATGTTGGATCATGGAAATCGGAGAATTATCAGCAATGAAGAAAGCTGAAACCGAAGCCATTAAGAATTATCTTTCAAAGTGTGAGGATCGTTATCGACAGGCTTATGCGAGTAGATCGGAAGCATTTCCAAGACAAACGATATTTATCGGAACAACAAATCAGAAGCAGTTCCTTAAAGACGAAACAGGAAATCGTAGATTTTGGGTTGTTGATGTGAGTGGTGAGTGTACAAGGGATTTATTTAAAGAACTTAATCCAATAATAGTTAAGCAGATATGGGCAGAGGCAAAAGTACTGTATAACGAAGGTGAAAAGCTTTATTTAAGTAAGGAAGAAGAAATGTTAGCACGCGAAGCACAAGAACAACATGCTGAAGAAGATTCGAGGCTAGGACTGATTAAAAGATATCTTGATATGTATTTACCGCCTGACTGGAATAAGATGAGTCTTTATGAGCGTCAGCAATATGTAGATAGTTATAACGATGATGAGGCACATCCGGGTTATCATAAGCGTAATAAGGTATGTGCCGCAGAGATATGGTGTGAGTTATTCAACAAAAACAAAGCTGATATCGAACGATATAAAACAAAAGAAATCAATGCAATGGTTGCCAGTATAATTGGTTGGGAATATAAGGGAAATATTAAATTCTCACCTTTATACAATGTACAAAGAGGGTTTCAAAGAATAGAAATTGATGATCCTACTCTACCTTTCTAAAAGGTAGCATTGATCGGTAGCAAGGTAGCAAAGGTAGCATTGAAAAAGTAGCAAAGTAGCATAAGGTAGCGAAGTTTGCTACCTTAAATAAAGCGGTAATTAAAGGCTTAAATGTAATAAGTAGCAAAGTAGCATGAAAATTCTTATAAATATAAAAAGTGTTAATTAGGGCGTAATGCGTAACGCCTGTACGCCCTAACACGCGTATATACATATATACGCGTGTACAATGTAACTTTGTAACCTTTAAAAAAAGGAGCCTCAAAATGATTGAGAAAGACATTGAAAAATATCTGATAAGCCAAATAAAAAAGACGGGCGGACTAACTTGGAAGTTAACGAGTCCGAGCACATCAGGTGTGCCTGACCGATTGGTCATTAGGCAGGGGAAATGTTGGTTTGTTGAATTGAAAAGGCCAAAGGGCAGTCTGCGAAAGCTACAAAAATACAGAAGGTCAGAATTACAGAAACAAGGATTTGATGTGATTTGCCTCGATACGAAAAACAAGGTAGATCAATTCATAGAGTACATGGAAAGAGGTGAGGGCTTATGAAGTATGTACCACATGAGTATCAATTATACGCCGAGAACCATATCATCGAACATCCAAAGTGCGGATTGTTCCTTGATATGGGTCTTTAGGTAAGACAAGCATAACCTTAAGCGCAATCAATAAGCTGATGTATGATTACTTTACTGTAGAAAAAGTGCTGATAATAGCACCGATACGAGTAGCAGATTTTACATGGGATGCGGAAATACATAAGTGGGACCACCTGCAGCATTTGACTATATCTAAAATATTAGGAAATGTCGAACAACGAAAACAAGCGATAAATGCAGAGGCGGATCTATACACAATTAACCGAGAGAATGTTCAATGGTTGGTAAGCTATTTGGGTAATGATTGGAAATTTGATATGGTAGTCGTAGATGAGTTATCAAGTTTTAAAAATGCTAAAGCCAAAAGGTTTAAAGCCTTGAAACAGGCTATGGTGAAAGTTTCAAGGTTTGTCGGCTTAACAGGAACGCCAGCACCCCGTAACTATGCTGATTTATGGCCGGAATTATACCTTATGGATCGTGGAGAACGGCTGGGTAGAACCTTAACTGAATTTCACACAAGATATTTCAAGCCGGGAAAAAGCAACGGACATGTCGTGTACGAATGGAATTTAATACAGGGATCTGAAAGAAAAATATACGATGCTATCGGGGATATATGTATGAGTTTGAAAGCCAAGGACTGGTTATCGTTACCGAAACGCACAAATTTTACGGTAGATATCGAGTTGCCAAATGGTCTTTTTAGAGAATATAAACAGTTTGAGCGTGAGAAAATTCTTGAGCTTGAAGATAATCATATGCTGGTAGGATCAAATGCGGGAGTGGTTATGGGGAAACTATTACAGTTTGCTTCAGGAATGGTCTATGATGATAATCATGATCCAATAGCTGTACATGATTATAAATTAGAAGCGCTGTCTGATTTAGTAATTGCAGCTAACGGGAAGCCTTTATTAGTTTTTTACTATTTTAAATTTGATTTTGAACGCATAAAGAATACCTTTAAGGATTTAGATGTTAGACAGATTGAGAGCCAAAAGGATGTAGAAGACTGGAATAGGGGAAATATTGATATATTGCTTGTACATCCGGCAAGCGTAGGCCACGGGTTGAATTTACAAGAGGGAGGGAACACGATTGTTTGGTACACGTTACCTAATTGGAATCTTGAGCTTTATCAACAAGCAAATGCGAGACTACATAGGCAAGGGCAAAAGAAGCCGGTATTTGTGTATCACTTGTTATCCAGCGGAACAGTCGATGAGGATGTGATGCGTTCATTGGAACAAAAGGATGTCTCACAGCAAGCATTAATGAATGCCTTAAAAGCGAAAATAAGCTAAGAGAATGCGAAACGACGAATAGGAGGATATACGGATGGAAAAAAGCGAATTGGAATACCGCTTGGAACAGTTAAAAGTATTGAAGGAACAAGGTTATAAATACATTGCAAGGGCAGAACATGGGGAATTACGAGCATATAGACAAATACCTATAAGACAAATAAATTTTTGGTATGCAACGAGTGAGAGGCCCCATCCGATAGATCTGCGCAGCTTTGACGAGGTTGATCGGCTCAATAAACCGCTGAATATATTATCTGAAATCAAATGTATAAAGAAAGCGCTGAAAGGATAGGAGGCAGTAGCATGTTAGATACATCAGAAATGGTTAATCAGTTTATCAGAGATCTAAGATCGTGCGATTATTATTGCCGAGTAATCATGGAATATAATTTAAAGCTTGAGGATATAAATTATCGCTTGCAAGGTGTCAGCAGTCCGAGTGTTAAAGATATTATATGTGAGAATGCTAAAAATCCATATAGCAATGCAGAGAAATTAGCTTTAATGGAAGAAGAATTAAAACTGGTGCGAGAGCGGCAGACATACATAGCTCGTATTAAGCAATGCGAAAAAATTGAGGCTATAGAGAGTGCAGAGGACAGAAACCTTGTTATTGATCTGTATGTGATTAAAATGCGATATGCTGATATTGAGAAGAAATATAATTATTCACGTTCAGCGATATTTAAAAGGTCGCAAAAGATTTTAAAGGGTTTATTTTAAGTGGAAACATTTTTCCTTAAAAAATGTGTTATTATGATAGTGTGGATTTCAAGGGAAAGATGTAATCCTTACGAAATCCAATTGTTTTCACTTCTATCATAGCCGGAGCAATCCGGCATACATGTCGGTAGTAGAATCTCCCCCTCATAGCGGTGCAACTCCGCTGGCCGACTTAAAGAAGTATCTGACAGGCGAATGCTTGAAAGATATATAGAGGCTATACGCCTATGAGATAAGCACGCAGAACTGCCCACGATAAGGGATACAGGAGAAAACGTGCTTTTTTTTGATGATGAAAGGAAAGATCCGGTATGAGAAAAATGCTCTTTTATTACTGTCGCATATGTAGTAAAATACATGTGAAAAGGACGGCAAAGAAAATGGGAGTATACAGCACAGTAAAAGAAACAATAAAAGATGCAGTTTCAATAGCACAACAGTCAGATAATATTCAATTATACAAAAGTATATTAGATGCTTATAATGCTGCTATTGAATTGATGAGTGAAAACGCAGATTTAAAAGAGCGAATAAAAGAGTTGGAAAAACAAAATGTTACCGATGGAATGCTGGAATTCAATAATAATGCTTATTGGATAAAAAAAGAAGATGGTATAGTAGACGGTCCATTTTGTTCTAGGTGTTGGGATGCAGATAAAACACTTGTTAGAATGCACGTATCCACACCTGATAAGAAAGCTAAATGCGCAAATTGTAAGAGTAAACTTTATCGATGTGAATATAATGGCAAATGGACTATGCCAATGGATTAAAAGCACCCTCGAGGCGCTTTTCTTTTCCTCCCTTTTATAGTAGAATAACGATAAAAAGGGGTGAAACAATGTGGTACAGAATTAAAGAGCTTAATTGGAAGCAAATTACAGAGAAAACATGGGCAGTATTTTTAATAATAGTTGCGATCATGGGATTTCTTGGTGTGGGACTTAAAGACTTTTTGGAAAAGGATTATCAAGCAATAGCAGAAAAGAAAAATGCAGAAGCGTTAGAATTGTATGACGAAGGACAATATGACAAAGCTATTGAGTTATATGATGATGCTATTGAATTGGAGTCCAAAGGTATATACGAGGTAGAAGTAATATATTTCAATAGAGGAATGGCTTATTACAAAAACAAAAAATATAATCAAGCCATAGGAGATTTTACAAGAGCTATCGAAATTAACCCAAGCTCTAAGTATTATTACAATAGAGCTAATGCTTATGAAGCAAATGGTGATGGTGCAGCTGCTATGAGCGATAGAATTAAAGCAGCAGCTATGATAGGCGAATAACTGAAATAAGGACACAGCAATGTGTCTTTTCTTTTACGCATGAAGGAGTGATGAAGATGAAAGCGATTAAGAAACCGATTGAGATTGAGTGTATGAGATTAACTCTTGATAGCATACAAGAGGTAATGCAGTGGTGTCCTGCATGCGAACCAAGATATGTAATGCACGAAGGAAGTTATTTAAATTCCAATCAGCAGCAATATAGTCGTGTGTTTGAAGGTTTAGTGATCCACACATTAGAAGGTAATCATTTAGCTAAAGTAGGTGATTACATCGTCAAAGGCGTACAAGGCGAGTTTTATCCATGCAAACCTGATATATTCGATCAGACATACGATATCTTAAGTGAATAACACTGTTAGGATGAAGGAGTGAGGTGATGAAATGCCAAGAAAGAAGTCAGAGAACCGATTGAAAGCCCATGACATATATGATCTTTATAAAGGCAATATCACCAATCGAGAAATCGCCAATCAACTTGGAATCTCTGAAAAAATAGTAGCTGCTTGGAAAAGTAAAGATCAGTGGGATTATGATCAGAGTACAACGATAAAAAATGATAAAAGTACAACGATAAAACAGAGTACAACGAAAAACAAAAGAGGCGGTCAGCCGGGCAATCAAAATGCCAAAGGAAAGAATCTGCGAAATCAAAACGCAAGAAAGCACGGCTTGTATTCAAAGTGGCTACCCCCTGCAATTTTGGAAATCATCGGAGAGATGCCACAAGATCCGTTAGATGTAATTTGGTATAATATCGAAATACAGTGGGCGAATATCCTGTACTCACAAAAGATACTTTATGCTAAAAGTGGCGAGGCTTGGAGACAACAAGTGGAATCATTAACGGCAGGAAGCAGGGCTATATCTGAATTAGACAGACTGATTGCTTCATATTATAAAATTCTTGATAGACGTACCGATACAGCAAGTGATTATCAAGTGGAACGTATACGTTTTATGGAAGCTCAGCGTAAAAAGCTTGAAATAGACACTGATGACAACGAACCTAATGAAAGTGATGGATTCGTTGAGGCTTTACAAAGTGTGGATATAGGAGACTGGACCGATGAAGAAGTTTAGAGCAGTATTCCGTTTCAAACCATTCAGTACTAAGCAGCTTAAAGTATTGAAGTGGTGGCTTGATCCAAGAGTGAAGCATATGGATGGAATCATTGCTGACGGTGCTATTCGTTCCGGTAAGACGGTTGTAATGTCATTGTCATTTGTTATATGGGCGATGGAAACATTTCAAAGTCAGAATTTCGGAATGTGCGGTAAGACAATAGGCTCCTTCCGTCGAAACGTAGTAACAGTGCTGAAGTTGATGCTGTGTAGTCGAGGATACAAGGTAAAGGATCATCGTGCTGATAACTTACTGGTAATTACTAAAAACGGTGTTGAGAACTATTTTTATATATTCGGCGGTAAAGACGAATCCTCACAAGACCTAATTCAAGGTATCACTTTGGCTGGTCTGTTCTGCGATGAAGTGGCATTGATGCCTGAATCCTTTGTCAATCAAGCGACAGGGCGCTGTTCTATAGAAGGTTCTAAGTTTTGGTTTAACTGTAATCCCGCAGGACCTTACCATTGGTTTAAAACAAACTGGATCGATAAGCACAAAGAAAAGCACCTGATCTATCTGCATTTTACCATGAAGGATAATTTAAGCCTGTCTAAGCGAGTGAAGGAGAGATATCGTTCCATGTATAGCGGAGTGTTTTATCAGCGCTATATCCTTGGGAAATGGGCGGTGGCAGAAGGATTGATCTACGATATGTTTGATAAAGCAAAGCATATCATTAATGAAGCTAAGAACGCATTACTTCCTGAATATTATGTAAGCTGTGATTACGGTACGCAAAATGCTACCGTTTTTCTTTTGTGGCATAAGACAGCTAAAGGCACATGGGTATGTGAAAAGGAATATTACTATTCTGGCAGAGATAAGCAAAAGCAGAAAACCGACAGTGAGTATGCGGATGATTTAGAGACATTTTTAAACGGCATTTCAATTAATGCAATCATCCTAGACCCCTCAGCAGCATCCTTTAAAGCTGAATTAAAGAAACGCGGATACCGCGTGAAAAAAGCCAAAAACGATGTAGAGAACGGCATCCGTTTTGTAGGAACATGCTTAAAACGTGAGCTTATACAATTTATGGATACATGCGAATATGTGCAAAAAGAATTTGCCGGTTATGTGTGGGACAGCAAGGCAAGTGAAAGAGGCGAGGATAAGCCGGTGAAAGAAAACGATCATGTGATGGATGCCGTAAGGTACTTCTGTTATACGATCATACGCAAAGAGGTGAAATTCAAATGAAACTGTTTAAGAGGCTGAAAAGAGGTGTAAAGGCTATGGCAAACGAGCTGAGAAGCAATAACAGTGATTTGCTGATGATGATAGATAATAAAATATCATCGTTCAAAGCAAGTGATAAGTACAGAAACGCAGTAAACGGTAGAAAATACTACGTTACAGAAAACGATATTTTAAAACACGTCAATTATACATTAGATGAGAATGGGAGAAAGGCGAAGGACGAGAGCCAGGCGAATAACAAACTTGCCCACGCACACTACAAAAATATGGTAGATGAAAAGGTATCATACGCACTGTCAAAAGAATACACCTTGTCGTGTGATGACGAGGCATATTTAAGGCAGTTGCAGGATACACTCGGAAAAAGCTTCCCCTATAAGATGATGAAACTTGGATATGAGGCATCTAACACAGGAATCGGTTGGCTGCATCCATATATTGATGAAAAAGGTAGCTTCCAAACAATGATAGTGCCGTATGAGCGCTTTGTACCTATTTGGAAAGACAATGAGCATGAGGAATTGAGTGCAGGCATTTACTTTTATACTGAGGTCTATCGTGAAGGCAGTAAAGAAAGAGAACGGAAACACGCTGAATACTGGACTGCTGAAGGTGTTCAATGCTTTATTAAAGAAGATAAAGTGTGGTTGTCAGATTATAAAAATAACTTTGATGAAGCAGGCAACGCGGTGAGCCATTACCAAGGAAAAGAAGGATGGTGTTCATGGGGCAAAGTGCCTTTTATCCCGTTTAAGAATAACTTCATCGAAGCACCGGACATCAAGTTTGTTAAATCATTGATTGATGGCTATGACAGCTCAAGAAGCGAAGCAGCGAACTATATTGATGATGTACGTAATCTGCTTTATGTTATTAAAGGTTACACCTCAAACGACAAGGATAAGCTGCGAAATGAAATAAGGAGCCGTCTGTTAGTGCTTGATAATGACGATGATGAGGAAAGCGGAGCCAGTGTATTATCTCCTTCGACAGATCTAACCGCAGTGATTGCACATAGCGAGCAGTTAAAAAGAGATATTATTGAAGCGGGTCAAGGGGTGTTAAAGGATTTTGATAAGTTTGGCAACAATCCTTCAGGCATCGCACTTTCCTTTATGTACAGCAGCTTGGATTTAAAAGCCGGTGCTATGTGTACTCATTTTACTTTCGCGTTCGATGAATTAATGCACTTCGTTAATTCCTTTTTAGATATCAGGAAAGCACCTGAAATTAAGATTACCTTTAATATGAACATGAAAATCAATGAAACCGAAAATTTAGATAATTGCCAAAGGGCGAAAAATCTTGGAGTTTCAACTGATACATGGCTCAGTAAATGTGCATGGGTGGATGATATTCAAAAGGAACTGGATTTTATAGGAGAAAATGAAGTGTTTCAGGACAAGGTGGATATAGAGGATGCCGAAAACAAAGAAGAATGAGAATTATCGGGACAGTGAATACTGGGAGAAGCGCATCGCTAACGAAACATGGAAAACCTATAACAGTCTTGAGGAAAAAAATATCGATCTGCTGCAGATGTATGAGGAAGCATCCAAACAGATAAAGAGTGAATTGCTTGAATTAGCTGAAAAAGCTGAAATAAACGGAAGCTTAAGCAGAACCGATCAATACAGATTTCAGAAACTGCTTGGTGAGCAGGATCATATCTACAGGGAATGTGAGCGGTTAGGCGAACAAATAGAAGCACAGAGCAAAGAGCGGATGATAAACGGTGGGGAATCAGTATACGGTAATGTTATGGAATCGCTGAATATAAACGACTATTCGATGCCGAATAAAAAGGTTATGGAGCAAATGCTAAGAAAGCCATGGCAAGGCTCTAATTTCAGCAAAAGATTATGGAAGAACATGGCAAAGCTGGAGTCAATGCTAAATACGGTGATTGTGAGTGGAGTAACCACAGGCAAGACAGTAACGGAAATGGCAGTACAGTTATCTAATGCGATGAATCGCTCATTTAACGAAGCGCATCGTCTTGTACGGACAGAAACAGTAAACTACCTGAACCAAAGCGCAAAGCTCGGTTATAAGGATGCGGGAGTGCAGGAGGTGCAATGGTGGGCGGCAAAAGACGAGCGAACTTGCCCTACTTGCGGAGTCAATCACGGAAAGACATATCCGATAGATAAAGCACCGAATCTCCCGTGTCATCCCGGCTGTCGTTGCACATGGCTTCCGGTGATTGATGAAGGATATCAAAGTGCAGGAGAGTATATCGAGACTATTGAGCTGAAAGAGATTGACAAACATATCGATTTGTATGAAAATAAGATTGCTGATGAAAAGACAGAGCATTCTTACATCATACAAACGAATGGCAAAGTGTTTCATTACAAAGGAACTGATCGAGCCGTTACTTTTGATGGTATTGATTTAAAAGATGCAGTAATCACACACAATCATCCTATTATTGAAGGTGTATCAGAAAATACTTTTGAAGATGATGACTTTCGTTTCTTAAAACATCATGGGCTGGAAATAGACAAATTAAGAGCCACCTACGGTGATATGAGGTATGAGATTAAAGTGATAAAGGATTTATCAGATATAGATTTGAAATCCTATAAGCACGGAGAAATAGGAGAGGCCTTGTTATACGGCGAAATAGACGGCAATCTGTATGATCTTATATTCCAAAAGATGGATAAGGAAGGATTGGTAAAGTATGTCAAATACAAGAAAAAGAAATGAGAAGCAAAAGGCTTTGTTTGATGAATGGGTCAAAAAAGAAAAAGAATTACAAGATTCTTTTTCTGAACTCTCTGGCAAAACTTTATCAAGCAGAAAAGCCAAGGCTTCGCATGAGCTGATTGAAAAATATAAGAAATTGATTAAAGAGGCAGGAGACTGAAGTATGTGCATTCATGCGTACATAGAACAGGCACATTCATCCTATTATGACAGCAAATTAGATTGCAGGACGTTGAAAATAAAACGTACCTGCATTTTTTGTGGAAAAACAGAAAGTGAGGTGATTCACGTGAAGGACCCGCCGAAAAGAAGGTTACCATATTTTGGTAAACACTTGTAACGACGTGAGTAATCACGCTTTTATTTTACCCTTTCAGTCGGGTATAGGCTGACGATCCGAACCGCAAGCGAGCGGTATATAAGTGCTATGGAGGTATATGATGGACTGGATTAAAGGTATTATCGAAAAACATATCGGCGAAGACGGTAAACTGAACTTAGAAGCAGCATTGAAAGAAATCAATAAAAAGGCGCCTGAAAATGTAGTGCCTAAGGAACAGTATAATTCTTTGGCCGATGCAAAAAAGAAACTTGATGATGACGTAAAAACTAGAGATTCGCAACTTGCCGAGTTACAAAAGGCGGGTTCAGTCGAGGATTTACAGAAGCAACTGACAGAAGCTTTGGAAGCCAACGAAAAGGCTGAAAAGGAATATAAAGAAAAGATTGCGGATATGAAGCTTGATTCCGAGATAGAGAAAGCACTGTCGGGAGCATTGCACCCCGAGCTTATGAGCGGGAAGATTGACAAAAGCAAATTGAAAATCAATGATGATGATACAATCAGCGGACTTGATGAACAAATCAAAGGATTAAAAGAAACCTACAGGGATATGTTTAAGCCTAATAAGACTGGTACAACACCTTCTAATCCGGAAGGTAAAAACACTGTCATAACTAAAGAACAATTTGCGAAAATGAAATACAGTGAGCGTATGGAGCTGTATAATTCAAACAGAGAGCTATATGATGAACTATCAGGAGGAAATTAAAAAAATGGCAACAGAAAATCAAACAACAACATTAGCGGATTTAATTAATCCGCAGGTATTAGCCGGAATGGTTTCGGCAAAAATTGAAAATAAGTTACTTTTCGCGCCTTTAGCAAAGGTGGATGATACGCTTGTCGGCGTAGCCGGTAACACGGCAACAACCGCTAAATACGGATATATCGGAGATGCCGAGGAAGTGGCAGAAGGCGTGAAGATGGGTACTGCAAAGCTTACAACAAGCACAGCAAATTTCACGATTAAGAAAGTTGGAAAAGCGGTGGAAATTACAGATGAAGCCGTTTTATCCGGTTACGGTAATCCCGTCGATGAGGCAGCTTCCCAATTAGCGAAAGCGATTGCTTCTAAAATTGATCGTGATTGTGTTGAAGCAGCTACTAAAGCGAAGCTTGTACAAGATGAATCAACACATATTATTGACTATGACGGTGTGGTAAACGCTGTTGATTTGTTCAATGAGGAAACACAAAGTGAAAAGGTGCTGTTTATTCATTCAAAGCAGCTAACACAGATTCGTAAAAATCCTGATTTCTTGGATAAAAATAAATATCCTATGGAATTAATGATGACAGGTGCAATCGGTATGATTGCAGGCTGCGAAGTTGTTGTATCTAATCGTGTGAAACTGGAAAAAGGTGCATACTTGAATCCAATTATTAAGCTGACAGAGGACAGCGAAACTGAGGATGAAACAGCGGCAATTACTATTTTCTTAAAGCGTGATACTATGGTGGAAAATACACGCGATGCACTGGCAGGAAAGAACATTCCGAGCGCCAACAAGCATTATGGTGTAGCGCTGACAAACGAAAGCAAGGTTGCTGTTGTTAAGTTTGCTGCTGTAACACCTGAAACACCTGCTGAATAAGGGAGCTGAGTGCTCCCTTTACTCTTTTAAAGGAGTGAGTCTATGACAAATAAAGAAGTTTCAGAAAAGGTGCTTGCTAAATTAAAAGTAAGACCTGATATGCAATATATCAATGATGATTATATGAATGCAACGATTGAAGATGCATTCAATGACGTATACACCTATATCAATGCGAGATCTGATGATAATATAACAGAAAGTCTGATAACGCCGATTACCGATCTCTGCGTGATCCGTATCAATCTCACAGGTAATGAGGGGCTAACCGCATCCGGTAAGGCGGGAACAAGCGAATCCTATATCACATCGATTCCTAAACCAATCAGACGAAAGCTTCAAAAATACAGGAGACTGCCATGAGTATTTATACTGATATGGTTCCATGTACCTTGTATGAAATTCAACATAGAAAGGATGCTGCCGGCGCCTTGAAGGAAAAGTGTGAAAAAGTATGCGATATCATGGCAGCAATCTATAAAAATGACTCCTTTCAATCGGCGCAAAGCGTAAGGTACGAACAAAGTACGCACAACGCTATGACGTTTTACAAAGATTTTGAGGACGGGAGGGAATACCGTTTGGAATTTAATGGTACAGAAATGGATGTTACTTATTTCAACACGGCAGGGCGCATGGCAACATTATTGTTGAAAGAGGTCAATTATGGCTGAGCAACAGGAATTTGTAAGATCACTTGAACGAGCTACCTATGAAATGATTAAGGGATTAGCTGTCAATATGGAAAAGACTTGCCTTGTTGTTGAACGCGATGCAAAGAAAAATGTACCTGTAGATAATGGAGTTTTGAAGGCCTCTATCACACATGATGTAAAAACGACATCAGATATGATCGTCGGGAAAGTATTCAGTAATCTTGATTATGCGCCATATGTGGAAAAAGGGACTGGTATCTATGCGGAGGAAGGAAACGGACGAATGACGCCATGGTGCGTTCCTGAGGAAGCTTTACAAGGCGGTCATAAGCTTCCTACATTTCAAGGGAAGGTTACCCCTGTTTATGGGAAAAGCGGAAAGAAGTATTATAAAACAGACGGAATGAAGCCGCAGCCGTTTCTTGAACCGGCACGAGACAAGAACAAAAACAAGATAACACGGATACTGGCAGGTAAAAGCAAATGATAGAGAAGGCATACAGAGATATTTTAACGGGTATCGCCCATTTAGATGTTTCGCTGTTGTTTGCGAGTGCTCCTTTTCCGGCTGTCAGTTATAAGGTCACTCCGATACAAGGCGGTGTAGTAAGGAGCGATCAGCTAGAGGTTAGGATCATCGGTGATGATTATGAAGAATTATCCAAGATCAATCGTCGGATTATAGAACAGCTTGATATGGAAGGCAACAAACCGTCGATTCTGATAGATCGATATGCAATGCGCAGCAGCTTATCGGGCGGCGGTACATTGTATAATGACATTTTAGGTAAATGGGAGTTATACACAATATTCATAACAAAATGGAGGAAAATACATGAGTAAAAAAGATGAAATTATCATGGGAGCGGGCGAGCTCTACATGGTGATCTTTAACGGCACAGAAATACAGTCAAACGAGGAAATCGAAACAGAAGGAAATAACGTAGGGCACTGCCAAGGCGGATTTTCGATTGATTACAAACCGGAAGTATATGACGTGAAGAACCAATACAACAAAATTGTACAGCGCTTCACTATCGGCGAGGGGGTTACGACTAAGACAGGTATCCTAACGTGGGACTTGGGACGTTTGGCAATGTTATCTACGGCTCGCTTTGTTGTAGATGCGGCTAAAAAAGTGCGTAAGTTGATATTTGGCGGGAAGAATCCACTAGCCACAGTGCTTGTCCGCTTCGTTCACACAAAGGAAAACGGCAAAAAAATTCGTTGGACGACGATTGCACAAGGTGGTAACGGCTTCGCACTTGAATTTTCAGGCGATAAGGAGCTGACTATCGATGCCGAGCTTGCTTCTATTGAGAAAAATAAAGGTTGGCTCGGTGAATTTGAAGAGGAGTTGAGTGATGAGGAAATTGCCGCACTGGAATGTGTCTTTTTGGAAAGCAGCTCTTTGGGAATCGCAGGCAACGGTAAAGTAACAGGTCTTACAAGCGGCAAGGTTTATAAGGTAACGACAGGCAGTACGATTAAGTACACCAAAGCTGACGGCACCCTTACGACTGCATCCGGTAAGGCTGCTCTTGAAGGCACTGAAATCACAGGTCTTGAAAACGGCAAAACGTATATGATTGAGGAGGATACAAATAATGGCTAAACCGATTGATTTATCTGCTTATGCAAATCGAAGTGTTGACTTTTTAATTGATGGTAAAATGGTGAAATGCCCTGAACTGAGTTATAAAGATTTGCGGCGTATTAATGAGTATGAGAAAAAGAAAGATTCGACTCATGAGGATGAATTGGAAATTGTAACATGGCTGTTGAATCGCAATACATCCGGTAAAAAGTTTGGAAAAAATGATGTAGAAGCGATGCCTGCAGGAGCAGTAGCACGTATCTATCAAGAAATCATCATGCTTCACCACAAAGCATTGACTGACCCAAACTAATGATCCCCCTTCCGCAGGATTCAAAAGTACGTGAAGCGATCATTGATAAGTACTTTGAAACGGAAGGATGGGAAAGTGATTACAACGCTTCAAGCGGCGAAATAAAGGCGATCGGTGATTATTCAGGACTTTCATTCAATGAGGTCCTGAATCTTCCTATCAGCCTTTTTCTTTTGCTGAAAAAAGATGCTTGGATGTATAACAACATGCAAAGCGAAAAGGGCAAGGAGTTTTTGAAAGCACTGTGGCGCTTAAAACAAACTGGGCCCGATTATGAGGCAATCCGAAACTTTCAGAAAAGAGGTGATTCATAATGTCGTTATTGGGCGGGATTGAACTGGCACCTTTATCGGTAGCATTTAAAGTCGATATCAAAGGCTTTAAATCAGACATGGATAAAGTAAAGACAGAAGCTGTGACTAAATCAAAAGAAGTAGCAAGACAAATGGAGTCTACTATTAAGGTAGGCGATAAGATGTCAAAGCTAGGCTCTACTATGACAAAAACATTGACTCTACCGATTGTCGGTGCAGGTACTGCAATAACGAAAATGGCAGTAGACTATGAATCGTCCTTTGCGAAGGTTTCCACGCTGTTGGACAAAAACATCGTTGATTACGATAAGTATAAAAACGACATCTTAGATGCTTCCAGTGAATCAAAGGTAGCAGTAGATGAATTCTCTGAAGCAGTCTACAGTAGTATATCGGCAGGTGTAGATCAGACACAGGCAATCAAATTTACTACTAATGCGATGAAACTTGCCAAAGGTGGATTTACTGACGGTGCTAAAGCGGTTGATGTCATGACTACGGCAATCAACGGCTACAGCTTATCTGCAGACGATGCTACAGAAATCTCAGACATGCTGATTACTACACAAAATTTAGGTAAAACAACGGTGGATGAACTGGCGGCAAGCATGGGTAAGGTAATTCCGATCGCTTCCAGTGTCAATTTCGGTATGGATGAGTTATCAGCTTCTTACGCTCAGTTAACCAAAAACGGTATCGCTACTGCTGAAGCAGGAACATATTTAAAATCAATGCTTTCTGAATTAGGTAAGAGTGGATCAGAAACAGATAAGACATTAAGAGAGCTGACCGGTAAGGGCTTCGCTGATTTGAAAAAGGAAGGGAAGTCCACATCTGAAATTTTGAACCTTTTGGACGAACATGCAAGAAAGAACGGCAAGTCAATCAAGGATATGTTTGGCTCTGTTGAAGCGGGCTCTGCCGCTTTAGTGCTAGGCCGAAAAAAAGGAAAAGAATATGATGAGATGCTCAATGCGATGAAAAAAAGCGCAGGAGCTACACAGGAAGCGTTTGACAAAATGGATGCTACACCTGCGGAGCAATTAAAGGGTGCGATGAATGAGCTGAAAAACGCGGGAATCAAGCTAGGTGCAAAGCTGGTACCCATAGTTACAAAGTTTGCTGATAAAATCTGCGATCTTGTAGATTGGTTTAACGAACTTTCACCGGCTCAGCAAGAAAATATTCTGAAAATGGGTGCTATGGTTGCGGCAGCAGGTCCGTTACTGAAGGTAACAGGAGATTTGGTAAGTACATACGGCAAGCTAAAACCTGTAATATCAGGACTATCTACTTATTTTAAAGGCACATCAAAGGCAATGAGCGGACTTGGGACAGAAGCAGCTAAGAGCGGCGGCATCATGGGTAAACTCGGCGGACAGTTATCAAAGGTAACAGGAGTTACTAAACTGGGGGCTTCGGGCTTCGGTGGTATGGCTGCATCATTGGGAGCCATCGCCGTACCTGCCGCGGGAGTAGTGACTGCGGGACTAGCTATCGCCACCGTCTATAAAGGATTTACGCGTGAGGTTATTCCCAAAGTAGACCTGTTCAAAAGCAAGACAGTTGCAAGCTTAGATGAGGTTACGGGTAAAATGGAATATACCACCATCAAGATAAGCGAAGAAACACAGAAACAAGTACAGGCTTATATGGATTTATCAAAAAGTGTACAACAAGAATCTACTGATATGTATACCGGTGTTACTGAAATCACAGATAAAAATATATCGAGTATAACAGGGAAAGTGAATAATATGGCTGATACAATAATTGCTGCCTCAAAAAAACAAAGAGATGAAACTACAAAAGAGTACGAAGCTATTTTTTCTAAAGCGACATATCTAACTGATGATCAAAAGAAAAATATTCTGAAAACGGTAAATGCTGAATGTGATGAACGTATCAAAAAGGTAGAAAAGACAAGAGACAGGTTAACTAAAATCTACACTGAAATAAATAAAAATGGTGGGGAAATCACCAAAGATATGCAAACCGAATTAAATGAATGCTACAAACAGATGCAAGAATATGCTGTTGAATCGATGGCACAAAGCAAGGCGGAGCAGGAAACAATTCTGCATAATCTTAAAAACAGTCGCGAAGGCATAACGGCTGAAATGGTGGGGGATGCTATCAAAAAAATGAATACGATTAGAGACAATAGCATTGCGGCAGCACAAGAAGAACACGACAAGGTTGTTGCGATTGCTATGCGAATGAAGGAGAGCAAAAGTAAAGAAGCTCAAGAGTCTGCAGATGCTATTATTAAAGCTGCTGATAAGGAACTGGAATCCACAGTTAGAGCTGCTGAACTCACAAGAAGTGAAGGAATTGATAAATTAATGACTGCCCATAAGGAATTGGCTAAAAAAGTGTCTGTTAACACCGGAGAAGTTGTAAACTGTTGGGAAAAGATGTTGGGAGGACTTGGTTATGAACAATGGGATGGCGGAGTAAAAACATTTAAACTTAGGTTTGAAACATATGGTTTAGATGCACTCGATAAAGGATTTTCTTCACTTAGAAACTTTTTATCAGGTTCACATTACAACGGTCTTGATTATGTTCCGTTTGACGGCTATAACGCCCGTTTACATGAGGGCGAGCGAGTATTGACTAAGAAGGAAAACGAGGCGTATACGAAAGCCAAACAAGGAAACCTCAGCGGAAAAGTCGTAATAGAGGTGCCTGTAAAAGTGAATGATCGTGAGATTGCTCATGCGACTGCTGAGGCATACATGGATGAGCTTGGCTTTGCGATGGGAGGTTTAGCATGAGGATAAATAACAGAGACATCACCGATTTAAATGCAACCTTAAATGGCTTTACGTATGAATCCTCTGCCGTTGAAAGAGAAATTCTCAATAATGGCATGGGTCATATACTGCTTTCAAGCACTATTAAGCCACAGAATAGATCATTAATCGTAACTTTTACATCAGAGCAGGATATCAGTAGATTTTCTGCTCTGATCGCTTCTTATCCGTTGGAAATCGATACTGAGGATGGCTTTATATATGATTGCCTTTTAACGACAACGCCTTTAGTTGAACATTTAGGGTGTGATTATTACACCGTCACATATAACCTATCTTGTATTAAAAAGGGACATAGGCAACGATTTAAGGTAGTGTTTCCTTGTGTGAATATCAATATCTTAGGAAATCAACCTACACCGCCTATTATTACGATCATACCGAAGCAAAATGCGGATGCTGTAACGATATGCGGTTTTACTGTTCGTAACCTTAGAAAAGACTGTGCTGTTATTATTGACAGCATTGATAAATTGGTTGAGGAAAACGGACAGAACAAATTCAACGATTGTGATTTGAAGCAATTTTACAGGCTGATGCCGGGTGTGCGGGAACTCACAATAAGCAGTGCTCAGGCAGAAGCAGTAATTGAGTACGATCCGATTTATATGTAGGAGGGATTCTATGCTGAAATTATTAATAAATAACGACTGGCTTCCTGTTGTGGATTATCAGAATTACTTCATCGATATCGATGAGGAAGGAAATCAGTCAATGCAGTTTGATATGGTGTTGAATGATACGTATTATAAGATATCGCACGAATCAATCATACAGGACGATTATAATCGTTGGATTGTAAAAAGCATCAATCAGCTCACTGCTTCCGCAACGATTATATGTGCCTTGGATTTAGATGATTGGTATGCTGATTATTATTTGCGATCTGCCGATGACGTAAGATTGCAGACAAAAACAATTAAGGATGCTTTGAATTATATTAAGCCATCAGCGTGGCATATAGAGGATAAAAGCGAAAGAACCATAAAACGAACAATCGACCTTGAAAAATGTACTGCCTATGATCTATTGATGCGTGCCAAAACTGTGTATGATGTGCAATATGATATTGATACAATCAATAAGACGATTACCGTGATAGATCCATATGCTTCAATAGATAACGGCGTTTATGTTACTCCTGAATTGAATTTAACATCCGTGAATTATAAAGGGGACAGCCAGTCGATTGTAACGCGTTTATATTGTTACGGTGCTGATGATTTAACTTTCGCCGATATCAATAACGGTAAGCCTTATGTTGAGAACACGTCTTATAAAGGAAAGCCTATATGTGCATCTTGGACTGATGGACGTTACACAAATATGAAGTCATTGTTAGAGGATGGGAGAAAGAAGCTTGCTGAAATGGCTGTCCCTGTTGGTTCATATACGCTTGATGTGATCGATTTACAGAAACTTGATGAGAAGTATCATAATCTTGATATGGTTCTTCGTAGCAAAATTCATTGTATCATTGATCCGGAAAAAGGGATTGATGTAGAGCATCGTGTAGTGAAAAAGCGTATCTATCCTGATGCTCCTTATCAAAACAGAATCACCTTATCCAATCAGCCACGGACGTTGGTGAAAGAATGGGATGCCTTGAGAGAGAATATAGAAACAGTCAAAAAGAACGGTTATCGCTATGAAACAGAAATCAGGCAGACCAATCACGAGATTTCGGAGACGGCTAAGAAAACAGATGAGAATACAAAGTGTATTCAATCTGTGGAGCAGAAAATAACGCCGGAGCAGCTGATGGTGTTAGTTTCCGATAGTATTAATAACGGTAATAAATTGAATACAATGAAACTGATTATTGATATCTTGGGACTAACCATTAAAAATGGTGGCATTAAAATATATGATGGTAAGAATGAGCTTGTTTTCTATTTAGATGAAAAAACTAAGCTAATGACTTTTAACGGTCGTATCAAGGCTATCAGCGGAGATGTTGCCGGATGGAATTTGGATAAAGACTGTTTATATAGTGGAGCTGCTAAAATACATAGTTCAGGCGCTACAAATATATATACATGGGCCGATGTTTATATAGTACGTCTAATTGTATCGGGGGTACTGGATGCAGATGCTGATATGATTGCTCATTATGATTTCAACAATGATGGGAAAATCACGTCGATGGATTATGCTATTTTAAAAAATAGGTTGATAGCATTGTAAAGGAGGTATATCAAATGATAATCAATACAATCAAGCAAACAGGTACCGTATTACAAAGTGATGACAATCGATTGAGTCCGCAATACAGCGAAAATTTGAAGATTCATGTTGTTTATGATGACACTTATAGCGGTTGGTCTGTAAAATGGGATGCTATAGGGTGTAGAGAAAAGAAAAGGATTCCGCTCTCATACGATAGTGGTACACAATGTATTATGCTAAATAAACAATGTTTCATTGATGAATATTTATATTTGGCTTGCACTTTTGTGAAAGACGGTATGGTTGTGAATACTGAACCTATTGAATTTTATATTCCAAATTCTGTCAATCACGATTTAGATACGTTACCGGAATATCCGGGGCTATATGATGAAATGAATGAGCTCTTTAAACAAATCTTTGCCAACGAATACAAGCAGCCTCTTGATGATCTGTTTGAAAAAAATGAAGTGCTTCAGGATAAAATTACTAAAACCGAAGAAGTTGTAAATAAAACACTGTCAGACGTAAATGAAGCTATCGAGCAATCATCGGAAGCTGCTCAAAACGCAAATACTGCAGCTTCTGATGCGAACGAGGCAGCGCTTGCCGCGTGTGCTGCCAAAACAAATGCAGATACTGCGGCAGCTTCTGCCAACACTGCGGCTTCTAATGCCAATACAGCTGCTCAAAGTGCGAATGATATCGCCTCTGAGGTAGAAAGAAAACTACAAGCAGGGGAGTTTGTGGGTGGAGTTGGGCCAGTAGGACCTGTTGGACCTGTTGGACCTAAAGGAGATGACGGTGATAATGGCGGGGACACCCTTCCGATAGGTGCACAAGTTCTATGGGATAATTCTAATCCCATTCCAGAGGGGTGGAAAGAAGTGGATACAGAAGTGCATAATCCTAAACAGCTTCTTATTAACAATGATTTCCAAATCAATCAGAGAGAACAAAGTGTTTATGGAACAACAGGTTATGCGCCTGATATGTGGTATCTTTATTTGTATGGTAATGGATCATCGGGGAGTTTTTCACTTCAAGATGATAACTATTGGCTTTTAAATAATACTAACTATACATTTGCTTCAATTAATCAAAAAATTGATGATAGTTTAAGAGGTAAAACCGTTACTCTTGTTGGGAAATTTAAAAACGCAGATGGTACAAGTGTGGAAATGTTGATTAAAGAAGCTAATACGATAGGTGGTAGATTTTCAGGGTATACATATGGTGTAACAGACATTACAGATGATGGTGTTTATGTGACTACCGTTAAAATACCACAAACGAAAACATATGAACATCTGGCAGTATCAATTTATACAACTGGTTCTGTTGAAGTAGAATATATTGACTTATTCGAGGGTGATATCGATTATCCTCATGTGAAAGAAGATGAAGCAATAGCGTTGATGAGATGTAGACAGTATGTTTTTCCAACTGTTCAAAAAAAGTTAGTGGCTAAAGTTGGTACAGGGCATTTAGAAGGCTTCGATTTCCCAATAAAAATGAAAGGGACACCATCATATACAGTTATTGCGTTTGAAACAACTGGTGGCGCGGACATAAAAAGAGAATTGAAAAGTGTGTCATGTACAAGCAGAGGTGTGGCTTATATGACATTACAAAGCCCAACACAGCAAGAATATCAATATACTATATTGTTTTCTTGTGAACCGCTTTAGAAAGGAGCGATACTGATTATGGCAATGAAATATATAGAAAAAGTAACCAAAGAAACACCGCTTGTTGGTAGAGTGGTAAATACTTTAAAGAGTGAAAACCAAGAAGAAAACGCTCCGTCTATAAAAGCGGTGTTGGATAATTTGCAGCCTAAACAGCTTCTTATCAACAACGATTTTCAAGTCAACCAACGCGGACAAAGTGAGTATGTATCAAATGGCTATTCTCTTGATATGTGGTATTTTCGAAATTACAATCAGTCAAACACTAAGTTGGTGCCAGCGTCTAACGGAATAAGAGTGACGAATAATGGTAACAATGAAATAGCTGTTTATCAATATGTTTATGGAACAAAGCAAGTTGTAACCCTTGTGGCAAAAGTAAATGGGAAAATTTATTCTATCAGCGGTCTACCTATGGGTACAGGAGAAACACCTACGATCGTTGTTGAGGAGGGAAAAATCGAATTAAACGTTAGATATTATGATACCGACAAACGCTATAGAGTGTATGCCATGGTTGGAGTTAATCAAATTGCAGACATAGAATATATCGACCTATTTGAAGGCGATATTGTCTACAAGCATGTG
>CAJTJP010000029.1 GCA_910576855.1 Erysipelotrichales bacterium
ACATAAGAATTCTCCTTTCGCCGCCATGACAGGAGATACAAAAAGAGAACCATAATGTAAGAGTAAAGTCAACTAAAATAGAAGTGGAAATTGATGTAAGACTGATTTCCACTTGCTTCACATTGATGTGGAAGTTACTTTTGCACTTCACCGAATAACAGTTAGGTGGGTGAAATGGCAAAAAAGGCTTTTCATACTGTAGAATCTGTGCTATACTATATAGCAGTGCGAACGAATCGCACAATACACACATCATGGATACGACAGTCCGTGCCTTTTGCCGAAGTCGGCTTTTACAAGGTTACTGTCGAGAGGAAGTGATGGAGGTATAACGGAAAGTGAGGATATTTTTATGCCAATCGTTTCAATGAGAAAATTATTGGAATCAGGTGTTCATTTCGGACATCAAACACGCAGATGGAACCCTAAGATGAAACCAAACATCTATGCGAGTCGCAACGGGGTATACATCATCAATTTGGAGAAAACCCAGGAGCAGTTGGAAACTGCATACAATGCATTAAAGGCAATTGCGGAAAAGGGCGGCAAGGTTTTGTTTGTCGGAACTAAGAAGCAGGCGCAGACTTGTGTTGTGGAGGAAGCTTTACGAAGCGGTTCTTTCTTCGTAAATCAGCGTTGGTTGGGCGGTCTGTTGACAAACTTCAGAACGATCCAGAAACGTGTAAAACGCTTAGTTGAAATCGAGGAAATGGAAGCAAGCGGTATCTTAGAGGTTTATCCGAAAAAAGAAATTGCACAAATCAAAAAGGAAAAAGCCCGTCTTGAAAACTTCTTAGGCGGTATCAAGGAAATGAAGAAGCTGCCGAATGCTGTATTTGTGATCGATCCTAAAGAAGAGCACAATGCAGTAGCGGAAGCAAAGAAATTAGGTATCCCAGTATTCGCTATGGTCGATACTAACTGTGATCCGGAAATGGTTGATTATCCGATTGCTTCTAATGATGATGCGAACCGTTCAGTTAAATTGATTACTACTTTAATGGCTGACGCGATCGTTGAGGCCAAGGGCGGTTTATTGAGCGTTGCGCACAATATTGATGAAAATGAAGCCGATGTAACTATGAAGGACGTTATTCAGAATGTTGAGGAGCAGATTGCTGAAAATGAGCGCCGTCGTCGTCAGAGAATTGAGGAGCGCCGCAATCGTCGCAACAGCTTCGATCGTAACCGTAACCCGCGTCGTGAAGGCGGTAAGCCGTTTGTAAAACGTGAAAGCGCACCGGTGAAGGAAGAAGCAAATACGGAAGCAGCTGCTGAGGTGAAGGCAGAGGCTAAGGCTGAAGAAGCTGCGAAGTAAGCAATAGGAGGAAATCATATGGTAACGGCAAAGGACGTAAAGGAATTACGTGAAAGAACCGGCGCAGGCATGATGGACTGTAAAAAAGCCCTGACTGAATGTGAAGGTAATATGGATAAAGCAATCGACTGGCTTCGTGAAAAAGGCATCGCTAAGGCTGCCAAGAAGTCTGATCGCATTGCGGCTGAGGGATTGAGCCGTGTTGCTGCTGAGGGCAATACCGCAGTGGTTTTTGAGGTAAACTCAGAAACGGATTTCGTCGCAAAAAACGAACAGTTCCTTACATTATTAGAGGATATCAAAAAAGCATTGTTCGCTGCAAAGCCGGCAACTCTAGAGGAAGCCTTGGCTGCACCGTGTGGCGCTTCTACCATCAATGATGAATTGACAAACGCAACTGCGAAAATCGGTGAAAAAATCACCCTTCGTCGTTTTGCAATCGTTGAGAAAAATGATGATGAGGTTTTCGGAAGCTATATGCACATGGGCGGTAATATTTCCGCATTGGCTGTATTAAAGGGCAATGTTGATGAAAAAATCGCTAAAGAAATCGCAATGCAGATCGCAAGTATGGCACCGCAGTATGTAACACGTGATGAGATGCCTGCCGAGGTCGTTGAGCATGAGCGTAAAGTACAAACTGAAATCGTTAAGAACGATGAAAAGCTGGCTAACAAGCCGGAAAAGGTATTGGCAGGTATCATTGAGGGCAAAATCTCTAAGAACCTGAAGGATCTGTGCCTTGTTGAACAGGAATTCTTCTTGAATCCGGATCAGAAGGTAGGACAATACTTGAAGGAGCATAATGTAACGGTCGCTTCCTTTACTCGTTATTTAGTCGGTGAAGGCATTGAAAAGCGCAATGATAATTTTGCGGAAGAGGTAATGTCTCAGGCATTCGGTAACTAATGTTGAAATGGACACCACACAGTGTCCATTTTTTACGAATTCACGGCTTGATCAATGCTTCATTTATAAAAAAGCGAAGGCTGATTGAAAAAAAGCTGATGAAAGTGAAAGTTTCTCTTTTATTTATGATAAAATTTCTTTATAATGTATATAGTTATGTTTGAACAGCTATGATATAGCGTAAAGAATACGACTGAAGGGCTGAAAAGGTAAGGTGGATAGCGAATGTATAAACGAGTATTATTGAAATTGAGCGGTGAAGCTTTAGCGGCAAACGGAAATTCGTTTGATCCGGAAATATTAGCGAATCTTGCGAAGGAATTAAAGGAAGTTCATGACTTGGGCGTAGATTTAGCAATCGTTGTAGGCGGCGGAAACTTTATCCGCGGTAAGATTGCCGAACAAATGGGTGTTGAGCGTGTGCAGGCCGATTATATGGGCATGTTGGCAACGGTCATCAATGCATTGGCTGTTCAAAGCGCTTTGGAGCAGGAGGGTGTACCGACAAGAGTGCAATCGGCAATCGAAATGCAGAAGGTTGCAGAGCCGTTTATCGTTCGTCGCGCATTGCGTCACTTGGAGAAGGGGCGAATCGTGATTTTCGGTGCCGGTACGGGAAATCCTTATTTCTCAACTGATACAACAGCGGCCTTAAGAGCCAGTGAAATCAAAGCTGATGTGATTTTGATGGCGAAAAACGGTGTGGACGGTGTATATAATGCCGATCCGAAAACACATCCTGAGGCAACGAAATATGAAAATCTATCGTACATGGATTTGATCAAGGAAGGACTTCAGGTCATGGATACGACCGCGACCAGCATGTGTATGGACAATGAGATCGATTTGGTCGTATTCAATATGAATGAAAGAGGCAATATTGTAAAGGCAGTCAAGGAAGAAATCACAGGAACAACGATATCAAAGGAAGGTAACTGATATGAGCTATATGGATGTAATGAATGATAAAATGAGCAAGGCAGTAGAGGCCTTGGAAAGTAATTTAAAATCGATTCGTACCGGTCGTGCCAATCCGACGATTTTAGATCGTGTGGAATTGGAGTATTACGGTTCTATGACACCGTTGAATCAATTATCCAGTATTTCGGTGGTAGAAGGAAGACAGCTTATGATCAAGCCGTTTGATCGTAATATGCTGAAGGAAATCGAGCGTGCGATAGCTATGGCTGATTTAGGTTTGGTACCGCAAAACGACGGAAGTGTAATCCGCATCATGATTCCTGCATTGACTGAGGATCGTCGTAAGGAACTCAGCAAGGATGCACATAAAATGGGTGAGGATGCAAAAATTGCGATTCGCAACATTCGTCGTGATGCTGCAAATGCGGCTAAAAAAGATGCTGAATTAACTGAGGACTTGAAGAAGCAGGCACAGGATGATATTCAAAAGGCAACGGATCAGTTTACCGCAAAGGTAGATAAGATCGTTGATGAAAAATGCAAGGATATCATGTCAGTATAGACGGGATTAAGCGAAACAAAGAAAAAAACAGCTTAAAGTAACCCACATTGTGGGTTATCTTTTTAGGAGGGTAGCGGATGGAACAAAAAATACCTGCTCATATTGCGATTATTATGGACGGTAACGGACGTTGGGCCAAAAAAAGAGGCCTGCCGCGCACAGCCGGACATAAAAAGGGCGCAGAAACCATACGTAAAATTGCGATTGCCTGTAACAACAAGGGTGTTAAGGTACTTAGCGTTTATGCGTTTTCTACGGAAAACTGGAAGCGTCCCGAGGCAGAGGTTGATTATTTGTGCAAGCTGCCGCGTTTCTTTTTCAATCGCTATATGGAAGAACTAAAACAAAATAATATCCAGGTACGTTTTTTAGGAGAAATCGAGCGTTTTCCCAGCGATACTCAAAATGTGATTTTAAGTGCAGTGGAGCAGACAAGCAATAATACCGGTTTGATTCTCTGCTTGGCAGTCAATTACGGCGGCAGAAGGGAAATCACGCTGGCTGCCCGAGCTTATGCACAGGATGTTTTGGCACATAAAGCGGATATGACGATTGAGGAGGAAGAATTCGGTAAATATATGATGAGCGCCGATATGCCGGATGTCGATTTGATGATACGCACAAGCGGTGAATTACGGCTGTCTAATTTTATGCTTTGGCAAAATGCGTATTCCGAATTCCTGTTTACCGATGTCGCATGGCCTGATTTTGATGAAGAACAGCTTGAGCGATCTATCGATGAATATACGGCAAGAGATCGCCGTTTCGGAGGTTTGAAATGATAACGAGAATAATTACGGCATTGGGGATTCTTGCTTTTATCGTACCGGCTCTGTTGTTTGGCGGCTGGCTGTTATTCGCATTGATTTCCTGTATCATTATCGGCGGAGGCTTAGAATTTTTACATCTGTCACTCAATCATAAACGATGGCCGCTCTTTATCAAACCGTTTACGATATCATGTGTCTTTGTCACTGTGTTTTGTCCTCATGAGGGTTTGGTATTACCGCTCATGGGTATATGTATGCTACTGTTTTTATCGATTCAAATATTCAGTGAGGCCTTTGATGCGAAGGACGCTTTTATTTGTATCGCTTATATCAGCTTCTTTTATATCATTGCGACAAGCTTTCTTCAAATCTATAAGGCTGATGCAACCTATATATGGTTGATTTTGATTGCGACCTACAGCTGTGATACGGCTGCTTATTTGATCGGTACATGCATCGGCAGACATAAATTGAATCCGCGGATTTCACCGAACAAAACGATTGAGGGAAGTGTCGGCGGCTTATTGGTTGCGGCTGTTTGTACGTTCTTATTCAGCTATTATATTATTGACCAAATGCAGCTTTGGGAAGTCGCTGCGTCGGCCGTATTGCTGCCGATCAGCGGTCAGCTCGGAGATCTGGCCTTCAGCGCAATCAAACGTGCTTATGCAATCAAGGACTTTTCATCACTGCTTCCGGGACACGGCGGTATATTAGACCGATTGGATTCATTGATCTTTAATTTTGTTTGCTTTGCGATGATATTGGCGGTGATAGCTATATGAAACGGCTGTTGTTATTAGGGGCAAGCGGATCAATCGGTCTGCAGACGGTGGATGTCGTATCCCATCATAGAAATGAATTTTGTATCATAGGCTTAAGTGTCGGATATCAAATCGATAAGCTGCATGAGCTGTTAAAGCAGCTTCCTGAGGTAAAGCGCGTCTGTGTTGCCGAAAGCGAACAGCTTGCTTCCTTACAGAAACTATATCCTGATATTCTTTTTGAAGCAGGAGAAAGCGGCTTAGCGGCGCTGTGTGCTTGGAATGAATATGATATGCTAGTCAATGCTTTGGTCGGCTTTCGCGGCCTGATACCTACGCTTACGGCCATTCAGTATGATAAGGATGTTGCCTTAGCGAACAAGGAAAGTCTTGTGGTCGGCGGTGAGCTTATCAAGGCAGAGCTGGAAAAGCATTCTTCGAAGCTGTATCCGATTGACTCTGAGCATTCCGCAATCTTTCAATGCCTCAAGGGCAATGAGCATCGTGCTGTCGATAAGCTGATCATTACGGCAAGCGGTGGAAGCTTTCGTGATTATACACGGGAGCAGCTGCAGCATGTCAGTGTGAAGCAGGCCTTGAGCCATCCAAATTGGAGCATGGGAAGTCGTATTACGATTGATTCCGCAACGATGATGAACAAAGGCTTTGAGGTGATTGAAGCTCATTATCTGTTTGATATTCCGTATTCTGATATCACCACACTGATTCATCGAGAATCGATCGTTCATTCCATGGTGCAGTTTAAGGATCATGCGATATTGGCACAGCTTGGAACACCGGATATGCGTATTCCGATTCAATACGCATTGACATATCCGCTGCGTGAGAAAATTTACGATTCCGAACCATTGGATTTTGACAATCTGAGCACGCTTCATTTTCAACCGACGGATCTAAAACGCTATCCGCTGTTAAAAACAGCTTATGAGGTCGGAGCGCGTAAGGGAAATAGCGGGGCGATCATGAACGGAGCTGATGAAGCTGCGGTAGCCCATTTCCTTGCCGGAAGGATAAGCTTTTTAGATATTGAAGCGGCAGTACAGGGGGCGCTTGAGCATATTGACTATGTAGCGAATGCGACATTATCGGATTTGATTGAAGCAGATCGTAATGCCCGTACTTATGTAGACGCATTCGCAGAAAGGAAGCATTTATAAGCATTATATACTTTATCTTGATATTAAGTGTGATTATTATCATTCATGAGCTGGGACATTTATTGACAGCGAAATATTTCAATGTCTACTGTCAAGAATTTTCCATCGGTATGGGTCCTACGATCTATAAGCGTGAGGGAAAAGAAACAGCCTTTTCTGTTCGTGCCTTGCCGTTGGGCGGATTTGTCTCTATGGCGGGGGAAGAGGGAGTAGATGATGAATCGATTCCCTTTGAGCGCACCTTAAAAGGAATTGCTTGGTGGAAACAGGTCATTATTATGGCAGCGGGCGCAATTATGAATGTGCTGTTGGCATGGTTATTGTTTATCGTTGTTACGATGGCTCAGGGGCGTGTCGTATTGCCGAGCGAGCCGATTGTCGCAGGCTTTACCGCCGATTCGGCAGCGGAAGCGGCAGGCTTTGAAATCGGTGATCGCATCACTAAAATCACAAGCGGTTCCGAGGTTACCGTTGTGAATACCTTTGATGATATTACGGAGCATTTCAGCTATTTCCCTAAAACAGAGGCCGTAATCGATGTGGAGCGTGACGGCAAGGCCATACAGCTTAAGCTTTCTCCGAAATATAACGAACAAGAGGAGCGCTATTTGGCGGGTTTTGAGGCAAATGTGAATATAAAGGAAATCTCAGCCCTAGAGAGCTTCAAATACGGCACAGAGCGTATGATTGACGGTTCTACGGCAATATTTCGCTCTTTATCTAAGCTGATCCGCGGAATCGGACTGGAAAATTTAAGCGGTCCGGTCGGAATCTTTCAAATAACGGCCGAAACAACACAAAACGGTTTATTGCCGGCAATCTCATTGATTGCGCTGTTGTCCCTGAATATCGGTATCTTTAATTTATTGCCGCTGCCGATATTAGACGGCGGACGCATCTTTATCACCTTGATTGAAAAAATCAGCGGACGAACACTGGGAGAGCGTGCAGAAATGATTATCATGATGATCGGTGTCGTCTTATTGGTGGCGCTGATGGTATTCGCCACGTGGCAGGATATCATTCGATTATTTTAAATGAAGCGAAAGGCATTTTTTGATAATGTCCACAGCTTCTTTTTTTAGGCTTTTATAAGTTGTTCAGTGCTTTCGCTTTTTGAGAATCCGGTAATCTATGACAGCTGTAAAATCGTATAATTCACATACGTAAGGGCACATGAATCAAAAAAGTATAAATGAGTAAAGGAGTATCAAAGCGAAGCGCTGAAACAAACAGAATAAAAAACTTTCGGCTTGAAAACGCTTCAGCCTCATTTATGCTTGTTGAGAGTAAAAAAATATTTGAAAAACATCAGGAAAGCAGTGGTTTTGATTGCGCTGAGGGGCATTTTATGCTATATTATTATATGTTTGTGTAAGAAAGGAAGATCGTGTGGAATACTATTACGAGGATATCCTGAAGCAGCTTCACAAACTGATGGCAGAGCATAAGGAACAAGAGGCATATGCGATCTTAGAGCAGGAGCTTTCCATGCCGTATATTCCCAAGGACGTCGAGCCTGAGCTGATTCGGCTTTATAATGATTGCCGCAGTACACTGCGCCGTGACAAGCATCAGCGCTCCTATGACGAGGAGGATATCGAGGCATTGTTGAACGGCAGTCTTGAGGAACAGTTTATGGCTGTGGAGCTGTTGAAAAAAAGCAATATCCGCAATCATTTGGATCAAATAGAGGCGTATTTGTGCAGCACACCGCATCTATTGGTGAGCTCATACCTGATCGATGCTTTGATGGAACAGAAAATTGCCGATGAAATCCATATGAAATATAATGAGATGGATATCAGCTTTCTGCCGTGTTATATCGAAGCACCGATGCGTTCAAAGGGTGCGATCATAGCCGCAAATGCCTTGTGTGAATGGTTTGAGGATGAGGATCCTACCTTTCTAAAGTTGTGTATTGAATCGCTGATACAAGAGTGCTATCTGCATTTGCCCTTCAATATCGATGAGGATGAGGGTATTCCGCTGGCCTTATCCGTTGTCTGTTATGTCATGAGGGCAAACGGCGCACAAAAGGAAATTGATGAATTTTTAAGCGATAAGAATTTGGAAGATGAAAAGGGCTTCGTATTGTTGTTAAATAAGCATGGTATTTAAGCATTACATGTTTATGATAAAAAAGAAAAAAGTATACAGGAGGAATAAACAATGAATTCAAAATGGGAACTGAAGGAGCATTCAACCGGCGATTTGACGGTAAGCGTAGAGGGTGAAACTTGGGAAAAAGCGCAGAAGAAGGCATTTGCGAAATTGGCTAAAAATGTCCAGCTTCCGGGCTTTCGCAAGGGTAAGGTACCCGCAAATGTACTAAAGCGTGCCGTTAATCCGCAAAGTGTGATGTATGAGGCAATCGATGAAATCGCAAATGATGTATTTTTAGAAGCCGTTAAGGAACAGAATTTGGAAATCGTCGGTAAGGCAAGCTTAGATATCGATGATATCAGTGAAGCTAAGGTAACGATGAAGTTTACCGTTGCGATCAAGCCTGAGGTTAAGCTTGGGGATTATAAGAATCTGGATGTGAAAAAGGAAGCAGTTACGATTACCGATGCTGAAGTAAATGCACAGATCAAACAGATTCAGGAGCGCAATGCCGACTTTGTGATCCGTGAGGATGATGAAGCGATTGAAAACGGTGATACTGCGGTAATCGATTTTGAGGGAAGCAAGGACGGCGTTTTATTTGAGGGCGGAAGCGGTACCTCTTATCCGCTTGAAATCGGCAGCGGTTCCTTTATTCCGGGCTTTGAGGAGCAGTGCATCGGTATGAAAAAGGGCGAGACAAAGGAAATCACCGTAACCTTCCCTGAGAATTATCAGGCAGCTGAATTGGCCGGTCAAGAGGCTCAGTTCAAGGTTACCGTTCATGAAATCAAATATAAGCAGCTGAATGACTTTGATGATGAAATGGTAAAGGAACAAAATATTGAGGGTGTGGAAACTGTTGATGCCTTTAAGGAGTATACATTAAAGAATTTGACTGAGCAGAAGGAGCAGCAGGTTGATGAAGCATTCACTAACGAATTACTGACAAAGATCGTTGACGGTGCCGAAATTGATATTCCGCAGGCAATGATCGATGAAGAGTGCGACGGTCTTGTCAATGATTTTGCGCAGCGTTTAAAAGCGCAGGGCTTTGAAATGGATACTTATCTGAAACTGACAAATATGAGTGAGGAAGCATTGCGTGAGCAGTTCGCGATCGATGCGAAAAATAAGGTTTCTGCACGTTTGGTATTGGAGGCTATCGCTGATGCGGAAAGCATTGTCATCAGTGAGGATGATATCAATACCGAAATAGAAACGATTGCGAAAACATATAATATGGAAAGTGAACAAGTGAAGCAGTTGATTCCAAACGAAAGCGTTTCTTATGACTTAAAGATGCGTAAAGCATTAGAATTGGTGAAAGAAACAGCCGGCAAGTAGTCGCTTAAAAGACGCAGGCAAAGGCGGCGTCTTTTTTGGCCTTTATAACAACGAAGGGAGTGCGAAAAAATGAGTGATAATACAAAACTGACAAAACAGCTTCCACTTGTATGTACCCGCGGTGTAGTGGTTTTTCCCGAACAGGAAGTCATTATCGATGTGGGCAGAAGCAAGTCGGTACATGCGGTTGAGGATTCGCAAAATGATTATGATGCTAAAATTGTATTGGTTGCACAGAAGGAGCTGAATGTTGAAAATCCGAAGGTTACGGATTTATATGAATTCGGAACCCTGTGTACGATCAAGCATATCCGCAGAATGGACGGTTATTTACGGGTAAAGTTTAAAGGTGTGCAGCGTGCTGCAATAACGAATGTGATTGATTCTGCAGTCGGAATGTCGGCTGAGATTGAAATAAAAGAGGATATTCCACAGGAATCTTTAGAGGAAATTGCTTTAGTGCGTAAAATTGCTAAGCAGTTTGAAAATATGGACAGTACCCATATCAATATTCCTAAGGATATGGTGAATAATTTGGCAAAGGGAGCCAGTGCTGCTCAGATGACGAATATGATCGGTCAGCTCTTTCCTTTTACCTTGGAGCGTAAACAGGAATTATTAGAGACGTTGGAAATCAACGAACGTCTGTTGATCATCCTGCAGGAGCTGGAAAGTGAAAAGGAATTATCATTGTTGGAAAACAGAATCAATGAAAAGGTAAAAACACGCATTGAGGAAGGGCAGAAAGAATATTATCTGCGTGAAAAGCTCAGAGCGATCAAAGAGGAGCTTGGAGATGTCCCCGATGCTGACAGAGATGCGGATGCGATTCGCAAGCGCATTGATGAAAATCCATATCCGGAAAATATCAAGGAAAAGCTGCGTGAGGAGCTGGCTCGCTATGAAATGCTGCCGGCCGCAAGCGGAGAATCCGGCGTCATCAAGACGTATATTGACTGGATGCTGGCTTTGCCTTGGTGGGAGGAATCCAAGGACAATGACGATCTTTCAGCGGCTGAACAGGTGTTGAATGAGGATCATTACGGCTTGGAAAAAATCAAGGAGCGTATCTTGGAGTATTTAGCGGTGAAGCAGATGACAAATTCACTGAAGGCACCGATATTATGTCTTGTAGGGCCTCCGGGAGTCGGTAAGACCTCGTTGTCTAGATCCATCGCAAGAGCGTTAAATCGTGAGTTTGTGAAAATCTCTTTGGGCGGTGTCAAGGATGAAAGTGAAATCCGCGGTCATCGCAGAACGTATTTAGGTTCACTTCCGGGACGCTTTATTCAAGGTATGAAAAAAGCAGGAACAATGAATCCCGTCTTTTTGATTGATGAAATCGATAAAATGGCTTCGGATTATAAGGGTGATCCGGCAAGCGCCATGCTTGAGGTGTTAGACCCCGAACAAAATGCATTGTTTTCCGATCATTATTTAGAAGAGCCGTATGACTTAAGCAAAGTGTTGTTTATCGCAACGGCAAATTATTTAGATGATATTCCGACTGCTTTAAGAGATCGCTTGGAGATCATTCAGCTTTCCTCTTATACAGAGCTGGAAAAGTTGCATATCGCTAAAGATCACTTGATTCCCAAGCAGTTGAAGGAAAACGGCTTAAAGAATTCTCAGTTCAAACTTGAGGAGGATGTGCTGCTGTATTTGATTCGCTATTATACAAGAGAGGCAGGAGTGCGTTCTTTGGAGCGAACGATTGCCACCTTAGCGCGTAAGAGCGTATTGGCGATTTTAAAGGATCACAAGCGTTCGGTGAAAATCACGAAAAAACTCGTTCTTGAATGGCTGGGTCATGAAAAATACGATTACGGTAAGCGAGAAGCGAAAAATCAAGTTGGTACCGTTACCGGCTTGGCATATACGGCTTTCGGCGGTGATGTGCTGCAGGTTGAGGTCACACATTTTGACGGTAAGGGCAAACTTGTGATTACCGGTCAATTAGGCGATGTAATGAAGGAAAGTGCTACGATTGCATATGATTATGTACGTGCCAATGCTCGCAAGTATAAAATTAAGCCGGAGCTGTTTGAGAAAAACGATATTCATATTCATGTGCCTGAAGGAGCGGTACCGAAGGATGGACCGAGTGCCGGTGTAACCTTGACGACTGCTTTGGTTTCTTCATTAAGCAATGTGAAGGTGAAGGCGGATGTCGCTATGACAGGTGAGGTTACACTTCGCGGCAACGTATTACCGATCGGCGGTTTAAAGGAAAAGTCGATGGCGGCACATCGAAGCGGTATCAAAACGGTTGTTATTCCTAAGGCAAACGTAAAGGATATTGATGATATCCCGCAAACGGTCAAGGATGCGATTGAATTCGTTCCGGTGGAAAAAATTTCACAGGTATTGGATATCGCATTAGAGAAGGAATAATGATGCAGGTTCAAAAGGCAGAGCTGGTGATCAGTGCTCCCAATCGAGAGTCATGGCCGCAAAGCACACTGCCTGAACTTGTGCTTGCCGGGCGCTCCAATGTCGGTAAATCAAGCTTTATCAATGCGATAACGAATCGTAAGAAGCTGGCATATGTCGGCAATACACCGGGCAAGACAAGGTTATTGAATTTTTTCAATATCAATGATCGCTATATGTTTGTTGATGTCCCGGGGTATGGCTTCGCGAATCTTTCTAAATCTCAGTTGATTGCGTTCGGTGAGATGATGGAGGATTATTTTGCGAATCGTGAACAGAAAAAGGGCTTGTTGATGCTGGTCGATGCCAGACATATGCCCAGTGAGGATGATTACGGCATGTTGGAATATGCACGCTATTATGAAATTCCGGTATGTATTGTCGCAACCAAAACGGATAAGGTACCGCCTTCAAAGCGTAGGCATATGATGAATAAGCTCAAAGAGGCGCTTGATTTACGAAGCGATGAAGCACTTATTCCGTTCTCAGCCCAAACGAAAGAGGGCGTTGATGAGGTCTGGACAGAAATTATTAAAATCATGGAGGCTTAGTGTGTCGGGGCAATTCCGATGCCTAAGCTTTTTCTTTTACAGGGGTGAGCCTCTTTTTTGAAAAGATAAATGATAAACGTTATTTTGTTATTGTATGACACAGTATGGGAAGCAGATAGATATATTGATTGAAAAAGAATAATTAAAAGAAATGTGCTTAAATAATTAGTATAAGAATGTTATAATTATCTCAAAGAGAGGGATAATTATGATTTTAAGGATATTAGAATCCAATTTAAATTTGCGTGTTGACAGAAGATACAATAAAAAAAATTCAAATACTAAGTACATATTGAAAAAAGAGGTTGCGGAAGCACAATTAGCATACAAAGATATCGATTTATATTGTAATGTGTAGAGATACTTATACACTGGAATATTGTCATATTACTTTAGTTATCAACAAATTAAAAGCGATTTAGAAGGTAAAAATATGACTATGGGAATTAATCTTGAGGAAGGACATAAGGAAAATAGTTATAACAGCTTCTTGGCTATCGATCATATTGCGATAGGCAGTTCGTTATCATATAAAGAAAATCCTCAATATTCATCTAAGTATAAAGTAGGAGCACCGATAGGAACTCCTAATCATGCATATTTATTTGCTTCTATAGAAACAAAGTGATAAAGTATTGCTAAAAGTGATATGGATTGACAAATCTCCATTTAGTTAGCTGAGAAAGAAATAGAAAAATTAGAATTATGAGAGGTGTTTAGTTTGATAAAAAAGAAAAAAGGAATCAGTATTCGTTCGAGTGCAGCAGAGTATCTTACCTATGTTGCTTCTGTTGGAAGTCAAGAAAATAGCATAGAAATGCGTTATGAAGATGAAAATATATGGTTAACACAGAAGATGCTGGCGACTCTTTATGGTGTTGATGTTCGCACAATAAATGATCATATTAAAAAAGTATTTGAAGATTCAGAGTTAGAAGAGCCAGCAACTATCCGAAAATTCCGGATAGTTCAAACTGAAGGAACTCGCCAAGTTCAAAGGGATATAAAACACTATAGTCTGCAAATGATTATTGCTGTTGGTTTTAAGGTAAATAATGAACGTGCAGTGCAATTTAGAAAATGGGCAAACAGTATTGTAAAAGACTATACAATTAAAGGGTGGGTAATAGATAATGATAGGCTTAAAAACAGTGGCTCTGTGCTTACAGTAGAGTATTTTGATCAGTTACTTGAGCAGATACGTGAAATTCGTTTATCAGAACGTCGATTTTATCAAAAGATTACAGATATATATGCTACTTCTTTGGATTATGATCGCACAGCAAGTACAACTAAATGTTTTTTTGCAAAGGTTCAAAATAAAATGCATTATGCAGTACATGGACATACTGCAGCAGAATTGATTTATGAACGAGCAAATTCTCAAAAGCCACATATGGGTCTTACAACTTGGGGGACTGCTCCAAAGGGAAAGGTTGTAAAAAGAGATGTAAGCATAGCTAAAAATTATCTTACTGAACAAGAAATGCGTTCATTAGAGCGTATTGTATCTGCATACCTTGACTTAGCTGAAGATCGTGCAGAAAGACATATCCCGATGACTATGGAAGATTGGAGCAAGCGTTTAGATTTATTTTTAATGGCTGATGATCGTGAGATTCTCAAAGATGAAGGCAAAATAACAGCAGAAATTGCAAAATCTAAAGCTGAAACTGAATTTGAAAAATATCGTATCATTCAAGATAAATTGTTTATATCTGATTATGATAGATATTTAATGGAATTAGAAGAAAACATCAAGAAATAGATAAATTTAAATTTATGTATATGCAAGTGAAGCTGATTTGTTAAACGTAGTATTATTTGGTAAAACTGCACATTTAATTAAACGGTGAAGGTATTACGTTAACGGTTTGGTTAATGCCTTATGATAATGGAAATGACAAAAGTAACACAGTAAGCACTGTACTCCGAGATTTATTAGGGCAGTAAACTGATAAACAGAGTTAAAATATTAAAGAGTTGTGCTCATCAATCAGATTCATAAATAAAACCTCCCCGACATATATATCAATAGGAGGTTTTTTTATATGAAAAAAATGAAAATCGAAAAGCAACTGATTTTTGCCGATCAGGTACAACAGGTAAACACACTGAAAGTCAGCGAACATTTGAACTATCGTCATGAGGAGGACGGTATAAGAGCGATGGGACCGCTCTATATTGAAGGTGAGTATACAGGCAGTGACGGTATCGAAAAGTTTCGTGAAGCGCTTGAAATGGATGTGCTGGCACCGAATCATAAGCTGAGCGATGAACCGTTTTCCTTGATGATTGAGGATTATCAGGCAAAGGCCAATCAGGATACGATACAAGTAAGCATTACACTGGCAATACAGGGCTTAAATGATGATAAAAAAGAAGCGGCAGCACCGATCGCTAAAGAAGTACCGATGCCAAACAAGGTACAGAAGGAAATGAAGCAGGCAGAGCCTGTAACAGCACCGCAAGATTCAGTATTGCCACAGGAAGTGATGCAATCGGAGAGCGAGGCCGTACAGAGCGAAGATACGCAACAAGAAAGTACAGATACCGTCGTTGATGATTTCAATGATTTATTTGCGGACAGTGAAAGCACCTATACGAGCTATCGTATCATTGTCGCAAAGCCAAACGATACGTATGCGTCAATAGCCGATCGCTGTGAGGTAGATGAACAACAGTTGAGGGATATGAATAAGAATAAAGAAATCAGTGCCAAAACACCGGTGATTCTGCCGTTTCAATAAAAAGCAGTTGAAAATAAACGGATTATTTGATACAATACTACTTGTAAATGCGAGGAAAAGAAGGAGTATTAGCGGCTGAGCTGCAAAGAGAGCTTCCGTTTGGTGAAAGGAAGTCAGAAGGTCGTTAAGAAGTAGTCTTGGAGCAGATTCATTGAACTAAAGTAGGTGGATCCGTCATGATACGTTACATCAAAGAGGCAGTCATTTGATTGTGAATATAGGTGGTACCACGTGTAACAGCGTCCTTGCGAGGACGCTTTTTTAATTATGAGGCTTCTGCAGAGGTGATGAAATACGGAAATTTCAACAAAAAGATTGCGGCTTCGATCAATCGATCGCTGTGATGCGGTTGACTTATTTATGCTGATAGAAGCAAGTGCGACAACAGGACAGAGAATCGGATCAATGAATTATACTGCTGATGATATTCTGAGCTTGATTGACACTGAGCTGAAGTCAGGGCAGATGCGCTCCGCAGTCATTGAGCGATTGAGCGATGATGCGTTGATCGGCATCATCAGTGTCAATGCGCATACGCATGAATTTGTTGATATTGCGTATTTTATGAAGGCAGAACTTCGCAGGCAGGGATATATGCGGGAAGCACTGCAGGCGTATTGTGCTTATGTGTTCTCAAGGTGCGCTGTTTCGCGTATTATTGCGCAGTATCGTACTGATAATGAGGCAAGCGCAGCGCTTTTGCGCTCCTGCGGCTTTCACAAAACCGATATCACGCAAATGCTGATGAATGATTACAAGTATCATGAGGCAGTCACATGCTGTCTTACAAAGGATGAATTCAAAAAAACAGGAGGAACCATATGAAAAAAGAATTGGCACCTAAATATGACCATAAAAAGGTTGAGCATTACTATGAGGAGTGGTGCAGCAAAGGGTATTTTACCGCCGGTGATAAAAGCAAGGACCCGTATTGTATCGTAATCCCGCCGCCGAATGTTACCGGTAAGCTGCATTTGGGTCACGCGTGGGATACGACGATGCAGGATATGGTAGCGCGCTACAAGCGTATGCAGGGCTATGATATGTTGTGGCTTCCGGGGATGGACCATGCCGGTATCGCGACTCAGGCAAAGGTTGATGCACGATTGAAGGAAGAGGGGATTTCCCGTTATGATATCGGTCGCGAGGCGTTTTTAAAGCGAGCATGGGAGTGGAAGGATGAATATGCCGGACATATCCATGAGCAATGGGCCAAGCTCGGCTTATCCTTAGACTACAGCCGTGAGCGCTTTACACTTGATGAAGGTCTTAGTGAAGCAGTACGCAAGGTTTTCGTTGATCTGTATCAAGAGGGTCTGATCTATCAGGGCGAGCGCATTATTAACTGGGATCCGCAGGCAAAGACGGCTTTATCGAATATCGAGGTCATACATAAGGAAATTGAGGGCTGCATGTATTACTTCAAATACGAGGTGCAGGAAACCGGCAAGCAGCTTGTAATAGCGACAACAAGACCGGAAACGATGTTTGCCGACCAAGCGATTTTCGTTCATCCCGAGGATGAGCGTTATACGGATATAATCGGCTTACATGCGATTAATCCTGCGAACGGGGAAGCACTTGTTATTATGGCCGACGATTATATCGATCGTGATTTCGGAACCGCAGTTATGAAATGTACACCGGCGCATGATCCCAATGACTTTGCATTAGCGAAAAAATACGGCTTAAGTATGCCCGTGTGTATGAATCCCGACGGTACGATGAATGCAATGGCAAAGCAGTATGAGGGCATGGATCGCTTCGCTTGCCGCAAGGCACTTGTCGAACAGTTTGAAAAGGACGGTGTAGTCGACCGTATCGAAAAAATCGTCCATCAGGTAGGACACAGCGAACGTACCGGTGTAATAGTAGAGCCGTATTTGTCTAAGCAGTGGTTTGTGAAAATGGAGCCGTTGGCACAAGAAGTTTTAAAGAATCAAGAAATTGAAGCGGAAAAAATCAATTTCTATCCGAAGCGCTTTGAGAAAACATTCCGTCAATGGCTGGAGAATATTGAGGATTGGTGCATATCCCGTCAGCTTTGGTGGGGGCATCGCATTCCCGCATGGTATCATAAGGAAACAAAGGAAATTTATGTCGGTATGGAACAGCCTGCCGATATTGAAAACTGGGAGCAGGACGAGGATGTATTAGATACTTGGTTTTCCTCTGCCTTATGGCCTTTCTCTACGCTTGGATGGCCGCATAATACCGATGATCTGGATCGTTATTTTCCGAATGATTTATTGATAACCGGCTATGATATCATCTTCTTCTGGGTTGCACGTATGGCCTTCCAAACACGCTACTGCATGAAGTCTCGTCCGTTCAAGGATGTCTTGATTCACGGTTTGATCAGAGATGAAAAGGGTCGTAAAATGAGCAAATCACTCGGTAACGGCGTTGATCCGATGGATGTGATCGATCAGTACGGCTTGGATTCACTGCGCTTTTTCCTGACGACGAATTCAACGCCCGGTCAGGATTTGCGTTTTTCCAATGATAAAATGGAATCCAGTTGGAATTTCATCAATAAGATATGGAATGCTTCACGCTTCGTTCTAATGAATTTAGATGATGCAATGGATTTGAGCGATATTGATTTTACGCATGCTTCAATGATCGATAAATGGATCATCAATCGTTTTAATCAAGTATTGGAAAGTGTCAGCGCTAATATGGATAAATATGAATTTGCGCTTGTCGGTAATGAATTATACAGCTTCGTATGGGATGATTTCTGTTCATGGTATATCGAGCTGTCCAAAGCAGGCTTATCCAGTGAGGACAAGCAGGTTGCGAATGCGACTAAATCAACATTGACAGCAATATTAAACGGTATCGTTCGTCTGCTTCATCCGTTTATGCCGTTTGTATGCGAGGAGTTATATTTATCACTGCCGCATGAGGAAGAAAGCATCAACTTAGCCAAATGGCCGACAAAAATTGATGTTACTATCGATGAAAGCGAGGCAGAGGGCGTTTCACAGCTGATTACGATGATCGAGGCTGTACGTGAAATTAAAACGACTTATCAATTAAAGCCGAGCACCGAGCTGCAGGTCATTATTTGTGATGCAGCGGATCATATGATGGCATGTGATGCCAAAATCAATGCGATCTTACAGCGTATGTGTCATGCGTCATGGATCGATCAGCTGCCGAATGAAGAAATGGTCGTAAGAGCGATTCGCGGCGGTTCCTTAAAGGTTGCCTTGGCAAGCGTTATCGATGTGGAAGCGGAAATCATAAAGCTCAGTAAGGAAGTTACATGCCTGCAGCAGGAAATCAAGCGCAGTGAGGGGATGCTGAATAATCCGGGATTTGTCCAAAAGGCGCCGCAGGCAAAGGTAGACAGTGAAAAGGCAAAGCTTGAGGAGTATCGCAAGCAGTTTGATATTGCTTCAAAGCAGCTGAGTGCCTATGAGGCAAAGCGCTCTTAATCAAAAATTAATTATTTTGATTCATAGTATATTCGATTGTAATAATCATGGGTAATGATGTAAAGGTCAGAAGCTTTCTTCAATAAGTGTTGAAGTACTAAAGAAAATCCTGTAACCGGAATCATAATTTTATATTGAAACAAATGTCATTATTTTCATGAAAATTTATGAAAAAAGCTATTGACGAACATAAAAAAAGGGTGTAACCTAAAGGAAAATGAAAAGTTAGGAGTGATATCTATGAAAATAACGATTGAGGAAGCAAAGGTAAAAAAGGCGAAGCCGCAGCCGGGAACACCGTTAGGCTTCGGTAAATACTTTACCGATCATATGTTTTTAATGGATTGGACAAAGGAAAACGGCTTTGAGAATGCACGTATCGTACCGTACGGACCGATTTCAATGGATCCGGCAAGCATGGTGCTTCATTATGCACAGGAGACCTTTGAAGGGATGAAGGCATATCGTGCCAAAGACGGACGTATCTTATTGTTCCGTCCCGAGATGAATGCGAAGCGTTTTATCAATTCGAATCGTCGTTTATGTATGGCAGAGGTGCCTGTGGATGATTTTGTGGAGGCAGTAAGAGCTGTTGTTGAATATGAACAGGATTGGGTACCGAGTGAGGAAGGAACCTCATTATATATTCGTCCGTTTATGTTTGCCTCTGAGGCAGCGGTCGGGGTTCATCCTGCCGCTAGCTATACCTTTGCGATCATTCTTTCACCGGTCGGCGCATATTATCCGCAAGGTGTGAATCCGGTCAAAATTTACGTTGAGGATGAATTTGTCAGAGCGACCAAGGGCGGTACCGGCTTTACCAAATGCGGCGGCAATTATGCGTCAAGTATTGCGGCACAGGTGAAGGCGGAAAAGCTCGGTTATACGCAGGTTTTATGGCTGGACGGTGTAGAACGCAAATATGTGGAAGAAGTCGGTACAATGAATGTTATGTTTAAAATCAATAATGAAATCATTACCGCACCGTGTGACGGCACGGTCCTTCCGGGTGTTACTCGTGATTCGATCATCACTCTGTTGAAGGAATGGGGCTATACGGTACGTGAGGAGCATTTGGCAATCGATGATCTGATGAAAGCGGCGCAAAACGGCACGTTAGAGGAAGCATTCGGTACCGGAACGGCAGCGGTCATTTCACCGATCGGCGAATTGAATTATAAGGGTAATATCGCTGTTATCAATGATTTTAAGACCGGTGCTTTGACACAGAAGCTTTATGATACGTTAACCGGTATCCAATGGGGCGATATCGAGGATACGCACGGTTGGGTACATGATATTGCGAAAATGAAATAATGAACAAGAGCTGCAGCTCAACAGGATTCGATGATGAAGAATCACCTGTCAGGCGCAGCTTTTTTTTGTTGATTTGGCAAGCATTTAATCTCTATTACGGATTGGATAAGGATACAGCTTTTCGTTTAAAGGACGGTATTCATTCAGTCTTTCGCTTTATGCACCGCTTTTTCACCATGATAATCAGAAATACTTGTGATGAGCCGCATATCGGTGGTATACTATTTGCGCAAACAATCATAGGAGGGAAGCTAAATGACAAAGATAGATATTATTTCCGGCTTTTTAGGCGCAGGCAAAACGACCTTGATCCGCAAGCTGATTCAAGAGGCTTATCAAAATGAAAAGCTGGTATTGATTGAAAATGAATTTGGTGAGATCGGAATCGACGGCGGCTTTTTAAAGGATGCGGGAATTGCGGTCAAAGAGATGAACAGCGGTTGTATTTGTTGTTCCTTGGTCGGCGATTTTGCGCAGAGTCTGACGATGGTAATGGATGAATATGCACCGGATCGCATTATCATTGAGCCAAGCGGTGTCGGCAAGCTGTCTGATGTGATTCAAGCCGTCACAAAGCTCAATGATGAAAGAATGTCATTGAATTCTTATACTACGGTAGTCGATGCGAAAAAGGTAAAAACCTATAGTAAGAATTTCGGTGAATTCTTTAATAATCAAATTGCTTATGCGAAAACGATTGTGTTAAGCAGAACACAGCTGCTTTCTCAAGAAAAGCTGAATGAGGTCGTATCGCTGTTACAGAAGCAAAATCCTAAGGCAAGCTTGATTGTAACGCCTTGGGAGGAGTTAGACGGTGAGAAAATACTGAATACTATGGAGCACGGTGATGATATGGCAAGTGAGCTTTTGGCAGAAATGAATCATCATCACGATGAGCATTGTTGCTGCGGGCAGCATCATGAGGAAGAACATTGTTGCTGCGAACATGATCATCATGAAGGACATTGTTCCCATGAGCATCATCATGATCACGAGCACTGTTCCCATGAGCATCATCATGAGCATGAGGATTGCGGTTGTCATCACCACCATCACCATGCCGATGAGGTATTCACAAGCTGGGGCAGAGAGACCGCCAAGCTTTATTCAAAGGACGAAATCCAAGCGATACTGACCGCTCTTTGTGAGGAAGCTATCTATGGCAAGGTGCTTCGCGCCAAGGGGATGCTGAGGGGTGAGCACACATGGTATTATTTTGATATGGTACCGCAGGAATATGAGCTTCGGGAAGGGACTCGGGAAACGATCGGAAAGCTCTGCGTCATCGGTTCGGATTTGAATGAAGAAGCTTTGGAAAAGCTGTTTGGATTGGTGAGTGAAGGGTAATGAATGTACCTGTTTATCTGTTTACCGGGTTTTTAGACAGCGGTAAAAGCACCTTTATTCAAGATACTCTTCGCGATCCGCAGTTTCATAACCGAGAAAAAACCTTACTGCTGCTTTGCGAGGAGGGAGAAGTCGAGTTTGATCCGGTCGTTATGGCCGATTATCAGGTAGATATCGTATCAATCGAAAATGAGAGCGATTTGACCTATGAATATTTATGTGAGTTGCATAAGCGCTATCAACCGCAGCGAGTCATGATTGAATTCAACGGCATGTGGAGCGTTACCGCTTTTTTAGATGTGGAATATCCGCTGGAATGGCTGTTGGTTCAAATCATGACAACGATTGATGCATCCAGCTTTGCCTTATATATGAATAATATGCGTTCGCTGATTTATGAACAGGCGGTACACAGTGAGCTTATTATCTTTAATCGCTGTGATGATTCCACAAAAAAAAGCTTTCTGCGCGGTAATATCAAGGCAATCAATAAGGGGGCACAAATCATTTATGAATCCGTTGACGGTAACATCAATCAGTTGGCTGATGATATTCTTCCGTTTGATAAAGAAGCCGATATGATAACGATACAGTCGGATGATTACGGATTGTGGTATATGGATATTATGGAAAAGCCGCAGAGCTATGAGGGCAAAAGCGTTATCTTTGAAGCGCAGGTAGTAGAGGTCGATCATGAGCACCGGGATATATTTTTGATCGGTCGTGAGGCAATGGTATGCTGCGCTGAGGATATTCAAATGATCGGCTTTATCGTTCATTACGCGAAAAGCATGGAACTGAAAAGCGGACAATGGCTTTCATTACGGGCCAAGGTCCATTGTGAATATGATAAGCAATATGACGGCATCGTTCCGGTACTTTATTGTGAATCGCTTACTGACGCTCAACGTATCGAGGACTATGTTACATTCAGTTAATTATATAAAAACAGAGCTTTTGTATCGGCTCTGTTTTTTTTATGTAAGCTATTTCAGATTTCCTTCCAATGCTTCCATCATTTGAATAATCGCTTGCTTACTTTGCTTGGAAAGCTTGCGAAAGGATAGAATGAGATATTGTTCATCTGCTGTTTGAATATAATTCGTATTCACATGCGAGGATGTGAAAAATACAGACGGTTCAATATCGAGTGCGTGGCAGATTTTGTCAAGCACATCTAAGGGAGGGAGAGATTTACCGGTGATATATTTTGATATGGCCTTTTGACTCAGTCCCACCTTTTTCCCAAGTCGTTCCTGTGTCATATTCTTTAATTCGAGATGGTTTTGAATGATGAATCCTACGTCATTCATTAAGTTTCCTCCTTTTTGGAATAATTATAGAATAAACAGTAGTAGGGGATTGATTTAAACCACTATTAATGGTAAAATTACATTGATACTACTAAGAGTAGTATATGTGGTTTCATGTATTTGATGAAGGAGATGGTATATGAGGATGAAGCAGCTTTGCGAGAAAGGGATATGATAGGAGGTAAATCATGATAAAAAGTAAAGCGAAAAAGTTTGGGTTAACGGTATTATCATCAGCAATGCTGGCGGGCATTGTAAATCCGTTTCCTGTAATTGCGGCAGAGCCGTTAAAGGGAAAAAATGATATAGCAGCGCAGGCCTTTGATACGACAAAGCCGGTGTTTGAAAGACTGGAATTGCCGCAAAACGGTCAAACGGTAAAGGTAGGGGACAAGATACCGGTATATGTATATGCCTATGATGCGGACAGTGGTATCAAAACACTGGAAACAAGAATTACATTTACTGATAAGGAATTAGATTTATATGAGGTTGAATACATACTTTGTGAGTATAATGAACAAAGCAAGCGTTATGAAGGTGTAATTGAAGTTATTGACGGCGGCTATACGAAATTGGAAATCAGTAAAGTTGTCATCACGGATAACAGCGGGAATATCCTTGAGGATTATCTCGAAGATTTGGATAATGTTCATGCGATGATCGAAGGCGGAACTTATGTCGATAACGAGAAGGGAATCATCGCTGAAGCTTCCGATATTCAAATCACAAAGATGAATCAGGTCGTTTCTGATAAAGCGGAGCTGACAGTCAGTGTTACGCTTCCGGAAAATGCGAATGAGGATATTGATTCATTGAATGCTGAATTTTATAATGACAGCCGCGGATATACAGGTACGACTCTGAATAAAAGTACGACTGACCCAAGATTGTTTACGGGAACGATTACCTTTAATTATAACGGTAAGTATCGTCTGGATGTGTTAGATGCACATAACAGTACCGGAATCAATATGGGCAGAGTTACCTACAGCAAAATGGACGACGTATGGGTAGAGGTTGAAAAGGAAGACTCTATCGTTCCTGTATTTAAATCCATTGAGATGACTCACAGAGGCGAATTTGTAAAACCGGGGGATAGAATAGATATACGTGTAAAAGCTTCTGATAATGATAAGCTGGAGAAATCAGGCTATGTCGGAATGCGTGCGGTAATGGATAATATTGAAAATCGCTATCATAGTGTAGAGGTTACCTATAATGAAAAAGAAGATGTTTTTGAGGGCGTTTTTGAAATCACCAAAGATACATATCCTTGCGAATGGTATGTGGATGATGTCAGAATAGATGATGTATCCGGTAACGGTATCGATAATTTAAAATTGAATCTTGAAGAAGATTATTATGTACGAGTTAAGAACGGAAATACGTTTGTGAATCCGTCTTATAAGGTCGATTTACAATTTTATTCTTTAAACAGTAAAGGCGAAATGGTCAAATCCAAGGAGTTTAAGGGTGTAGAGGCAGATCGCAGAAGTAAATGGGGTGATGTGATCAAGAGTATGCCGAACGGCAGCACTGCATATAAAGGATTGAAATTTAAGGAATGGAGTGATGAATACGGCGGAACCTTTACGCTTGATAAAGAAGTACTGGATGATGATTTAGTTATGTATTTTGCGAGCTATGATAAAAAAATCGTAAGAGGAAGCTATCATTATCCGAATAAAAACTTAAAATCCGACTACGGCCGCAAAGGTTACCCGGTAGAGCTGATTGTCGATCCTGATGAAACTTATGAAAACGTTTTTAAGCAATTAGCGAAAAAGGAAAAGCCGAGCAATATGTATTCCGAGGCAGTATTTACCGGTTGGGATATGGATACATCTTACAGGGGTGAGCTTCGCCGTACTGTAAATGAGCTTGACTTTTATGCAAAATTCAAAGATAAAGCTGTAGTAAATATCTATAAAGATTACTATGATGAAAACGGAAAGGATGCGCTCCTTGATATTCAAAATAAACTTGAATATGCAGTCGTAGATAAAAATACAACTTATCAGACATTAATGGATCGCTATGGAAAACGAAGCGTTAAGCATTATAAAGGACTGCGTTTTAAAGAATGGGACATTATATGTCCATACGGACAGGAATCGGAACCAATCAAAGATACTGGTTTCGAATACTCTTCTATTTATTTCTTAGCCCAATATGATAATTGTATGGTAAGCATAGTTGTACAAGATAAGGCATATGAATATGATTATTCACAAGAAATAAATTATAAATATTTAAAACCAATTGTAGTTGAAAAGGGAGCTACAATTACGTTACCAAAGGATATCGGAGCATACAAGGATATTAATTGGAAATATAATTATACTGCCAATATCTTACAAGGGGTTAGAACGCCGGTGAATTTGAAGGGCGGCGAGAAAGTTAAGGTAGAAAGATCGTCTCATTATTTGGGATATACGGATTCAGGCACGGAACCAAATCAGCCAATCATTAATCCGGAAGTTAATAATAAATTATCTCAAGCAGTCATTGATGAAATTGCCGATCGTATCGAGACTGCTAAGTCCGGTGAGGTTATTGAAGTAACGATGAATAATGCCACAGTTGTTCCTAAGCATATTTTAGAGGTATTAAAAGGTAAGGATGTAACTGTTAAGTTAAATATGAAGGGCTATACTTGGACTATAAACGGAAAGGATATTTTCGCTGAGAATTTAAAAGATATCAATCTTAAGGTTACCTTCAATACCAACAATATTCCGAACGATGTAGTGAGTCAATTAGCACAGGGAAATCCGGTAAAACAGCTTTCTTTGGCTCATAACGGTAACTTTGGCTTTAAAGCGAATTTGACCTTTGATATCGGAGATGAATTTAAGGGAAAATACGGCAATTTATATTATTATGACAGTGATCGCAAAATGGTATTTATGAATGCAGGTCAGATCAAAGAGGATGGAAAGCTTACCGTTTCATTCAGTCATGCTTCAGAATATGCGATTGTGATCAGCGATACGGCAACACCAAATACAGGAGATGAAACAAATGCTTCCTTGTATCTCATGTTGATGCTTATGACATTGGGCATGGGCAGTTACTTCTTATGGAAAAAGCATAAGGAAACAGTATAACAGATTAACCATTGTTTCACACCACTACCAAGAATAAAATAAGAAGGTATGATAGAGTCATATCTTCTTTTTTCAATATACGAATAAATGGTATGTTGAAATTGAATAGGAAAAGGAAAGTGTTGATACGAATGGATATTCACAAAAGCATAGGAATAGAATAGAAAGGGGTCTGAAATCATAGAAGGCTTGTAATTACAGGAATCTTTCCTTTTGATATCAGCTTTTTTCAAAAATTAATTGTACCTACTAGGAAAACGCTTTCAAAAAGTGTATAATAAATCTATGTGAATACATATGAGGAGGAAAAGCAATGGATAAAAAATATGTATATTTGTTTTCTGAAGGAAATGAAAATATGCGTGAATTGCTTGGCGGTAAAGGCGCTAACTTAGCTGAAATGATGAATTTAGGTATGCCTGTACCGTACGGCTTTACCATTACAACGGAAGCTTGTAATCGTTATTATGATGATAATGAAACGATTAACGATGCAATCAAGGCGGAGATTTTCGATTACTTAGGTAAATTGGAGGAATTGGCCGATAAACGCTTCGGTGATGCAAAAAATCCGTTACTTGTATCTGTGCGTTCCGGTGCACGTGCTTCGATGCCCGGTATGATGGATACGATTTTGAATCTTGGTATGAATGATGATGTCGTAAAGGGAGTTGCCGAATTATCCGGCAGTGAGCGCTTTGCGTATGATTCTTATCGTCGTTTTATTCAGATGTTTGCCGATGTAGTTATGGGTTTAAATAAAGCACGCTTTGAAGAAATCATCGATGAGATGAAGGAGCGAAAGGGCGTTAAGCAGGATACGGAATTAGACGGCGAAGATATGAAGGAAATGGTAAAACGCTTCAAGGCGTTTTATCAGGATGAGCTTCATGAGGAATTCCCGAGCGATCCAAGAGAGCAGCTGTATCGTTCCGTAGAGGCTGTGTTCCGTTCTTGGAATAATCCGCGTGCTATTTTCTATCGTAAAATGAATGATATTCCGGGAAGCTGGGGTACGGCAGTCAACGTACAGATGATGGTATTTGGCAATATGGGCAATGACTGCGGAACCGGGGTTGCCTTCACCCGTAATCCGAGCACCGGTGAAAACAAGCTGTACGGCGAATTTTTGATGAATGCTCAGGGTGAGGATGTCGTTGCGGGTATTCGTACCCCGCAGACGATCGATCAGCTGAAGGATGTAATGCCTGAAGCATATGATACTTTTACTAAAATTTGTGAAAAACTAGAAACACACTATAAGAATATGCAGGATATGGAGTTCACGATTGAACGTGGTAAACTGTTTATGCTACAGACAAGAAACGGAAAACGCACTGCAGCGGCAGCCTTGAAAATTGCCTGTGATATGTTTGATGAAGGCATGATTACCAAAGAGGAAGCCTTGATGATGGTGGAGCCGAAGCAGTTGGACAGCTTATTGCATCCGCGCTTTGATGATGGCAAGCTGAAGGCTGCTAAGCCGATTGCTTCTGCATTACCGGCATCTCCGGGTGCGGCATGCGGACAAATTGTTTTTACGGCTGAAGAAGCGATTGAAGAAAGTGAAAAGGGCAATAAGGTCGTGCTTGTGCGCTTGGAAACCTCACCTGAGGACATTGAAGGAATGCATGTATCCGAGGGTATTTTAACCGTTCGAGGCGGTATGACATCTCATGCGGCAGTTGTTGCCCGCGGTATGGGTACTTGCTGTGTATCCGGCTGCGGAGAAATTAAAATTAATGAAGCAGATCGTTCTTTTGAAGTAAACGGAACAATCTATCATGCCGGTGATTATATTTCCTTAGACGGTTCTACCGGCAACATTTACGGTGAGGCGATTCCGACAGTTCCGGCAGCGATTTCCGGTGATTTCGAACGCTTTATGAATTGGGCTGATGAGGTGCGTGTTTTACAGGTAAGAACGAATGCCGATACACCGAAGGATGCGGTACAGGCTGTTAAATTCGGTGCACAGGGAATCGGCTTGGTTCGTACGGAGCATATGTTCTTTGAGGGCGATCGTATCAAGGCGGTAAGAGAAATGATCGTTTCAAAGAATGAGGAACAACGCCGTAAGGCATTGAGTAAATTACTGCCGATGCAAAGAGGCGATTTTGAGGGCATTTATGAGGCTATGGAAGGCCGTCCGGTTACGATTCGTTATTTGGATCCGCCTTTGCATGAATTCCTGCCTACAAGCGCACAGGATATTGAACAGCTTGCACAGGAAATGAATATCAGTGTGGAAGAACTGCGCAGTGTTGTTGTCTCCTTACATGAATTTAATCCGATGATGGGACATCGCGGTTGCCGTTTGGCAGTTTCTTATCCGGAAATTGCGGAAATGCAGACAACGGCAGTAATCGAAGCGGCAATCAATGTGAATCGCAAGCATCCGGATTGGAAGGTCGTTCCGGAAATCATGATTCCGCTTGTCGGTGATATTAATGAATTGAAGTATGTAAAAAATGTTGTTGTAAAAACTGCAGAGGAAGTGTTAAAGCGTGAAAATGCTGTGATGGAATATCATGTAGGTACTATGATCGAGATTCCTCGTGCTGCATTACTGGCAGATGAAATCGCCCAAGAGGCTGAGTTCTTCTCCTTCGGTACGAACGATTTGACCCAGATGACCTTTGGTTTCTCTCGTGATGATGCAGGTGCATTCTTAAACGATTATTACGGAAAGAAAATCTTTGAACAAGACCCATTCTCACGTGTCGATCAAAAGGGCGTCGGCAAGCTGATCAAACTGGCGGTTGAAGGCGGTAAGGCAACTCGTCCTAATATCAAGCTGGGAATCTGCGGTGAGCACGGCGGTGATCCGAGCACAATTGATTTCTGTCATCGTATGGGCTTGACGTATGTATCCTGCAGTCCGTTCCGTGTACCGATTGCGCGACTTGCGGCAGCTCAGGCAGCAATTACAAATAAATAAGCAAATGAAAACGATAGGAAGCGATTCTTATCGTTTTTCTTATGTAAGGTCAAAATTTATAAAAGGCTGCTCAAATGGAGGTTTAACGGCACTAAGATAACCGGCACTGACATTAAGACGGGAATCAGTGTAATATTGTGAACAAAGTATGCTTAATACCCGCATTATATTGTAACAGGCTGTTATCGTGTGGTATTATAAAAAGGATTTTAAACAGATATCTGCTGAACCGGAAGGATATGCAAAGCCAACAGAGTCTGAGAAATGTATTAGATATGAATGTGAAAGAGCTGCGGAGGGAATTGAGAGATGCGATATAATAAATTCTATGACTAAGCTGAGTAATAAACTGCAAGGACAGTGAATACGGCACCACGTTTTTAATACTGCCGACAACCGAGAAAGACTGATAAGCAAATGAAAAAATGCTTTCATGATTATTCTTAAAATTTTGATGGTGCAATTATAAGTTGTTGATTAAAAAGCAAAAGAAGTCTTTAATATCTTTTTCACATCCTCATGCAGATCATTTTTACAGCTTTTAAAGCTTATAAATACGCATGTCAAAGACTTTTGACAGACAAAAATGCTTCTTTTCTATAGAATGTAATCGGAGGTGCAGGATGGATATCGGAGTGAGAATCAAACAATACAGAGAAAGACAAGGCATTACGCAAGAAGAGCTTGCGTTAAAAGTTTTTGTTTCAAGACAGACTATATCAAATTGGGAAACGAATAAGAGTTATCCTGATATAAAAAGCTTGACTCTGTTATCTAATATCTTTCATGTATCTTTAGATGATTTCATAAAAGCTGATATAGAGGAGATGAGAAAGATAGTCGATAAAGATAAAATAAGAGAATTTAATATATTGAGTTATATTTTCCTGGCAGAAATTTTAATTGTAATGATCAGTGCATATCCGTTATTCAGCCTGGACGGATATATCGGTGTCGCTGTTTGGCTTTTGTTTTTTGTGATAACATTCGCTACAGCAGCAATCATTGAAAAGTTTAAAAAGAATAATGACATTCAAACGTATAAAGAGATAATTGCTTTTGTAGAAAATAAACCGTTAACTTATGAAGAATCGCAACGCGAAATAGGAAAAAGAATTTATCAAAAAATCCTGTTAGCTCTTCTGGCAGGTGTAATAACATTAATTACTGTTATTATTGTAATGGTTGTTGTAAATCATATTTGAGGAGGTATAAAATGGAATTTTGGATTATATTTATTTTATTTGCATGTTTGGGCGGAAGCTGCTCATTAGCCGGAACTTGGTGGAGTAAAAAATGGTGGAGCGAAAGGAAAGAAAAGAAGTATAAATAAGTGATTATCAGGCAGTATGACTGAAATGAAACGGATAAAATCAGAAATTGCTTCTACGGTGGGTTCATACACTGTTGTATGTGATTTCTTTTTTTTTAGACAGAGGAGTATAACATACGATAAAATGGTAATATATCGAAGTATGAATTTATATTTTTATTACATCAGATAAGATCATTATACATTAAGTCGGAAAGTATTCATGAAAAATTGTAACCCCTAACATTTTTTAACAAGATTCGCTTTTAAACCTGTTCATAAAGGGCTGTTTGTGCTATAATTTATTGTGATGAATATGGTAAATAATGGTCATTATTTATCACATTCAATTAAGGTTGAATTTCTGTGAAGTGTGTATAATAGTGTACATTAATAAACCATGCTTATACGATCAAAAGTGTAGGCTATACATAAAAAAAACAGTGCTTTTGTTAAAAAAGCGACTGTTTCAAAATGTACACCTTTATAAACATTGCAGAGGGAAGGAGAGGGTGTGAAAGATAAACTGATGCGGTCGAAAGATCGAAACAAGCTTTATGAAAGCATGTCTGAAAGGACAGAAGGAGGGAAACATGAAATTTTCTTTTAAATCAAGCTTAAAGGCGTTGCTTGCATGCGCAATGATGCTGCAGGTCGGCGTGATCAGTGCGAAAGCTGCGGATTTGCCGCAAATTGATGCTGCTAACATTGCTAATGTGGAATCAGATAAAACCGGTACCGGTCAATCTGCATCAAAGCTAATCGATGGAGATAAAACGACCTATGGCAGATGGGAAACTGATTATACTCAGGATGTTACGAATAGAATGCCGGTTACTATCACTTTTACTTTAGATGGTGCATACAATGTGGGAAAAGTTATATTGTATACAGATACCAATAAAGGTGCCCCAACAGATTTTACTGTTTCTACAAGTATGGATAACGCTACATGGACTGCCGGTACTCAAAAAACTCTAGTACAAAGCGACATGGCTGAAACTGGCGCAACTCCACTTATTGTTGAATTTACTCCGGAGGAGGCTAAGTATGTAAGGATTGTTGTCAATCATACTACAGCTACAGCAAACGATTATAATCCGGCCGATGGCTTTTTAAAACTGGCTGAAATTGAATTGTTTGGTGAGGCAACAGCAACAGTTGATAAAACTGCTTTACAGGCTCTTTACGACAAAGCAGCAGAAATCACAGCTCAGGGCTTTTATACAAATGAAAGCTGGGCAGCATTTACTGCCGCTAAAACAGCAGCTGATACTGTATTAAAGGATGACGCTGCTACACGTGAACAAGTAGATACAGCTAAAGCAAATTTACAGAGTGCTCTAAACGGATTAACCGAAACACCGATTAATATAATAGATCATACTAATATTGGTGATGTTGAAGTTGATAAGATAGATACAACATGGCGTCCTACTACAGAAGAATTATATGATGGTGTAACCACTGCAAGAGCTTGGCAGACTCCGTGGGATCCGGGTGATGAAGTACGAGTTCCTATTACTTTTGTCGTTACATTGAATAATATTCATCATGTAGGCAAGGTTACTTTATATACTGACGGTAATCAAGGTGCACCTACTGAGTTTGATGTTGAAACAAGTCTTGACAATCAAACTTGGAATACTGCCCATAATGTGAAATTTGATGCTACAGATATTTCTTCCGGCAATACGCCGTTAAGTGTACGTTTTACTCCGGAAAAAGCTAAATACGTTAAGATTACAATCTTGCATACAACTGCAACTACAACCGGAAATCCTGCAGATTGCTTCTCAAAATTAACTGAGATTGAAGTATTTGGCAGTGTAGATATGACAGATTTAGCTAATGCTATAAGTAGTGCAGAAACAGAAGCAGGTAAAACAAGTGTTTATACAGCTGTAAGTATTGCAGCATTGCAGACTGTTATCGATGCTGCAAATCTATTAAAGGATAACGAAAACGCAACTATCACCGAGGTTACTGCACAAATCACTGCTCTGCAGGATGCAATTAAGGCTTTGGTAAGATTAGCTGATAAAACAGCTTTAAAAGCTAAACTTGATGAAGTAAAGGCATTAGATACTACAGGAAAAACTCCTAACAGTGTAAAGGTACTGCAGGATGCAATCACAGCTGCTGAAGCAGTATATAATGATGCACAGGCAGTACAGGCAGATGCGGATGCACAGGTAGTTAAGTTGACTGAAGCTGTAAATAAGTTGGTTGATAAGGCAAATGTTTCTGCTTTAGATGCTGCGATTAAAGCTGCTCAGGCAGAGGTTGCTAAGACTGATGTTTATACTGAAGCGAGCATTAATGCTGTTCAGGATATCATTGATGAAGCAACTGATTTGATGAATGATGCAAATGCTGCGCAGGATGCAGTTGATGCTGAAGTAACAAAGCTGAATGATGCAGTTGCAGCAATGGACAAGATCGGTCAGGAAGTTGATAAAACTCCGTTAACTGGTTTAATTGCCGCTGCGAAAGAATTAGTTGTAAAGACTGATCTTTATACAGCAGAAAGTCTGGCAGGTTTGCAGACAGCTATCGATGCAGCAGAAGCAGCTGTTGATACAGTGGATTCAACTGTTGCCGTTCAAGAGCAGGTAGACTTACTGCAGGCAGCTATCAACGCGTTAGAGGAAAAAGGTGAAACACCTACGCCTACACCTGTAGATAAGAGTGAATTAGAAGCTGCAATCAATGATGCAAAGAAAGAAGTTTCCAAGACAGATGTTTATACTGCAGAAAGTCTTGCAGATTTGAAAGATGCAATTAAAGCTGCAGAAGCAGTAATGAAAAGTGAAGATGCAACAGAACAAGATGTAACAGATGCAATCGCTGCAATCGAATCTGCAATCGGCACATTAGTAGAAATTGAAGATGAAGAACCATCTCCAACACCTGATAAAGCATTCCAAGCTACTGATAAAGATACTAATGTGAGAATATATGCAGAAGCTGGTGTAGTTGACCCGAATGCAAAATTGGTTGTAAAACCAATTAACGTAGCCAATGCGAATGATAAGGTCGCTGCAGCTTTAAAATCTTTAGGCGGTAAACAACTTGCTTATGATGTTACATTACTTTTAAATAATGTTGCTATTCAACCTAACGGAAGACTATATATCTATTTCGATGTACCAAAGGAATTCTTTGCTTATAAGAATTTCAAAATGTATCATATCTCAGATGACGGCAAAATCGAAAAAGTAAGATTCAACGGAGCAGGTACTGTTGAAAACGGTGGCGGTGTTAATTTCCAAGCCGATCACTTAAGTATCTTTGTTTTAGTTGCCGATGCTGAAGAGGCAATCACTCCAAGCAATCCAATCGATAAGAATCCGGTAAAACCGAACGCTCCGATTAAGAATACTGCCGATGTACCGAATACAGCAGGCAACGCAATGGCAATGAGCTTTGTCATCTTACTTGCAGGAGCATTCGCAGTTCTTTCTTACAAGAGAAAAAACAATAATGCTTAATCAGCATTAAGCTTCACGAAAAGGTGATCTTAGGATCATCTTTTCTTGTATGACGGGCATGCCCGTATTCTGTGGTGGAAGTCCACAAAGGCGTAGCTATCAACGAACTAAATAGCGACTGGCAAGTTTCATATCGCGAGGTATGGGAGAGAAGAAGCCATAGCGAAATCGTAGCCCTACGAACAGAAACCTGATAATAAGGCATATA
>CAJTJP010000030.1 GCA_910576855.1 Erysipelotrichales bacterium
TTCCTTTTGTCGTGGTTGAAATTTCTCTTACATGACGTTGATAGTATACCATGAACTACGATTTTATTTCAATACTTCCTTAGAAACTTCTCATATTTTCTTTATTTATCGCTTTTGTATCACTTATTTCCACTATATATTTTTCGACCTTTAGTAGTGGAAGTTACTTTTGCACTTCACGCTAACTGTTATTCCGTGTTTTCTGCGGTTTCCGCACTTGTATGCTCGACATTGATTGCTTTATTCATTGCCAAGAGGATTCCTTTACAATCATTTCACACGTCAACAATTGAAAAGACTTCGCAACACAGGGCTGAAAATAAATACGCTCATTGCCGAGGCTGATAAGCGCATTATTTAAATTATTTTAAGGATGCTGCTTCGCTCTGGGATGCGCCTGAATATAGACATTCTTTAAACGCTCCTGAGAAACATGAACATAAATCTGCGTCGTAGACAATGAAGAATGTCCCAACAGTTCCTGAACAAGACGAAGATCAGCACCGTTATCCAATAAATGTGTCGCAAAGGAATGACGAAACATGTGCGGATGAATATGAATTGACATATTCAGCGCATCAGCCTGCCTCTGCATCAAATACTGAACACCGCGTGTCGTTAATCCCTTACCACGCTGATTGATGAACACAATTGAATGCTTCTCCTTTTGAATCCATTTCTCTCTGACCTCTTCGATATAGTGAAGTAATATTTCTTTCGCCATATCATAAAACGGTACGATTCGCTGCTTATCCCCTTTACCGGTAATATGCACGACCTGATCGATAAAGTCAATATCCTCCAGGCGCAGCGCAACGATTTCACTCACACGCAGGCCGCAGGCATACATCAGTTCAAACAGAGCACGATTGCGTAAATCAACTTCCTTCTGCAGGTCAAAGCTGCTCAGAAAAAGCTCCATTTCATCATAAAAGAGAAATTCAGGAATCCGACGACTGATTTTCGGTCCCTTGACATACAAAAACGGATTCTCCTGAATACCGATAAACTCGTTGAGATAGCGATAAAAGGAGCGAAGCGAGGAAAGCTTGCGGGCAATGCTCGTATTTTTCATCGTTCCGCTCACTCCGTCCCTTTGGCGTAATGAGGCAATATAATTCATCACCACGATACGATCGGTATGCTCGAAGGAAGTGATTCCTTCCTCGTTTAAAAACGCAATAAAGTCATCGATATCACGCTCATAAGCCTCAAGCGTATGCTTAGAGCCGGTATTTAACTGGTTGATATAGTCAAGAAAGCGCTGCTTCCATTCCTTCATGAATTGATTTCCTCAAGCATATCGGAAATCACCTGTAAGGCCTGTTTGCCCATCGCTTCCTTGCGATCCTTTTTCTTTACCGCTTCGATCAGCTTCATAATGCCGAAGTTCGCATTCATCGGCTGAAAATAGCTCTTATCCGCATGCGTGATATAATGAGCCATCGCTCCGATCATACAGGTAGGCGGCATTTCAAGCGGCTTTTTGCCTTGTATAAGACGAGCCATATTCATACCGGCAATCAAACCGCTGCCGGCGCTTTCCACATAGCCCTCAACACCGCACATCTGTCCGGCAAAAAACAAATCATCGCGCGTATTCAGCTGATAAGTTGTACGAAGCAGCTTAGGCGAACACAAATAGGAATTGCGATGCATAACGCCGTATCGGGTGATCACCGCGTTTTCAAGTCCCGGAATCATGGCGAGAATGCGTTTTTGTTCTCCCCATGTCAAATGTGTTTGAAATCCGACTATGTTGTACAGCGTATCTGCCGCATTGTCACGTCTTAGCTGCACAACTGCATACGGACGCGTTCCGTCCGGCTTTTCCAAACCGACCGGCTTCATCGGCCCGAACAATAAAGTCTTGGGACCGCGCTTTGCCATTTCCTCAAACGGCATACAGCCTTCAAAATAAATTTCCTTTTCAAACTCATGAAGTGAAACGGTTTCTGCCTGAATCAGCTCCTGATAAAATGCTTCAAACTGCTGACGATCCATCGGACAGTTGATATAAGCTGCTTCTCCTTTATCATAGCGACTTTTTACATAAGCCTTAGAAAAATCGATTGAATCCTTTTCCACGATAGGAGCCGCAGCGTCATAAAAATAGAAATAATCGCTTTGCACCAAATCGGCAATTGCCTTGCTTAAGGCATCAGAAATCAGCGGACCTCCGGCAATGATAACCGGTGTGCTCGGTATTTCACACACTTCCTCATGAATTACCTCAACTAACGGATGACTCACAAGTGTACTTGTTACAGCCTCCGCAAATTTATGGCGATCGACTGCCAATGCACTACCCGCAGGTACACGATGTTCATCGGCACAGCGCATGATCAAAGAATCCATCAGCCGCATTTCTTCCTTCAGTACACCGACTGCATTCTGCATGGAATCCGAACGTAGTGAGTTACTGCAGACAAGCTCGGCAAAATTTGCGCTGTGATGAGCCGGTGATGATTTATGCGGACGCATCTCATACAGTCTGACCGGAATGCCGCGTTTCACTAGCTGCCAAGCGGCTTCACTTCCCGCAAGTCCCGCTCCGACAATCGTAACCGGCTGCATTAAGCGTTATCCTCACTGTCGGCAGCTTTTTTCACTACCTTACGTGTTGTTTTTTTCTTCGTTGCTGCCTTTTTCTTTTCCTGCTTTGTATCCGCTTCATCAGCTTTTGCTGCCTTCGGCGTTTTCTTGATATAGCGGCACTTCGGATAATTGGAACAGCCGACAAAGGTCGTTCCGAAGCGTGATTTACGCTCTACCAGTTCATGACCGCAATCCGGACACAGCTCACCGGTAGGCTTCGGCTCTTCCTTTTGCTTCGTGCTTTTGATGTATTTACAATCCGGATAATTGCTGCAAGCCAAAAATGCACCGTAGCGCCCCTTCTTACTGACCATCTTACCGCCGCATTTCGGACAAACCTCATCACTTGCATTTGCTTCCTCTTCTTCGCTTTTCGTAAAACGGCAGCTTGGAAAATTGATACAGGAAATAAAGCGACCGAAGCGACCGTTTCGATAAACGAGCTCGGCACCGCAATCGGGACAAGCCTCACCTGTTCGCTCCAATTCCTTTTTTTCCATCTTTTCATATGCTTCATCAAGCAGCGGTTCAAACTTTTCATAGAAGGTACGAACCTCCTCGATATTATTGCGGTCTCCCGCCGCGATTTCATCCAAGTGTCCTTCCATATCGGCAGTATACGTGACATTGATAATACTGCTGAAAAATTCCTGCAGCTTTTCATCCGTCAGTTCTCCCTGTTCACTGGGAACAAACACCTTGGTTTTGCTTCCTTCGCTTTGTCGCTCTAACGATACATAACCGCGCGCCTGCAGCGTATCGATAATAATCGCATAAGTAGAAGGACGTCCGATTCCCTTTTCCTCTAGTTCCTTGATCAAGCGTGCCTCACTGTATCTTAACGGAGGTTCCGTAAAGTGCTGTTTGCCTTCAAGTTCAACCTGCTTCAGCAATTCATTTTCGATCAGCTCAGGCAGCATTTCATCCTTCGTGCTTTCATAATCACCGTACATCTTTAAATAACCGTCAAACGCAAGCATACTGCCGTTTGCGCTGAAATCGCAATTATCACTGCGAATGATCGCATTTACAACATTACTTTTGCTGGCTGCCATTAAGGATGCAACTGCTCTCGCATAAATCAGTTTATATAAACGATATTGTTCATTCGTTAAATACTGCTTCACCTTTTCCGGTGTATTATGAATATTCGTTGGACGTATCGCTTCATGGGCATCCTGTGCATGCTCATCATTTTTCTGACGTGCTTTTCCTTTATATTCCTTACCGAATTCACTCTCGATATAAGCAAAGGCATCATTCACAAACACCTGTGATAAACGGGTACTGTCGGTACGCATATAAGAAATTAGACCTTCGGTATGCCCCCCTAACGCAATACCCTCATAGAGCTTTTGCGCAATCTGCATTGTCTTTTTCGCCCCGTAGCCAAGCTTCGTGCTCGCTTCCTGCTGGAGCGTTGAGGTAATAAACGGCATCTTTGCTTCTTTTTTACGGATCTTTTTTTCAATCGAGGCTACATGAAATTCATTCAGACGCGCAATGATCGCATCGGTTTCTTCCTGTGTTTTCAGCTTTGCCTTCTTACCATCGATTTTAATCAGCTGCGCACTGAAGGCCTTATTGTCCTTCTTTACATTCGCATGAAGTGTCCAATATTCCTCGCTCTTAAATCGACGGATTTCATTTTCACGCTCAACGATCAAGCGCAAGGCCACCGATTGAACACGACCCGCAGATTTTGATTTAATCTTGCTTTGTAAAAGCTTGGAAAGCTTAAAGCCGATGATACGATCCAACATACGACGTGCTTCCTGACTTTTCACAAGATCCTGATCGATCGTGCGCGGATGCTGAAATGCCTCTAATACGGCTTTTTTTGTAATCTCATTGAAAATGATGCGATTATCATTTTCCATATCCAATTCAAGCACCTGTGCCAAATGCCATGCGATGGCCTCACCCTCACGATCGGGATCGCTTGCCAGATACACATGGTCGCTTTTCTTTGCCAGTGCTTTTAATTCCTTAACGACAGCGCGCTTATCGCTGCTTATTTTATATGTCGGCGTGAAGTTATTTTCAATATCGATACCAAGACCGCCCTTGCCGGTTGTCGCAAGATCACGAATATGCCCTTTGCTTGAAACAACCTGAAAATCATCACCTAAATATTTCTCAATTGTTTTTGATTTTGACGGTGACTCCACGATTACTAAATTCTTCATTAACATCCTCCTAGCTAACAAATACGTATCATATTATTTCCGTAAATCGTAAATTTGTCAATTGATTTTTTCATAAGATTGCTGAAATATCATCATCATCGATTAAAATATTAGCTCCCTGAGAGAGTAATAAATTACTTCCCAAGCCGTAATAATCGCTGAAATTATGCGGTATACAGTAAATTGACTTCCCTAATTCCAACGCTTCATTTACCGTTAAAAGCGTACCGCTTCTTTTTTTTGCCTGAATGACCACAAGCGATGAACCAAGTGCGGCAATCAAACGATTTCGCCATGGGAAATGATAGGCCATCGGGCGGCTGTCATGCGGATATTCACTGAGAATCAAATGATGCTTTCGCATTTTTTCATAAAGCAAACTGTTTTCTTTCGGATAGCTTATGTTGACCCCGCAGCCGACCACACCGATCGTATGTGCATCCAACGCCTCTTGATGAACGATCGCATCGATTCCCTTAGCCAATCCGGATACTATGATTGCCTGCTGCTTCAAAAGCCGACAAACATGAATTGCCATTTTTTTACCGTAAGCATTACATTCACGTGCCCCGACTATGGATATCGCTCTTTGTTCCAATAAGGAATAATCGCCTTCATAAAAGATTACCCACGGTGCATAGCGTAGTGCTCTGAAGGCAGACGGATACTCTTTATCTAATATCGTCACATAAGGATACGGATAATCGATTTCCTCTGTCCGCTCTTGATTCGCAATCGCATTAGTTATCTGCTGCCATTCTCCTTTATATTTTAAAGCATAATACAAAATTTTATTTCGCATAGTTAATTCCTCCTGTTATATATGTACACAGGAAAATGCGTTTCCCCAAAAAAATTTGATTTTTTTATTCTTTTTAAGCACGTTGATATAAAGTAATATATTGTAAGTAAAATTGTATCAGCACAATCACTTTTTAAATCAACAGAGTTAAGAATAAAAAAAACAGAAATTGCATGAATTCCTGTTTTATGATTTGTTGAATAAAATATCAAACAAATTTCGATTAGGACGCTTGATCGTCATTCATAAATGCTTTGACGTTGGTTAATAAAGTAGCCACATTCTGAAGTTCGGAAGGCACAACCAGCTTTGTGGCTTTGCCGTCTGCCAATTTTTCATACGCTTCCAAGGATTTCAGGGTCATATACGCCTTGCTCGGCTCTGCATCCTTGATTAATTGAATACCTCTTGCCTGTGCCTCATATAAGCGTTCAGTTGCACGTGCCTGACCTTCTGCTTCCGCAATCATCGCTTCCTTTTTAGCAGTAGCACGAAGAACCATTGATTCCTTTTCACCCTCTGCTGTTAAGATTGCGGCTTTTTTCTCACCCTCGGCACGCAATATTGATTCACGACGCTCACGCTCGGCACGCATCTGTTTTTCCATCGCTTCTTGAATATCGCGCGGTGGAATAATATTTTTGACCTCGACACGATTGACCTTAATCCCCCAAGGATCGGTAGCTTCATCTAAAATTGCTCGCATTTTCGTATTAATAATATCACGACTTGTTAAGGTTTCATCTAACTCCAGCTCACCGATAATATTACGCAGTGTAGTTGCCGTCAGATTTTCAATCGCCGTAATCGGTCCTACGACTCCGTACGTATACAGCTTAGGATCGGTAATCTGAAAATACACAACAGTATCGATTTGCATCGTAACATTATCCTTTGTGATAACCGGCTGCGGCGGAAAGTCCTTCACAATCTCCTTCAAAGTAACCTTATTCGCAATACGGTCAATAAACGGAATCACAAAGTGAATACCGGTAGACCATGTTGAATGATATGCACCTAAACGCTCAATCACATAAGATTTTGCCTGCGGTACAATACGTACCACATAAGCCATCAGCGCAACCAGCAATAAAATAACTACTACAAATAAAATAATACCTAATAAATTCATCGTTATCCTCCTTAATCATACAGCGGCGAAACAAGTAATTTCGCACCTTCTATCGCTATTATTCTTACCTTTTTTCCGATCTCAATCACCTCATGAGAGCGGCTGACAGCACTCCAAACCATTCCCTGTACCTTGACCTCGCCCCAATGCTGTTCATTGATTTCCTTTACCACGATCGCGGTTTCTCCGATGATGCGATCGACATTGGTCGGAACCGTATTACCACGCAGATATTTCACCGCAAACGGTCTGACGACTACAATAAACAGTACGGAAACAATCACGCAAACACTTGCCTGAACCATCCAAGACAAACCTAAAGCAGCACATAACCAAGCTGCCAATGCGCCGATCGTGATCCAAATACTGACAAGTGCAGTCGGCGTCAATATTTCTAAAACAAGTGCGAGAATTCCGATTCCTATCCAAACTATATCCATTTCCATTCAATTCACCCCTTTTCCCGCTGCTTCATTAGTTCAATCACTAATAAATTGCTTGCTTCATCATAAACCGCTTCAAACTTATCACCGTTTAACGACTGCTTCAGCATACCCGCAATTTCCTCCATGACCTGTTTATTGGAAATTCGCGCATAGCCTTTCCCTAATGACACTTTATGAAGCTGTTGCAGCATCACCTGCTTACGATCGATCTCCTGCTTTGAAACAGGACGTATCGCTACTCTTTTATTGTCATGATCCAAGCCGAGCATTACCCAACGCGCATCTTGAACCAACGCTGCCGCTGCCTGATTCAAAGTGATATTATTTGCGTAGAGTGTCGCAACCGGTGTATATGCATTTCCTTTTACCCAAGTAAACATTTGCACCGCCTCCTGAATATTATTATATTATTTATTTTTCTGTTGTCAATATATTTATCTTATTTTCCTTATTATTCTTTATCGCAATTAGTATCAATAGTCCGTATTATTGTTAAATAATAAAAACACCTGCCTTACAATATAAGTGAACAGGCGTAGTTTACGGTTTGTATTTCTGATAAATAATCTGTAATAATACTGAGTTGATGCTCAGAGATCAAACTGAAGCTGACACATATCCTTTACGGGCGCATAGCTTCTGCGATAAATATCCAATACGCCGTATTGATGAAGTGCTTCAATATGTGCCTTGGTCGGATAGCCCTTATGCTTGGCAAAGCCATATTGCGGAAACTGAACATCATATGCTTTCATGATGCAATCTCTCGTTACCTTGGCCAGTATACTGGCTGCCGCAATACTGACACTTTTCTGATCGCCCTTTACAATCGGAATTACATCAAAAGCACAGTTCGGTAATGGCATCGCATCACTTAAAACACCGTCTTTATAACGGAAGCGCTCAACAAGTTCTTCCATTGCCTTCTGCGCTGCCCGATAAATATTCAATTCATCGATCTGCTTAGGCGATACAATTTCAATATGATATTCAAGTGCATCATGAATTATTACCTGAAACAGCTCCTTACGCTTTTTCTCACTTATCTTTTTAGAATCATAAATCGCTTCATGGTGATAGTCAACCGGAAACATCACTGCCGCAACGACCAAAGGTCCGGCAATCGGTCCTCTTCCCGCTTCATCTAAACCGATGATGCCGCGCCGCCCTTCCTTCCACCATTTTTTTTCATATTCATTACTCGTCTCCATCGCAATACTCCCATGTGATTCGTCCTAATTTATCTTGGCGAACTTCTTTAATAAAGGTATCAATCGTTCTTTTTTCATCGATTTCTTGACCGTTTCTGTAAAAGCCTCTTGCTTTCGCAATACGTTGAAACATTTCATAAGGGTCCTCACAACATGTTATCTGATAACGAGCTTCCAACACCTGCGGATTACGTGCGCAAAGCGTTTTCATCATCCAACATGCCACTTCCTCAATCGGCAGTATTTCATCTCTGATTGAACCGCAGGCAGCAAGACACAAACCGACTCGTTCATCCTCAAACTTCGGCCACAGCACTCCCGGTGTATCCAGCAACTCCAGCTGATCGTTTACCCTTGCCCACTGCAACGCTCTTGTGACTCCGGGACGATCTCCGGTTTGAGCAATGCGCTTCTTTACAATTTTATTGATAAAGGTCGATTTCCCGACATTAGGAACTCCGACAACCATTGCCCGTATGGCTCGTGGTCGAATCCCTCTGCGCCTTTGACGATCCAGTTTTTCCTTCATCACTGCTTGTGCTGCCTGTACTACCGGTTTTGTAATATTTTCTTTCGGAATATCCAGTGCTAACACCTGTATCTCATCGCTTGATAAATGTTGAATCCATCGCTTTGTTTGATTTTCCTCAGCCTTGTCCTTTTTTGATAATATGATCAATCTCGGCTTATTTTGACAAAGCTCATCGATCATAGGATTGCGTGAAGCATTGGGAATACGCGCATCTCTTAATTCAATGACCATATCGACCATGCGCAGTTTTTCCTGCATTTCTCTTTTTGCCTTTGTCATATGACCGGGAAACCAGTTAATGTTTGTTTTTGTTTGATTATCGGTTGACATCTCTTTCACCCTTCTCTATTCTTAGAAACTTATACTATAAACATTAGATAATTATAGTAACTTTCTTGGTTTATTCAATATTTTTAATTGTAGCCACATAATCATATACTGATAATTCAACTCGATCACTCATATCTTCATAGCTTAGCATATAAAATTTTGGCTCATCCGTTTTTAAATTATAAACTCGATAAACATAATAATAATCCTTATATTCATCCATAATATTTTTTTCACGTCTAGTTATATAGAATTCTTCATATTCATCTCCGACTGTAGTTTTAACTTCAATAAATCTATCATGCACCTGATGATCCTGATCAATATCAAAGGATTTAATATCATATCCTAAGGTGTCATCTGCTCGAGATCGCCATTCGATCTTTTCTGCTAAATCTCTTCTTCCTAAATTTATAAGCCGATTTCTCTCATAATTAAGCACTAACATTTCTCCCAACAAGCCAGTTTCTTCATTACGCTGTGCTTTCTTTCGATAATCCACTTTTTTCAACCCTGTTATTAATTTTCTGTTAATTCGTTTTTTCTTTTTAGCTTTAGGTATACTACTTAATTTTAAGAGGTTCTCAGATCCATCATTAACTGTAGCTATATCCATACCATCATTTTCAATTAGAAACTCTTGTTGTATTGTTGTAGGATTATAATTATCATTCATAATATTATCAATGATCTCCATATAAGGATAAGATAAACTGTCAGCTATTTCATCATATATGTTTTTTAAACACTGTAAATCAGTTAATAGTTCATCTTCAATGTAATCATCTTTCTTATAGTATTTTGATAAAATCGTGCCTGCTTCATATGATTTTGATAATCCTTTTTTTCCATTTAAAACAATTTCACCCTTATCAAAATAATTGTCCTCAATCAAGTTTTTAAAATATTCAGAAGCTTTTTTTAAACATTTATTTTGATTTCTTTTGTATTTTTTAAAAGCTGTAATTCCTTGAAGCAATACCAAATAGAAACCCGACATATCCGCATTGAATAAGTAACAAATATAAATACCTTGTACCGCTGAGCTTGTAATTTCTCTATTAAAAATACAAAGCCAAGGTATTTCTGCTTTATTACCGTTCCCGATGGAAGCTTTTATCAGATACTTTTCTCGATCAAACAACTTATATAACGATTTAGGTACATCATTCACAAAGGCTTGATAATAGTCCTTTTTAGAATCTACACTTCTTGAAGCATCATTCGCAAACTTGCTTAATAATAAATCAAATTCTTTTTTCATTTTATGGTCCCCTTTATATAAGCCGCTAATGCAATATCTGCTTTACATAAATCATACTTTAATAATTCATCTTTAGTAACATATCGATATTCACTATGATCCTTTAACTGAATGACACCTTTTTTATGTTCGCATTCATATAATTTTAATTGAACCATATGCGACGATGATTCATAGACACTTGAAGTTAAATATTTTATAACACAAATATCAATATTTAATTCTTCCTTTATTTCTCTGATGATTGCGTCTATCTCTGATTCATTTGGTTCAACCTTACCACCTGGAAATTCCCATTTTCCTAAATTACAGGCATCTCCACTCGCACGTTTCGCGATCAAATATTTATTATCTTTTTTTATTAACGCAGCCACTACATTCACTATTCTCACCTACTTTGAACTAAAATAATCGTTTAACCGACTTAGAATACCCTATACAAATCCATTACGATTCTTGTTCATAAAGCATTAATTCAGCGCCTCTCATACAAGCATTCCCGCCGATCGGAAAGGTAAAAATCGGAGTTGTGTGTCCGAAATTCATATTTACCATAATCGGAATATTCTGTAATTCCGGTTTCAGTTCTATCATCCGCTGCCATTTATCAAGTGACATGAACGAATTTATTTGCGCTCTGCCGAGCACCAGTCCTTTGATATTCTTCCCTTTGGCATGATGAAGCAGCGCCTGTAAATTACGATCAAACTCTCGTAAAAATTCCTTTTCAGAGAGATCATCATCCTCAAGAAATAAAATACTGCCATCTACATCCGGCATATATTCACTGCCAAGCAACAAATTCAGCGTACATAGATTGCCGCCGATAATTCTGCCCTCACCCATGCCCGCATTCAACACCAACCGTCCTTCGTTAAGAATAAAGTTTCGCTGCTCTTGATGAATATACCACGAATCATCGCTCCACTGCTCAGAGTCCGTAACAGTTACCGGTTCTCGTTCCATCAGCATCCGCTTAAAATAAGCAAGGGTATAATCACAGCCATGCTTCATACCAAAGGAAGAAAAATGCGGTCCGTAATAAGTGATTAAGCCGGTTTTGGCATAAATCGCATTTAATAACGCCGTTATATCAGAAAAACCGCATAAGATTTTAGGATTGCGTTTGATCAGCTCAAAATCAATATCATTCAAAAGCTGATTAATATTAAAACCACCGATGGCTGTCAGAATCCCCTTTACATTAGGATCCGAAAACGCATCATGGAGATCCGCCACACGCTCTGCGATTGATGCACACGCATAATCCTCATCAATTTGTTGAAACACGTGCTTTCCGAAAGTTACACGAAATCCTAATGATTCTAACCTCTGCTTCGCAATCGCGATTGTTTCTTCACTCAATAAACACATACTTTGTGACGGTGCGATTACACGAATTTCATCGCCCTTATTCAGCTTATCGGGTATTATCACAGAATTCATTGTCATTCACCTTTCCTTTACATAAACAGCGTGAAGCAAGCTTTAATCGTAAAAAGCCATACTGTAACTCACTTCTTGTTTAATAATCGTTACCTTATTATAACATGAAACACGAAAAAGCGGTAAAAGCAGATTGTCATATTTTGTATTGAATTGCCTTTACCTTATGATCGTTTCATACTGTATACTTAACATAGGTATCATAAAAAAAACTGTGACATAACGAGAAACAGCCTTTTCATAACTTATTAATATACCTTTTATTTGATAATCAGAAGCCTTTCGCTTCATACATATACATCATGAATATTAACAGCTTCATCAGTCATCATTTGTCACAATTCTTAAATTCGGATAAAACACATAGAAATGCTTACCGATTATATCCGAGCGTTGAAACGGACCGCGCTCACGGGAATCACGTGATTCGGGACGATTATCACCGACAAGAAAATACTCATTATCGCCCAATGTAATCTGTGCCATATCAGAAGTAAAAGTACTGCGTGATTTACCGGTACCGGTAATATACTCATCATTTAAAAACGGTTCTTCCATCGCCTGATCATTAATGTACAATACACCGTTACGATAAGCTACTGTTTCATTCGGTAAACCGATTACACGCTTCACCCACTGATCGCCGCTGTCCGGCTCTACGACCGCTACCACATCAAAGCGATGAATGCCGAAAACAAGCGTTGTAAAAATATTGGTCAACCCTTGATCGCCGTCTTGCAGCGTCGGAAGCATACTGCGACCGACTACTGTTTCCGGGCGCACGATAAAAATCGGTACTAAATAAACCAATACCACGACAATAATCACAATACGTAATAAATCAACTGCTTCCAGTAAAAAATTTTCTCTTTTTGTTTTTCTAGCTAAACGACGTTCATCCATACGCAACACTCCACTCTGTGATTAATCCCCCGTATTATGAACATATTGAAACTCATTGAAAGGAAAGAACACCAACACATCTTTACCGACCAATTCACTTTCCTTAAACGGTCCGTGAATGCGGCTGTCTTCGGAGCGGATGCGGTTATCACCCATCAGCCAATACTCGTCCTCTTTGAGTGTAACCGGTCCGAAATCACTCGTAAAATTACCTTCCTTCTGCATATCCTTTACATAAGTCTGATTCAGAAAGAATTGATCTATGACCTTTCCATTTATTTTCAGCACATCATCCTTTGATTCCACAGTATCACCCGGAACACCGATCACACGCTTCACCCAATGCTCGCCACGCTCCTCATTATAAACAATTACCACATCGAAACGAGATACATTTTGAAATTTCACCGCAAAAACATTGGTGATGCCGAGCTGTCCGTCCTGCAAGGTCGGATACATACTGCTGCCCTCAACCCGAATCGGCTTTGCGACATAATGCGTAAGAATAAAGACAATCACAAAGCAAATCACAAATATTTTAGCCAAATCAAGCAATTCCTTAAGAATTCGCTGTGACAGAGTTTTTGTTTCCTCCATGATGAATTCCTCCTATACTCTAGTAAAAAAGCCGGATCCTCCCGGCCTTTTTCTTACTTGCGGATTTCTTTGATACGAGCAGCTTTTCCAGAACGACCGCGTAAATAATACAGCTTATTTCTGCGAACCTTACCGTGACGAATTACTTCGATCTTATCGATAATCGGAGAATGTAACGGGAAAGTTCTTTCTACACCGATCTGATTGGAAATCTTACGAACTGTAAACATTTCGCTGATTCCGCCGCCCTGACGTGCAATTACAAGACCTTCAAATACCTGAATACGGGACTTGTCGCCTTCCTTGATTTTTACGTGTACACGTACTGTACTTCCGGTTCTAAAGAACGGAATATCAGTTTTTAACTGATTTTTTGTTACTTCATTAACTAATTGTAAATTCATTTTTCTGGCTCCTTTACTCATATATGTCCGTTGAGGCTCATGAATCATTCGTACATTGTTCAGCGGAACCTTCGTACCTTTTCCATAGGAATGCAAAAGGCTTAATAATAATAGCACATTTTATGTATTACGACAATACTTTTTCTATTTTTTTTGTTTCTCTTGAGTGATTTCCGCTAATAAAACAGCTTCCTCTTTGGAAAATTCACGATTTTCCAATAAATCAGGACGCTGTAACAGCGTTTTTCTGAGAGATTCTTTTAAGCGCCATGTCGCTATTTTTTTATGATGACCGCTTAGCAATACCTCAGGTACCTTTTTACCGTCATATTCAATCGGACGAGTATATTGCGGGTACTCCAACAAACCGTTTTCAAAGGAATCATCCTCATGCGATTGTGTTTGAATTACCCCGTTCAACAAGCGTATCACCGCATCAGAAATTACCATAGCCGCACCCTCTCCGCCGGTCAAAACAAAATCACCGAGCGATACTTCCATATCTACATAATCACGAATACGCTCATCAAATCCTTCATAATGACCGCATAATAAAATCAAATGATCGATTTCGGCAAAGGAATGCGCTGTCTGCTGAGTAAATTTTTGACCTTGCGGTGTCATCATTACCACCAGTGAATGCTCATCGCGTACTGCCTTGATACAGTCGATGATCGGCTGGCACATCAGCACCATGCCCGCGCCGCCGCCGCACGGCGTATCATCTACATGATTATGCTTGTCCAATGTATATTGACGATAATCCACACAAGAAAATTCAACATGCCCTTGTTCAATCGCACGCTTAATGATTGACGTTTCGACAAAGCGATCAAAAAATTCGGGAAACAGCGTCAGCACTGTTATTTTCATAACATTCCCTCAATAAGTCTTGCCACAAGAACATGTTCCTTCACATCCACGTGAATAATAAAGCTTTTTACATAAGGGATCAACAGCTCCTTTTCCCCTTTTACACGAATAATCGCATGTGCTCCGCTTTCAATAATTTCACTTACATGTCCCAGTTCGTGATCTGCCTCATCAACGACACGCATATTCAAAAGATCATGATAATAGATTTCATCCTCATCCAGTTCATGAAGCTGGTCCGCACTGACGCACAGACGGCAGCTTTTCCAATCCTCAACCTCGTTCAGATTAAATATTTCTTTCATTTTCACCAGCAACATTCCTTTATGCGGACGCACTGATTCAATCGTAAACGGAAACATCTTTTGATCTTTTTCCAAATACACACAAGCTCCGATCGCAAAGCGCTCATCCACAAAATCGGTCAGTACCTTTACACGAATTTCACCTTTGATTCCGTGTGTTCCTGCTACATAGCCAATAGTTCTGTATTCCATATCTTCCTCACTATCTGTAAAAAAGATGCGTTTTACAGCGCATCTCCATAAGATTCAAACTTGATATTGATGCGCTTGTCTTCTTCCTTACGAGAAGCAACCGACATCATATGACGAATTGCGGAAGCCATACTTCCTTTGCGACCGATTAAACGAGCCACATCATCATTGTTCGCATAAACGTAAACAAGAATTTCATGCTCATCTAAACTTTCCATGATCTTAACAGAAAGACTTTCCTTATCTTCGACGATTGGTCTTACAAGATTCATTACGACAGTTTCGTAATCAACCATACTATTTTGCGTTCTTTTCTTCGTGCAATTTTTTCATGATACCTTCTTTAGATAAGATATTGCGAACAGTATCAGATGGCTGTGCACCATTTTTCAGCCATTTTTCAGCTAACTCATTATTTAAAGTTACCTGAGCCGGATTTGTTGTAGGATTGTAAGTACCAATGCTTTCAATAATACGACCATCTCTCGGATAACGAGAATCTGCCGCTACGATACGGTAAAAAGGCTTGCCTTTCTTACCCATTCTTTTTAATCTTAATTTAACTGCCATTCAAATATTTCCTCCTATATGTTTCTTATCAAACGTGTATAATTATAACATAGATAAAACAGGTGTCAAGTATTTTTCCTTGCCACCTGTAAATTTCAGTATTTTTCAATCATTTATTATTTAAAACGCTTTTTTCCCATTCCCGGAAAGCCGCGCATTTTCCCCATGCCCTTCATGGCTGCGCCCATTCCCATCGGCATTTTGCCGCTTCCTGCCATTTGCGACATCTGTTTCATCATCTGCTTCATTTTTTCAAATTCAGATAACAGACGATTGATGTCTTGTACTTTGGTTCCGGAGCCTCGCGCAATCCGATTTTTTCTTGATGCCTTCAATAAAGAAGGATTCGCACGTTCTTCCTTTGTCATACTGTTGATGATTGCTTCACGTACCTTCATTGTATTTTCAGCCTTTGTTTCATCAATCTGTCCTGCCATTTGAGAGAATCCCGGTATCAGCTTCATCATACCGCCTAAGGAACCCATTTTTTTGATCTGTTGGAATTGGAACAACATATCATCCATTGTGAACTGGCCGCTCATCATACGCTTAGCAGACTTGGCACCTTCTTCCATGTCCATTTTTTCCTGCGCCTGTTCTACCAAAGAGACAATATCTCCCATACCTAAAATACGATCTGCCATACGATCCGGATGGAATACATCTAAATCATCGATTTTTTCACCGAGACCGACGAATTTTACCGGCACCTGCGTAATCGTTTTTACCGATAAGATACCGCCGCCGCGTGAATCGCCGTCTAATTTTGTTAAAACAAGACCGCTGACATTCAGCTGCTCATGAAAGCTCTGTGCAACATTTACAATATCCTGTCCGGTCATCGCATCAACAGTCAATAAGATGTCATCGGGATTGATTTCCGCTTTGATGTCGGATAATTCCTGCATCAAAGCTTCATCGATATGCAAACGACCGGCAGTATCGAAAATCACCGTATCAAATTGTTGCTGCTTCGCATAAGCAAGTGCCTGCTTCGCCGTTTCAAGTGCCGGTGTTTCAACCCCCAGTGAAAACACCTCAACACCGATGGATTCACCCAGCGTCTTTAACTGTTCGATCGCAGCCGGACGAATAATATCACACGCAACCAAAAGCGGTTTCCTCGCCTGCTTTTTCTTAATGACATTGGCAATCTTAGCAGCCGCTGTCGTTTTACCGGTACCTTGCAGACCTACCATCATAATTGTAGTAATTCCGCTCGGCTTATAGTTTAAAGGTGCATCCTCACTTCCCAGCAAATCAACGATTTCATCATGCACGATTTTTACAACCAACTGTCCCGGATTAATCGAGGTCATGACCTCTGTTCCCAATGCTTTTTCTTTGACTCTTTCAATAAAGTCCTTTACTACACGATAATTAACATCTGCCTCTAATAAAGACATACGAACCTCGCGCAGCATATCATTCATATTTTTTTCCGTCAATTTTCCTTTACCGGTAATATTGCGGAACGCTTTATTCATTCTTTCGCTCAACGATTCAAAAGCCATAATCTTCAACCTCTCTTTAATTCACCAGTCTATTCTATTCGTTAATTATAGCATATTCAAGCATTGCTTACTATGCCTTATGTGAAATTATCCTTATGTAATCAGCTTTTCAGTCTGTTTTCTTAAAGTTTCCATGCTCCCTTTGTCAAATTATGATAACTATTTATCAAATGTTCTGATCGAAATAAAATTATCAATCATTTGAAAACACTCTGTTTACTGTTTCTGCCATACTTGAATATAAAAATCCAAGGTCGTATGCAGCTTCCCGATTGATTCCAAACGCTGTATTGCGGATTTTGGAGTTCGATAAGCATACGGAGTCATCATCAATAATGCTTGAATATGTTGAGGCTGCTCAATGTTCATTTCATATCTCAATGCTTCTTCATGAATGAGTTTCAAGCATTCTAACGGTTTAGGCAATTCATTTTCATAAACCGTATCATACAGCAGCTGCTTCAATTCCCATAGATGCTTTGGTCCGGGAGCAACCTTAATGAAACAGCCGTTTGTTTTTAATAATCGATCAAATTCTTTTTCATAAATCGGCGCAAACACAGATATGATAATATCCGCACAGTGATCACAAAGCGGCAGATCGGCAATACTTGCCAGCGCATAATGAGTATTTTCTACCTTACCGGCTGCCTTTTTTAATGCAAACTTTGATAAATCGAAGCCATACACCTCACTGAAAGGCATTGCTTTCGCAATTTCATTTGTATAATACCCCTGTCCGCATCCGGCATCGATTATACAATTTGAGGGATATTGCTTCATCAGTGCAATCAATCGCTGTCGCAGCGGCTCATAATATGCTTGTTGTAAAAACTCACTGCGTGCCTGTACCATTTCTTTATTATCGCCCTGTGCTTTTCGTTGATGCAGGCAAAGGTTTACGTATCCGCTTTTCGCTATGTCATAACAATGATGATTATCACATGTATAGGAATTCGCGATTCTATTTAATTCTTTATGACATTTCGGACAACGATACATACACATTCCCCTTTCCTTGAGGATGAACTTTATTATTTGACATTTATATATCAAACATCGGTATTCATCATTATATCAGACTAACATAAAAAAAGCTATCTGCTTTCACTGAGAAAGAGACAGCTTTTATCTCCCGCAATTAACGGAAATTACGATTGTTTTGTTGGTTCTGATTGTTGTTTTGATTGTTGTTCTGACGCTCATTGCGTTCATTTTGACGATTCTGTTGATTGTTCTGATTTAAAGAGCATGAGTTGCTTGACTGATTATTGTTGCTTTTATAATCGCGGCACTGATTGTCTTTCTGATACTCATTTTGATGCTGCTGCTTCTGTTCTTCAACTTCAGCACCTAATTCAATGCCCATCTCATACTGATATAAATCCTGTTGTACCTGTTTTTCATTATACTGTTTTTTTCTTTCCATTTTTATCACCTCGAGATTAGTATGATACGAGGTTTTTATTTTATGCGCAAATTTAGATTAAAACAGTGATCATGCATCTTTTTATTAAAAAGTAATAAATCACATTTGATCACTGTTTATTTGTAAAGCAATAAAAAAGACAACGAATGTAATCACCCGCTGTCCTATACAATTACAACTTCTCTATTTATTCAAATCAGCGATAATCCGCTCAATCTTATTGCCGTTTTCCAGTGCATGATCATGCAGAAAGATTAACTGCGGCACCTTGCGAATTGTCATACGCTTAGCCAGTTGAGTGCGAATAAAGCCTTTAGAGCGCTCTAATGCCTTCATACCTGCCTCTTTGCGTGCTTCCTGTCCTAAAAATGATACATACACCTTCGCAATGGATAAATCGCCGCTGACAATTACATCGGTAATCGTAATAAAACCGATCTTAGGGTCTTTTAACTCAAACTGAATGATTTCAGAAACTTCCTTTTGGATAATTCCGGCTATTTTATCTTTTTTCATACTCATAACAATCACCTAATGTTATTGTACTTCAACCTGCTGATCCTCATACGCCTCAATTACATCATCCATCTTAAGATCATTGTAATTTTCAATCGTTAAGCCGCAGTCGAAGCCGTTTTGTACTTCCTTCACATCATTTTGGAAACGACGCAAGGATGCCAGCTTACCGTTATAGATAACAACACCGTCACGAATCAAACGCACGCTGCATTCCTTTTTCAAACAGCCGTCTGTCACCATACAACCGGCAATTGTTCCGATTTTACTAACTTTGAATAATTGACGAACCTCTGCCTGTCCGATAACGACTTCCTCATATACAGGCGCAAGCATACCCTTCATCGCATTTTCCATTTCCTCTAATGCCTTATAGATAATGTTATGCAGATGAATCTCAATGCCTTCTTCCTCAGCTTTTTTACGTACTGTCGCATTCGGGCGAACATTGAAGCCGTAAATCATCGCATTTGATGCACTGGCTAACATAATATCGGATTCTGTGATCGCACCTGCCGAAGAGCGAATCACATTGACGCGAACGCCCTGTACATCGATTTTTTCCATGCTTGCCTTTACCGCTTCGGCACTTCCCTGAACATCTGCTTTGATAATAATATTGATCGTCTGTAAGTTTCCTTCTTCAATTTGACGAGCCAAATCATCTAATGACATTGCGCTTGTCGCATTGCGTTCAGAATCAATACGCTTCTGTAATCTTGTTTCGGCAATCTGACGGGCTTTTTTCTCACTGTCAAATACCTTGAAAATATCACCGGCTATCGGTACATCATTCAAACCGATGATTTCCACCGGAGTAGACGGCAAGGCGGTTTTCAATTCACGTCCTAAATCATCCACCATCTTACGCACACGACCGAAAGCAGTTCCGACAACCAAGCTGTCTCCCGCATGTAAAGTACCACTTTGAATCAGAAGCGTTGCGACCGGACCGCGTCCTTTATCAAGCTTGGCCTCAATCACTGTACCGACCGCTGATTTGTTCGGATTTGCCTTAAAGTCCTCGACCTCTGCCAAAATCATAATCGTATCAAGCAGTTCTTTGACACCCTCACCGCTTTTCGCACTGATTTTACAGAAAATCGTATTGCCGCCCCATTCTTCAGGCATCATATCAAGCTCTGCCATTTCGGACATAATGCGGTCGGGATTCACTCCCGGCTTATCCATTTTATTTACCGCAACAATTACCGGTACACCCGCTGCCTTCGCATGATCCACAGCTTCCTTAGTCTGCGGCATTACACCGTCATCGGCAGCTACAACGATAATAACAATATCGGTAATCTTTGCGCCGCGCGCACGCATTGCGGTAAACGCCTCGTGTCCCGGAGTATCCAAGAAAGTGACTTTTTTTCCTTTCACCGTTACTTGATACGCACCGATATGCTGCGTAATTCCGCCAAATTCACCCGCCGTTACATGAGTCTTACGGATCGTATCCAGAAGTGTCGTCTTACCGTGATCGACATGTCCCATAATCGTAATAACCGGCGGTCTTGAAACTTTACTTGCATCATCATCCTCATCAAGTGAAATCATTTCCTCGAAATCACTTTCCTCAATGATGATTTCCTTGTGTGTTTCCACATTGAATTCCATACAAATCAATTCAATATTTTCTTCATCTAATGTGGAATTGATCGTAACCATTGTTCCCATCATAAACAACAGCTTTATGATCTCACTGGCATTGCGGTTCAGCTTTTCAGCTAATTCCTGAACGCTCATCGGACCGCTGTAGGTCAATTCCTTTACTTCCTCGCGCTTCTTAGGCTGTGCCTGTGCACCGCCGCCGTGATTGCGATTCGCTCTTTTCTTATTATTGTTATTTCTTCTTTGTGGTTGTCTTGCCATAATATCACCTAGCCTTTCAAGCAAGCATGAAGCTTTTGTGCAAAACCTTGATCTAATACGGCAACCGCCTTGCGATTCCAAGTACCGATTGCCTGATTCATCATCGATTCTTCCATAAAAACATAAGGGATTTGATAAAAGGTACATTTATCAATCAGCTTTTTACGCATATTATCACCGCATTCTACGGTAATAATCACAAGATAAGCTGTTTTCTGCTGAACGGCGCGTATTACCTCATCACCGTATTTCAGCTTGCGTGAGCGCTGTGCCAAGCCCAACAGTCCCGACACATTACTCATGTTCAAACATCTCCGCTAATTTCGCATAGACCTCATCGGGAATTTCACATTCCAATGCCCTGACAAGTGCCTTGCGTTTGATCGCCTGTTCGAGTGCTTCCTTGCTTTTTTTCAAGTAAGCGCCGCGTCCGTTTTGACGTCCGCTTTCATCAATGATAACTTCACCTGACGGAGTGCGAACGATGCGCAGCAATTCTTTTTTAGGAAGGCTTTCACCGGTAGCCACACAGCGTCGCATCGGTATTTTTTTCATATGCAGCTCCTCCTGTTCTTATTCTTCGTAATATTGATCGTATTCATCAAAATCAATATCGTCATTGATCCAATCGTTTTCCTGTTCCTCTGCTTCCTGACGAGCAATTTCCTCTAATTCCTCTTCGGTATAAATCGGTTTCAATTCATAATCCTTTTTACTTAAATCAAAGGTTGTCTTGCGCTTAGGCTCATCCTCGTCTTTGCGCTTGAAGCTTTTCTTAACTGCGGAATGTTCCTCTTTTGAAGTCTTGTTATCAAGAATCTTTTCAAATTTAGATACATATTCTTGTTTTTCTTTGATATTCAAGCCTTCCTGACGTTGTTTTTCCTTCGCCAAACGAGCTGCTTCCTCTAAATCACTTACAGCTTTATCCGCAGTTTCCTTTTCAGGTTTCTTCGCTGTTTGAACAACCGCTTCCTCTTTAACTTCTGCTTTCGTTTCGGTTACTGCCGCAGTCTGTGCTTCTTCACGCAGCATTTCATCTACATGTGTATCTTCAATTTCATCGCTGTAGGCAAAATCCGGTGTTTCCACTGGCTGCACTGATTCTGCTTCTACAGCCTCAAAGCGCATAGCCTGAGCTTTGGCTTTTTCTTCCTCTTTGTTTTTCAAATACAGAGCTCGTTGTTCCTCTGCGATAGAGCGCCAATCAATACCCTTTTCATTAATATCGCTTTCTGACTTAATATCAATTTTAGAGCCTGTCAGCTTCACGGCCAAACGAGCATTTTTTCCTTTTTTACCGATTGCCAATGATAACTGATTGTCACCTACAATTACCAACAGACCGTTTTTGCGTTCTTCGCTCGGAATTACTGCCAATACCTCTGCCGGCGATAATGCGTTCTTAATCAGCTCTGTGACATCATCGCTCCATTCAAAGATATCGATTTTTTCACCGCGCAGTTCATCAATGACAACCTGAACACGAGACCCGCGAGGTCCGATACATGCGCCGATCGGATCAACATTGTCATTATTTGAATATACTGCCATCTTAGTACGTTCACCGGCTTCACGAGCAATCGCTTTGATTTCAATTACTCCCTGATAAATCTCCGGTACTTCTTTTTCAAACAAACGCTTCACTAAAGTAGCGGCACCGCGTGATACAAGCACTTGAGCGCCCTTCGTTTCTTTGTTTACTTCATTGATTACCACACGAAGACGCTGTCCCTCATAATACTTTTCACCGGGAATCTGTTGGTTTTTCGGCATCAGTGCCATCGTCTTACCGATATTGACAATCACAAATTTATCTTCGACTGTCTCTACCGTACCGATCACCATTTCTTCCACTTTATCACAGTATTCATCATAGACAGCCTGTTTTTCTGCCTCACGAATTTTCTGCTTCATGACATTCTTCGCCAAAACAACGGCAGCGCGTCCCATTTCAGCGATATTCACTTCCTGCTCCACCAAATCATCTAACTGAAATTCCTGTTTGATTCGTTTTGCATCGGTTAATGAAATCTCTAATTCATCATCTTCAACGCTCTCCACAACTTTACGCTGCTGATAAACCTTAATCGTTCCCTTATCATTGATATCCACTCTGACAAGCGCATCAGGTATTTCAATATGTTTACGATAAGCCTTTTCCAGTGCTTCCGTCAAAGCATCAACTACAATCTCTTTTGATAATTTACGATCACTTTCAATAGCCTGCATCGCAGCCATAAAATCTTTTAAATTCATCTCTCTTTATCCTTTCTGCTTATATTTTTACCGCCAAACGAATGAGCGCAATATTTTCACGTTCAATTTTCGTCTGTCGCTTCACTGCTTTATCCATATAGGAAATTTCCAAAACTTGATCATCCGCATAAAGCAAGGTTCCTGTGATCTCACTTCTTCCTGCTTTGGGATTTTTATATTTGATATACACATGCTCATTGAGTGCCGATCTAATATCCGCATCACTTTTTAATTCCCGTTCTGCGCCGGGTGAGCATACCTCTAAAAAGTATTCATGTGCAATCAAATCACGTTCATCCAACACCTCGGATATCTGTTCACTGACAGCTGCACAAGTATCGATATCGATTGTGCCGTCATCCTTCATCAGTGCCACACGCAATATTGTCATCTGATTTTCTTTGTGCCAGCCGATTTCATATATACGCAAGTTCATCTTTTGTAAAATCGGTTCGATCACCGTTTCAATATTTTTGGTATTTTCCACTGCTTCGCTCCTTTAAACATAATAATAGAGTGGGCATGACCCACTCCTGTTGAAGTTCGTTATTAATATACCACGATTTTCCTTTAAATACAATGCTTTTTGAATATTTTTATCATGATTATGCTGTTTTACGCCGCCTGTACTTATTCTTAATATATTTCCAACCAAACCTATAGAATCATAAAGACCTATAGAATCAAACGATACGTGTATCGATACAAACAGGGAAACTGTCATTTGGACGATCCCTACTCTTTATCGATACAAATAAAAAAGAGCGAATGCTCCTCTTTATGCTTTTTCTACGATTGTGTTACCGTTGTACACACCACATTCACACATCTTATGCGGTACCTTGTACTCACCGCAAGCCGGACACTTAACAAGTGTCGGTGCAGCTAATTTATAGTGTGTTCTTCTTTTTGCTTTTCTTGTTTTTGAATTACGTCTCTGTTGTACTGCCATTGTTAGCACCTCCTGCTTAATCTTCTTCTGCTTTAAATTCCATCAGCTTCGCTAATCGCGGATCAATTTCATCCTTTTTCTGTTTTTGGTAATCAGATTCCTTCATCACTTCCCAGCCGTTGCCTTTTGGATAAGTGACTTCATTCTTTACTACCTTTAACGGGATTTCCATTAAGATCAACTGAAAGATGACCGGTAATAATTCTACGACATCGCCCTTTGCCTCGTGAACATCATCATTTGATTTCGTAAAAGCAAACACCTCAGTTGAGGCCGTTTCAAACTCATACGGTACATCCTCGTTAGTAACAGCACAAGGAAGAATCATTGTGCCGCTGATTTCTATATCAGCGAACACTCGATCTTCATCACTGTCATAACGAAGCTTTCCCGATACACGGACATCGTTTAATCCTCTGATCTGGTTCATAGCTGAAAATGCCGAAGCATCAAATGACAGCGAATCATCAAATGTGATCGTATGCTCGGATGCACGCAGCAGTTCCAATTTGGACCATCTCAAAAGTATCACCTCTATGTTTCAGACGCACCTATTATACGCTTTAACGTGAATAAAATCAAGCAATTTTGTGCGTTCCATATTATTAAACCATAAAACAGACAGAAAGAAAAGGTTTTTTTTATTTATTTATGAATTCGTGAGTTGTAAAATGAAAGCAACATTTATAAGCTTAAACACTCACTGCGGTTTCTTTGTCTCTGTCTCTTTCATCACCGACTTTAAAAACGCAGCGATGTCCTCGTATACTTGTTCTTTGCCCTTTTCATTTAAAATTTCATGACGAAGCTTCGGATACAGCTTGGGCTTAATGTTTTGATATCCGATTTTTTTCAATATCGAAAAGGCTTGGATAAATTTTCGTTCATTGACAATGCACGGATCGTCTCTGCCGGCGATAAATAAAATCGGTAGATTTGGATTTAATAATACCCAATCATCCTTGTCATAAACATTTGCCATTAGATTCCATAAGGAACGAAAGCCGTTGACGGTAAAAATAAAGCCGCATCGTTCATCACTGTCGTATGCCTTTACAACCCTATCATCGCTGCATATCCAAGCATTTTCACTGTCGCTGTCACGAAAGCGTCTTGAAAAGGCGGAAAAAGCCAAGCGCTGAACGAATTTGCTGCGATAATGCTCCCCCTTCAGCTTTTGGATGAGAAGAATCAGTGCCCGACCCAACGGTAAAAGACTGTTTTTGCTTGGAGAACCGCAGACGATCAGTCCGTTTAATTCATAATCATATTTTTTTATATAGGCTCTGACGACCAAAGATCCCATAGAATGCCCGAACAACACATAAGGCAAATCGGAATATTGCTTTTTCATAACATAAGTCAGCTGATGAGTATCCTCTACAATGTATGTACCGCTTGAATCATAGAAAAAACCTAAATCCTCTTGACTCTTCACACTGTCTCCGTGTCCGCGATGATCGTGAATTACACAGCACCAACCCTTTTCTGCCATTTCCTTCATAAACGAAAAATATCGCTGACGATGCTCACTCATACCATGCACAAGCTGCAGAACTCCGATCGGTTCATCCGCCGATATCATCGTTGCCTGAATCATCAGACCGTCCTGAAAGCTTTTGATCGAAAAATCTTCTGTTTTCATTACATCACTTCCTACCTGAAACTCTGTATCTCAATGATACAATATTCATTGCGAATCCTCAACACTTTTCATAGCGAAAAAGGATAAAGTATGTTAGTATTGTTATAACTGATAACATAAAGGAGACTTAGATACATATGAAGGCTGCCGGAATCATTTGTGAATACAACCCATTTCATAACGGACATATTTATCATATTCAACAAACCAAAGCAATTACCGGCTGTGATGTACTCATCTGTGTGATGAGCGGCAATTTTGTACAGCGCGGTGAACCGGCAATCGTCGATAAGCGCAAGCGCTGTCATGCCGCTTTAACGCACGGGGTCGATCTTGTGCTTGAGCTCCCCTTTCCCTTTGCGACACAAAGCGCCGCTTTTTTTGCCAAAGGAGCAGTGCGGACATTGGCTTTGGCTCAAGTAAGCAATATCGTTTTCGGCAGTGAAAGCAATGATTTATATGCACTCTCGAAGCTTGCGGATTTAGAACTCAATCAATTCAGCGACCTTACGAAAGAGGGCATGTCAAGCGCCAAGGCATACGAGATCTTATACGGCAGGCAACAGCCGAATGATATTTTGGCAATCAATTATATCCGTGAAATGAAGCAATACGGAATCACTCCAAAGTGTATAAAACGAACGAATGATTATCACGACGCTTCCTTAGGCAGTGAGTTTGCCAGCGCTACCGCATTACGCAATGCTTTGCTTCAAGATAAGGATATCAGCCGATATACACCGATGCAGATTCGCAAGGATGAAATTCACATGTTAGATGAATATTATCCTTACATACAAGGCTTATTATTCAGCCTACCGCGGGAATACTTGGCAAGCTTATTATTAATGGATGAAGGGATTGAACAGCATTTCATCATTCACGCAAAGCAGTGCAGCACAATGGCAGAGTTTTTAGCCGCTGCAACCACAAAGCGCTATTCAACCTCACGCATCCGAAGAACCTTGATTCAGCTACTTCATCAAGTGACGAAGCAAAGCATTGATTCATTGCCGCCGTTAACGCATCTTCGCGTGCTTGGCTTTAATGAAACGGGACGAAGTTATTTAAAACTGTTGAAGCAACAGGAAAATATCACGATTGCCTCGCGAATCAATCAAATCCCCTTGCCTTATCGCAAGTTAGAGTTGACCTCAGCACATATGTATGGCTTGTTGCATCCAGAACAAAAGCTGAGCGAAAAGGAGCTACAGCCGCCGTTATGCTTATAATTTTATTATTGATCGCACTGTTGCTGTTATTCCCGTTTTTCATCATTTCCAAGCCGAAGCGTTATCAAAAAGAAGCGATCGATTATATATTAGTGCTTGGCTGTCCGTGTGAGCATAGCGGACAATTATCAAACAAACAAAAACAGCGCCTTGAAACATGCATACACTATCAAAACATCACCGAATGCAGACGCATCATCATCTCCGGCGGTGCAGTACACAATGAGGCAATCGAAGCTGAAGCAATGGCGCAGTATTTAAAAGAACAGCTGAACACATGTCAGATTGAAACGGAATGTAAGGCACGTAATACCTTTCAAAACTTTCAGTACACAAAAAAGCTGTATGGCAAGGAGCATATTCTTATTATCACAAGTGCGGCACATTGTCGTCGCGCCTATTTTTTTGCAAGAAAATTCTATAATCATGCCTATATAGCAAAGGCATCGACAAAGGATTCCTTGTGCAAATACTTGATTGAATATTTCCGTCTTTGGAATGTGCTGTATTGGGAAGTGCGGCTGCGAATACAAAAAAACATAAATGACTCGTATGCACCTTACATTCATGCCCGATATGCTTATCAGCTTTATGATTTTATGTCAAAATTGATAAATTTACATCAAAAAAGATGATACATCGGAATTTGTTATCCTGCATCATCTTTTCATTTATTTCACTGTTACTCCTGATTCAGATTAGAAACATTATGATATACATTCTGTACATCGTCAACATCGTCCAATAAGCGAATCAAGCGTTGGAACAGCTCTAAGTCCTCACCTTCCAACTCTACATATTCATTAGGAAGCATTGTCAGCTCTAATGCATCAAAGGAAACATCGGGAATCATTGCTTCAATCGCTTCCTTTGCCTTATTCAAATCAGAAGGCTCTACCGTAATCGTCATTTGTCCTTCTTCGGTTTCGATATCCTTTAAATCAACCTCAGCCATGATCAAAGATTCCATCATCGTTTCTTCATCTTCATATTTTAAGGAAATAAAGCCGACCTTTTCGTAGTTAAAGGAAACTGATCCGCTGACACCCATTTTTGCATGAGATTTATTAAAGCATGCACGTAAATCCGCAATCGTGCGATTCGTATTATCGGTTAAGCAATCGATAATCACGGTTGCGGCACCGCCGCTTCCGAAGCCTTCATAAGAAGCCGGAGAATAGTTTTCACCGGTACCGCCCTTAGCCTTGTCAATTGCACGCTTAATTACATCTGCCGGTACTTGATTCGCTTTGGCACGTTCAATTACCTTTTTCAAAGCAGCGTTCATATCCGGATCGGGAACACCGTTTTTCGCTGCCACTAAAATTTCTTTACCGTAACGAGAATACAGCTTTGCCTTCGCCGCTGCAGTTTTTGCCATTGATGCGGCACGTACTTCAAAATGTCTACCCATTGTTTCATCACCTTTCAAAATCAAACGGTAGTGTATTACTGATTATTTATGTAATCACTTCAATATTCATTATACCATAAAGCAAAAGAGCATGGCAAATAAATATTGCCTCGGAATTCATCTTCTTCCCTGCGCTTTAGGATTGCTGAAGCAGTGGATAATACCGTCGATCCATATGAATCAGCACTGTTACAAGCAAGACGAGAATAAAACCGTAGATACCGATGAATCCCCAAACCTGCACTATGCTGATCAGCTCGACAAGACAGGCAATGCCTTGTCTGGAGAAAACCTCAAACAGATTTCTGAAAACCATTTCCACCGCACTCATACGTCCGCGATATAAGGCAGGAATGCGGCGGCTGACATAAGGAGCCATGCCGAGTGTAACGATCACCTCACCGAAAGTAAAGATAATAATCGCAACATAATGCAGCCACAAGATCCCTTGAATAAACATAAACATCGTAAATCCGAGTACCTGTATCCCCAAGCCTAAGCGCAGCTTTTTGGTATCTTGAATTCGTGTCAGTAAAGTGGTGAATATCGGTGTCGCCGCAATCACGACAAGCGCATTGACACTGGATAACAGACCGTAATATCGCGCACCGTCAACGCCGAAGCTTTGTTCCATATTGAGCGGAAGTAAAAAATTAAGCTGTGTATAAACGAGCGTTGAAGCACCAATGATAAAGATAAACAGTGCGACACACGGATTTTGTTTCAGTACTTTACAAACCGATAAATTACCGCTTCCCTGTTCATATATATTGACCTGTTTTGATTCCCTACGCTTGATATCTTTGACTAAGAAAGCGATCAATAAGGTAGAACTTAAGGTCGCAAGCGATGTCAGTAAAAATGCAACCGGTAAATAATGCTCGAATAATAAACCGCCTAAGGCAGGCGCAATCACAAAGCCGAGATTCATGCCTAAATACGACAGGCTGTATACCTGCTCACGCTCATCGGAATCGGATAAATCCGCAAGCAGTGCCTGATAGGAAGGATGCTCAAAGGCCGCAAAGGCACTTGCCGTAAACATAAAGAATAACGAAATCGTTGATAAGGGAATAAAGGCACAAATCGCATAGCTGATCACCGTAATCAAATCACAAATAATAATGTTATTTTTCTTGTTAAAACGATCGGCAAGCACACCGCCGAACAGCGTAAAAGGCAGCTGTCCGAGTCCGAATATCAATAAAAGAAAGGCAGCGTCAGAGGGATTCATATTCATTTTATTGGTTAAAATCAAAGTCATCATCGGCCAAATCATTGCTCCCATACTCGTTACGACACGTCCGTAAAACAGCACGTAGATTTCTTTTCTTAAGCCTCGATATCGCTGCAGCATCCTATCCCTTCTTTCTGTTTTTATTTTCTATTATAAACTAAAAAGCGATTAAAATAATCACTTTTAGTTTGCGACAATATTTACAACCTTGCCCTTTACGACAATGATTTTGCGTACTGTTTTACCCTCGATCTGTGCTTGTACGTTTTGTACCTGTAATGCTTCCTGCTTGATGGCTTCTTCATCGGCTTCTGCATCGATCATGAATTTACCGCGCAGTTTTCCGTTTACCTGTACGATAATTTCGATTTCACTCTTAACTAACTGTTTTTCATCATAAACCGGCCACGCTTCATCAGCGATACATGGCTTTTGTGTTAAGGTCGTATACATTTCCTCACATACATGCGGTGCAACACAAGACAGCATTTTGATAAAATCAAGTGCATACGGACGATAAATTTTATCCGCCTTGTAGCAGTCATTGATAAAGATCATCATTTGTGAGATCGCCGTATTCATATTTAATGATTCAAAATCATTGGTAACCTTTTTTACCGTATAGTGATAACTGTAATCCAGCGTACCGTCGTTTTCATCACTCAGCTTATCTGATTCCATAAATAAGCGCCATACGCGATCAAGCCATTTACGGCTGCCCTCGACACCGCTGTCCGCCCATGGCTTGCTGGCTTCCAACGGTCCCATAAACATTTCATATAAACGTAAGGTATCGGCACCGTAGCGCTCGGTAATATCATCAGGATTTACGACATTACCGCGTGATTTTGACATTTTTTCGTTGTTTTCGCCTAAGATCATACCTTGATGGAATAAACGCTGAAACGGCTCCTTTACCGGCACTAAGCCTTTATCATAAAGATAGTTGTTCCACATACGGGAATACAACAGATGCCCTACCGCATGCTCACTTCCGCCGATATATAAATCGACCGGAAGCCAGTGCTTTAACAGACGCTGATCGGCAAACTCTTTGTCATTGTGCGGATCGATATAGCGTAAGAAATACCAGCTGGATCCCGCACTGCCCGGCATCGTGCTTGTTTCACGCTTCCCTTTTTGACCGTCTCTTTCTACATTGACCCAATCTACCGCCTTTTCTAACGGACTGGCACCGCTCTTGCTCGGGGAGTAATCGGCTAACGGCGGCAATACGAGCGGAAGCTCTTCATCGGCTAAGGTAACACTCGTACCGTCTTCCATATGAACGACCGGAATCGGCTCACCCCAATAGCGCTGACGGGCAAAGATCCATTCACGCAAACGATAATTCACCTGTGAACGTCCGCATTTATTTGTTTCTAAATAAGCGATCATAGCAGCAATCGCATCTTCTTTGTTCATACCGTTTAAGAAATCGGAATTGATATGTACGCCATCCTGTGTCCACGCTTCTTTGGTAATGTCTCCGCCTTCGAGTACCGGAATAATCTCAAGTTCAAACTTTTTCGCAAATGCATAATCACGTTCATCATGCGCCGGAACAGCCATAATTGCGCCGGTTCCGTATGATGCCAATACATAATCGGAAATCCAAATCGGAATCTGCTTATTATTCACGGGATTGATCGCATAGGCGCCGGTAAATACACCGGTCTTTTCTTTGTTTAACTCAGTGCGTTCAAGTTCTGATTTATGAGCGCAGGAAGTCACGTATTTTTCGACCTCTGCCTTTTGTGCGGCAGTAGTGATTTTAGCAACTAACTCATGCTCAGGCGCAAGAACACAATAGGTAGCGCCGAACAGTGTATCACAGCGTGTCGTAAATACAGTGAATTTCTCATCATGTTCTGCGACTTTAAAATCAACGTGCGCACCATAAGAACGACCGATCCAATGACGCTGCATTTCCTTTGTGGAATTCGGCCAATCTAATGTGTCCAATCCCTCTAATAAGCGATCGGCATATTTTACAATATCAATCACCCACTGCATCATATTTTTGCGCACAACCGGATAACCGCCGCGCTCACTTTTACCGTCAATGATTTCATCATTTGCCAATACTGTTCCCAGTTCCTCACACCAGTTTACCGGAATATTGACATAGCGTGCCAAGCCGTCCTCATACAGCTGTTTAAAAATCCATTGAGTCCATTTATAATAGCTCGGATCGCATGTTGAAACCTGTTTATCCCAATCAAGTCCGAATCCTAACATTTTTAACTGACGAGTAAAGGTCGCAATATTTTCTAATGTAAAACCTTCCGGATGATTGCCGGTCTGTATTGCATATTGTTCCGCCGGTAAACCGAAGGAATCAAAGCCCATCGGATGCAATACATTATATCCCTGCATCTTTTTCATTCTGCATACAATATCACTTGCCGTATAGCCTTCCGGATGACCGACATGCAGTCCCTGTCCGCTCGGATAAGGGAACATATCTACTGCATAAAATTTCGGTTTATCAAAATCCCATACATCACATACAAAGGTTTTATTTTCTTCCCAGTATGCCTGCCATTTCTTTTCAATTTTCTGATGATCAAAGCCCATCTTATTTCCACCTTTCTTAGCATAAAAAAACGTCCCTGCGAGGACGTAATATACGCGGTACCACCTTGCTTCATATATTCATATAAATATATGCACTTCACCTTTTAACGCAAGGCTACGTATAACTTTTCATTATCGGCTCCTTAGTGAGTTCCCTAAAAGCATATAACAGTTTTTCACCGACCAACTGCTCTCTTAATACAGGCTTTTACGTACTACTCTAATTCACTGCCTTTATTTCGTAATGATTATAACGGAAAAGGAAAGCGTTTGTCAATATAAGATTATATTTCCTTAACTAAACAGTCTCTTGTATGAATCGAATACATTATCCGGCTTACCGAATCAAAAACAAATAGGCAATCAAAACAGACATCCCCGCCGTATACAGAAATTCAATCAGACAGCTTTTCCCCTGCCTGCGCAGTTGAATACAGACATAAGCCTCATAAGAAGCGAGAATCCCCAATGCAAGTACAACCGCTGAAATACGGTTTGTCAAATCATCCTTTGGGAAAACACCGATCAGTATAATACTTGCGAAAACAAGTCCTCTGACAACACGCTGTACATCTTCATCCAATACACTCACTCCTTTATAATGAAAGACACGCTTGTCGCGCGCCTTTCCGTAGTTAGTTATCGAAAGGAAATTCGATAATGATGAATAATTCCATGAAAAGAGGAAGAATAACGGAATCATTCACAATTCATAATCAAGTGCCGCTTTATTATGAATCAGAAATAAATCTTATTTCTATATGCATTATATCATAAAACTAACCAAAATGTAACCCCTATCATTAATGTTTTTTTTCACCGGTGAAGTGCAAAAGTAACTTCCACATCAATGTGAAGCAAGTGGAAATCAGTCTTACATCAATTTCCACTTCTATTTTAGTTGACTTTACTCTTACATTATGGTTCTCTTTTTGTATCTCCTGTCATGGCGGCGAAAGGAGAATTCTTATGTCTGCTCATAAACATTTAACACTTGAAGATCGTATTATGATTCATAGAGGTCTTGATAACTCATCCTCTCGTAAATCTATTGCCGATACATCGGTAAGGATAAGTCCACTGTCTGTAAAGAAGTTAAACTTCATTCCTGTTCCAAACGTCTCAAACGTATTGGTGTTTCCCCTAAAGGCACTTATGATTGTATCCATATTGCAGATTGTGGCTTTAATCATTTCTGTACTTCTTCTTGTGATCGTATTCAAGCGATCCCTTGTAAGCGCAGGGATCATACTGTCGGCGTTTGTAATAGCTGTGATTTACGCAATTCCTGTAAACTTACCAAGCGCTTCTATGACGCTCAATTAGCTCATAAGGAATACCTCGAAAATTTTCACGACTCTAGGGAAGGCATTAATCTTACTACTTCTCAAGCTAAAAAACTTGGTGACCTCATTAAGCCGTATATCGACAATGGTCAATCGATTTACGCTGCGCTATCTGATCATCCGGAGATCACACAATGCGAAAAAACTATCTATAACTATATCAATCAAGGTGTCTTCTCCGTTAATGGGCTTATTAACTTGGATCTTCGATTAAAGCCTTCTAGAAAACCGTCTAAAAAAGTGGTATCCAAAGTTCGTA
>CAJTJP010000031.1 GCA_910576855.1 Erysipelotrichales bacterium
AGGTGCTATAGGACAGTAATTAAGTACAGAAGCACCTTTATTGTCCAAAGTCTTTAAACAATATCTTTCTCTGTCTGCACCACTTTGAATCGTTGCCGTCACAGGAATGCTTGGGTCGTATGTTGTCATTTTTGTAATCGGTGTACTGCTCATCAACACATAGCTTCCGTTATTATCGTTACTCCCGATATCCCATACAAGTTCTTTGTTGTTATACTTGCCTAATACAACCTTCGCGCCTTTTGGAAGTTCAAACACCGGTGCTGTTTGTGCATACAAAGTGGATTTAATATCATTTATATTGATCAGATAACTTATAGATAAACTACATACTAAGAAAACTGCTGTAATTATCACCTTTCTCCACATATCAATCATCTTCTCCTTTCTCTTGTGTCTACAAATGTAGACATAAAGAGAGATAGGAAAAAGTTATTGAAATATATGTTTCTAAATAAAAAAACAGGCATTTTTAGCTCAAAAACACCTGTTCAGAATCGTCTACCTTAATAGACTTTATTTATTGAAATGTATCTTTCTGTTTTTATAAATCAAATACGTTATTGCGCCAATACTACAAACTATCAAACAAATGTATAACATCATGTTCGTAGAATCTCCGGTAATTGCACCGCCTACATTATCACCCGGGTAATAGCTTCCTTTGACATCTGTGCCCTCATCATCTTTTGTCGGATTTTTTGGCTTATCAGCGTCATTAGGTTTCTCAGGATCAGGCTCTAAACCTGTCATTGTGTTGAAGTCCTTACCGTTGACCGAAAAGCTGTCGTTTGGCTTCCATTCCGTGATATCCTTGATATTTTCATCAGGCTTTCCGTCTTTATCAGTATCGATATTGATATCGGGTTTCCCATCGCCATCGGTATCGATATCTATATCGGGAATACCGTCACCGTCTAAGTCCACATTGATATCAGGGCGCCCATCGCCGTCAAGGTCAATATTTAAATCAGGAATGATTGTTGAATCGGTACAATATTCCTCAATTTGACCTGTTACACAATGCGTTGGATTCCATTTGATATTCGTGGCAATATTCAAATCAGGCTTTCCGTCATCATCGGTATCTACATTGATATCAGGTAATCCGTCACCATTCGTATCGATATTTAATTCCGGAATACCGTCACCGTTATTGTCGATATTTAATTTAATAGTAAAGTCATCGTCATCCTTACCTAACACGATGTTCAAGTCGGGACAACCATCACCATCCGGATCGTTGAAGTCTGGCTTACCGTCACCATCTACATCCACATTGATTTTCTTTAGTGTAACTTCATGACAGCTTTCGGTATTTGTATTGCCTGCATTGTCGGTAGGTATTACGCAAACTTTATAGGTTCCTGTCGTCTCACTGATTGTGATACTTGCTTTTTCCTTGGTAACAGTTAAGGTTCCAGCCTTGATTAATTCATCACCGGCTCTCGCTTGTGGTTCCGACTTATAAACCTTATAGGCAATTTCTTTCGTTCCGCTTACTTTAAGATTATCCTTAGAATCATCGGTCGTGATTTCAAACGCTGTTCCCGGCTTAAAAAATATCCCGCCGCTTAGCTTATTGATGATATCCTGCAGCTTATTGTTGGTATCCTTCGCCTTGATTCCCTTTACCTTTGGCGCTGTCTTGTCAATTTTGATGATTTCCTGTTTCTCTTTCGTAATGGCTCCGCTGTCCTTTTTCATCCAAAAGCTTTGGTTGGTTTCGCCTTCTCTTGAAATAGTAACTTGATTAGGATTCCATGTGCTTTGGTCTAAGGATAGATTGATATATTCGTTATGATCGCTTATGATATTTACATCCTTATTGGTCCACTCTCCTGTATAAGCGGTGTTGTTCCCATCGTCTAATTCTAAATGATACCAATCATCCTCAATGTTTTCCTCAGTTATATTTAAAGTTCCCTCTTTAAACTTAAAGCTGTAATTTGGATATGTCTTATTTAAACTATTACTGTCTCCCTTGATTGGATAAGCTCCTGCGTTACTGTCTGTTTTTGCGGTTGTGCTTAGCTTAATATCATTTTCTTGTATCACATCCTGTACACCGTTCCATGATACTAAGTCACTTCTGAAATCTTGATAGGTCAATGTTGGATTGATTTCTCCCTTTAGCTTTTCTTTATCATCAATAGTGATTTCGATCGGTTTAGGTAATACCGTTACCTGTACCTGTTTGCTTAACATCGTTTCTCCGTCTGCCGTTCTTGTTACTGTAATCGTTGTTTTATTGCTTCCGCTGAATTGCTTTGCATCAAATTCGGCACTGTTTCCGTTTATGGTTGGATTAGAAATATAGGTTGTTTTATCAACCTCGAAGGTATACTGTACATTCGTGCTGTCTGCATCATATTGACTGCTTCTTATCGTAAAGTGATCGCCGTAGATGATTTGTCCCGGACTTGTGATAGCTAAGATATTTTCATCAGGTCCCATAATATGAATCGTTCCGTCTGCTTCTGCCGCTTTATAGTTTCGATTCATTGGTTTTGTTGCATAGATCTTGATATCTTTTCCTGTATCTCCGCTGTAGTTATAATCGATCGTTTTATTGTCATTCGTCCATGCGATGGTATGATCCTCGTTGTTATCTACCTCGATCAGCACATCGCCTTCTGTATCCACTACTCCGTCAACCTCTGTGACCGGTGTTACCTTGCCTTTACCGTTTGTCACATAGATTGGTTTCTCTTTGAAGCTGATCGTTCTTGTGCCCTTTTCTATATTGATTGGTAATTCGATTGTTTTATCACTGTAGTTTCCTGTAGGATCATGGCTTGTTGCCTGTACAATCACCTTGCCCATTTGATTATTCAATGAAGCATTTAATATCGTTACTAATCCACTATTGTCTACCGATATCACATCCGTAGGACTTCCTGCTTTTAATTGATAGTTTACCGTTGAACCGGTTGGATTACCTGCGGTATAAAGCTGAAAGGTTTTGTTTGGCGCATATACCTCACTGTATGCCTTATAGATGTTTCCATCTTTTGGCAGCTCATTTCCTGCGTTATCCGTATAGATGAAGTTTTGTGTTCCCGGCGTTACCGTAAAGGTCAATTCCGCTGTTGCGGTTGCCTGTCCTACTCCGCCTTGTTTCTCTGCGACAATCGTTACCGTTCCTACACCATGAATAGTAATCGCTCCGCTGTCTTCATTTACTTCAATGATATTTGTGCTTCCATCTTTGATTTTATACTTCACAGGATTACTGTTACTGCTTCCTTTGACTGTCGCATACACCGTAACATTCGTATCGGTTGCCTTTGCGCTTTTTGTCGTTATCGCTACATTGGAGCTGCTGTTCTCATAGAATTTCAAGTCCTCTGCCTTTGCCATCCCTACATTGATCGTTACCGGTATTTCCTTCGTACTCCATTTATCACTCACTGTTACTGTAATGGAATAGCTTCCTACTGCCAAATTCGCTTTTGTGGTAATTACACCTGTACTCGCATTTACCGCAAAGAAGCTTCCGTCTCCATCGCTCTTTAATCCATACGTATAGGTGAACCTATTTCCCGTCACATCATCAGGTGTTCCCGGTGATCCTTTGATTGTTCCTATCGTTCCGTTGATTTTGACATTGGAATCATTCGCTGTAAAGGTCGGTGTACTGATATCACTCGAATCGGCATGAGGTGTTACACTGCCGTTTACCTGTGCATAGATTACGATTTCCTTTTCTGCAAAAGCTGAATTGTAGTTATCATTTCCGCTACTTGAATCATCATCTGCAGTTGCCCGTATTTTCACTTTACCGTAAGCACCGTTTCCTTTATAAGTAATCGCACCGGTATCTGCATCAATATCAATCAGTCCGATATCTCCGCCCACCTTTGAATAAGTGATTTTCACGTCATCACTTGGATTCGCAGTCGCTGTTTCGTTCCAACCGCTCGTAGCTTCAGCGATTGATTTCTTAGTCGTAGTTGAATCATCGAAAGCAACCGTTAAATTGGTTTTTCCCACTACAATATGCACTGTTGTTGAATTTACTCCGCCAACCGGAGCACCGTTACTGTCTATCGCATTGATTTTGAAATAATAATCACCGGCATTTAATCCATTCGCATCATTCACTATTACATTGCCATTATTCAATGAGAACAACTGATAATCATTTTCATGTCCGCTGACACTTGTATCACTGACTACTGTTGCCGTAATCGGAGCTACACCATTTCTTGTTGTATAAGTAGTTACCACATCGTTTTGATTGACATTTTTGCCAACCTCCAACCCTGTCAACGGATTCACTGATAAAACTAACGATTCTACTATTTCTAAAGATTTTATATCAGTAATTAAACTTGAATCTGCCGGCATCGTACTGTTTTCATTATAAGCTTCATTCACAATACCGATTTTATAGCTGCCGATCGGAATTCCAGTTAAATCAAATTCATATAATCCGTTTCCTTTTGCACTTTCTAAAGGTAAATAATATTTGAATTGGTTATTTTGATCGAATACAATCGCAGAAACCGTATAAACACCGCCACACCCATCATTTCCTGCTTTTGCATCTGCATCTAAATAAACGGTACTGTTTATCGCAGCTTTTGTTATTTGTGTTTGATTAGCGTTTTGTATTCCATTGAAAGCTGTCGTATTCGTTAAGGTTTCATTTTCCAGTCTTACCTTCATAATATCGCCGCTTGAAGCATCTAATATATTTGTGTAGCCGCTGGGCAACTGATGAGAGACTATTTTACCAATACCCGATGAATTGCTTTGTGAAACAGAAAAAACTACTTTATCTATATCTAAATAAGCAGCCGGGCGAACAGCATATTTAATTGAATCCGTTATTGCATTTTTCGCATATGGAGTCCCTCTGTAATCCACTGAATAAGAACTACCGCTCGGAAAAATAATTCCGGATACAGAATCGCTCCACATATCATCACGAAAGATTGCAGAGGACCAATAGATTTTCGAAAATGCCGCATCATTAGCAGAAATTTTAGCTGAGAATGGCGGACTTCCCCATATATTCGTATCCGGTAAAAATAAATTCGCACCCAATTCGGCAGTATTTAGAAATAATTCTTCACTCAGATTTTTTGCTATTATTGTTAACTCGGTTTCAGGTGTTAGCTTCTTTAAAAACTGATCATGATAAGTATTTAGATTTCTTGGTGCAATTAATTTTCTATCTTGTACAGTTAAGCTTTGATTTAAAGGAATCATTATATTATTATAAATATTTGAATTTGTATATCTCCCCACGTGATCAATATTTATTTTATCCGGTCTTGCATTTTGCGAACGATAGATAAAATCATTTGCTGTTAAACCCATATGTGTGTTAGCTACTTCTTCCGTTGTCATAGAAAGCCAAGCTGTCACATAATCTGCTGCATTACAATAATTTCCTGCCGTTGTACAACCATAGTCATTATAATTTTCTTTTTTCAACAATATCCAAGAAAGCGGATCATTATTTAAAGGATTTGTCGTTTCCATATAAATTTTATCACCTTTTTGCAATCCTGCATTTATGCTTGTAATATTATTAGGCAAAATATTAACTCTGCCGGTTGTTTCTCCGCCTGAACGATAATTATTGGAAGCCGCATTAATATTATGGCCGTTATCTTTACTATACACATATGCAACAGAAAGACTACTCAATAAGCATACAACAGCTATTAATGCTTTTCTCCACATTTTACTCATTCCTTTCTATTATAAAATGATTCCAATTTTATCCTTTTTTACTCATTTCAATATCACAAAAAGAGGAAGCACAGCTATACTCCTCCCTTACTCTGTGTACATTAGAGCCGTTTCAAATTTAAAAGTTCAAAAAATTATGAAAAATTTCAAATATTTTTAAAAAATTATTTTCTTGCTTCAAAAGCTGCTGCCCATTCAGACTGTATCAGCTTCTCATAATAAACTCCTTGATATTTCTTTAAAGCCTCATAAACAGGCGCTATTTCAATAACTTCACTCTGCGCTCTCAATGCCATACGCTGTGGATTTTGTGCCCATTCCTTTAAGGTATAATACGCATCACGACAATTCATAATCGCTGTTCCGCGATAAATTACTGTTTGAAAAGCAGCCTTTTCACTGTATTGCTCAGATGGATTGCTGAGCTCATGATATATTCCTGCGCCCATCACAAGCATCGTTGCCGAGCATACCGCTATACCGACACCCGACAGCCATGAAAAGCTGCTTGTCGATTTCGGTTTGACAGCACATACTTGAATCGGCTTTGCGATCATTGAATCACACTCACTCATAAACGCGATCGTTAATGCCGCACCGATCGTATCTGCTTTAAAGCCGAGTCTTCTTCCTTCCTTTTGCTCATATTCATCTACTAAGAGCCTAAGCCGTTCCTTCGCATACATAATTCTTGTTTTAACCGTACCTTCGGGTATTTCTAAAACCTCCGCCATTTCTTTAATCGAAAGCTGTTCAAAATACTGCAGTAATAAAACCTCTTTTTGTTTAGGCTTCAGCTTATCCACAAGCGATAATAAGATCTTCTTTTCTTCCTTGTTGTTAAGCTTATCACTCGGTATCATGTATTCTCTTTTTTCAACAAAGCCTTCCATCTGAGCGAATTTCTTTGGTTCTACAAACATATCGCGGTTATCTCTGAATTTGTGTGAGCTCTTTGAAATGAGAATTTTTATCATCCATGTTTTAAAGTATTCCGGATTCTGCAGGTTCTTGATAGAACGGTGTACTTCCATAAAGGTATCCTGTACAATATCCTGTGCATCTGCTTTACAGTAATTACAGATTTTCAATGCTGTGTAGTATGCTTTTTGATAAAGGGCATCGTAAATATTTTGAAAAGCGGTATCATCGCCCTGCCGGAGTTGTATGACCCATTCAACAAGTTTTTCCATTGTTTCACCTCACTTATTTATCGAATTTTTGTTTTTATTTTAATGCGAATATTTCTACTTTTTTAATATACAATAAAAACAGTCTGTTTGTAAAGTGGTAAATTCTATGAGACGAAACAAAAAAAGACGCATCCGCCTTTATTTACAAGGGCAAACGCATCCGCAAAATTTTTTATTTTTTATGTTTTTATTAGTAGTTTTTTGCTTCTTCGGCAAAATGTGCCTGCGTGTATCCGCATACAGGACATGCGCCCGGAGCTTTTTCTCCTTCATGGCGATAACCGCAGATGTCGCATACCCATACGGTTTTTTCGTTCTTTTCAAATACTTTTCCGTTTTTTACATTTTCTAACAGGGCAAGGTAGCGCTCCTCATGTGCTTTTTCAATTTTCGCAACCTGCTCCATCTGGAATGCGATTTTGTTGAATCCTTCCTCTTTGGCAGTTTCGGCAAAGCCTTTGTACATATCGGTCCACTCGAAGTTTTCACCTGCTGCGGCATCCTCAAGGTTGGTTGCGGTATCGGCAATTTTATCACCGTTCAATGCCTTGTACCACAGCTTCGCATGCTCCTGCTCATTGCGTGCCGTTTCCTCAAAAATTGCGGCGATCTGCTCCATGCCCTCCTCGCGTGCTTTCTGTGCATAGTAGGTGTACTTGTTGCGTGCCTGTGATTCACCGGCAAATGCTGCCATAAGATTTTGTTCTGTTTTGCTTCCTTTTAATTCCATTTTTTTATCCTCCGTTTTTCTGATGCGTTGTTTAAAACCGTTCGCTGCGGTCATTTGCGTCTGCCTTGTTTGAACACTTAGGGCAAACTCCCTCAAACAGGATGCTGTGTGAATAAATATGCCATCCGCTCTGTTCATTCATCGCTGTGTCAAGTTTTTTGACATAGGCGTTCGGCGCATCAAACAGTCGGTTACAGCATACACAGTGCAGATGATAGTGCGGCTCAGCAGTTTTATCATACACATACCCATTTACAGGATGTGCAATTTTTTTGATTTCATTCATTTCACTGAGAATATCAAGATTGCGATATACCGTTGCTAAGGATATGGCTTTGCCTTCTTGATTCAGCGCTTCAAACACATCCTCAGCACTGACATGAGAGGTAATTTGCTTCATGTAGTTGAGGACGAGAGTGCGCTGTTTTGAGTGCTTTCGTATCATCTGATGCCTCCTATATTGAGAATCATTCTTATTATAATTCCTAATTTTGTAAATGTCAACAGGAATGTAAACAGTTGCGCAGCGGATGCTCAGCGATAACGGTGATGTCGTTTGCGGAATGATATGATAAGCAAAACGGTGAAGGATGCGGCCGAAAGCAGATAAAGAAATCCGGTGGGGGTATTATCACCTGTATTCGGAGTTTGCGGGATTCTGTGGTTGGTGATTTCGATGACTCTGTTTCTTGACTCTTTATTGATCCAATCATCATTAATTGTTACTTCTGTCACCTTATCGGATAACTCATAACCACTAGGCGCTTTGGTTTCCTTGATGTATACTGTAGTGCCAAAGGTGATATCTTTGAAGCTTGCGTTGCCTAATTGATTGGTTACTGCTTTAGAAAGCTTCTCGGTGCACTCCTTATCCGCATACATTGTAAATTCTGCGCCTTGTAAAGCGATACTGCGATCTGATTCATCTACCTTGTGGATATTGATGTCCGTCTTCATGAGCTTGTTGTCTGCCTCGATCGTTTCTACCTGTCCGTGCTTGGTAAGCTCTACCTTGAACACTTCATCAGTCAAGACATAGTGTGCCAATGTGGACTTTTCTTTGATGTAGTACGTGCCGAGTTCAAGCCCATCGAATACGATGCGACCGTTACCGTCTGTTTTTCTTGTATCGATGACGTCAGTGAAGTTCTCATCTGTCGCAAGCTCAAAGCTGACTCCCGCCAAATAATTTGTATTATCCTTAATTAATGGATTACGGTAGATTTTGGCATATTCTTCCATATTATGGAAAGAGTCTGTGTATTCCTGTTCTGTCTTTGTGTAATGCAGGGCATCGGTTGTAGTTTTGATGATCTCAATGCTTCCTCGTTTTAAGTCATTGTTGATTGGATCTCCTTCATTGATTTCGATCGTATATTCCTTGACTTCCTCTCCAGGATAGCCTACCTCAAAGTCATATTCGTTTGTATCTAATTGATATTGATCGTTTGTCTGCAGCTCCTTGAAGTAATATACACCGTTAGGTAAATCAAAGCTATTGGTTAAGTGACCTTGTTCATCGATATGTGAGATACCGATCAATGAGCCGTTTTTGATCACTACCTTCCCCATATAGTTATAGATATCCTCTCTCGCATATAAGCCAAAGACAACATCTTGATAAGCTTTACTGTTAATAAAGGTTTCCTGTTTCTCTAATGCCTTTGTGAAATCAAGATTTGCCTTCGCTCTTTTGTTATTGATAGAGATACCGTTCAGCTGAAGCTCTGCTTTGCCGTTTGGTTTGATTTCAAAGGTATAAATCGTTTCATCTTTGATATAACCATGCGGTGTTTTTGATTCATAGGCTTCATACTTTCCTACAGGCAGTAATAAGCTGTCGGTTGTCTGCCAATCAGATTCAAGCACTGTTACGACATCGCCTTTCTTGTAGTGCTCTGTTTGATCCCATGTGGTGATGTCCTCTGCCGCTTTGATTGTCAGCTCAGCTCCTAACAAATTGCCTTGCGACCAAATTGGATGATGTTCCTTACCGAAGGCACCTTCTATGATTTCAACATCATGGAAGCTTTCACCTGTTTTCGTAAATTGTACCTTGCCTTTGACTTGGGTATTGGTTAAATTCACTTTGACTATTTCTACATCGTTCAAGGTTATTTCATGAATACTTGGATCATATACGTATCCCTTATCTGCCATATCATGATTACCGTCATATTTCTCTCTGATGTAATAGGTATAGTTGGCTTCCAATTCATCAAAGATCGCTTTGCCGTTTTCATCTGTCCATGTGGTTTTGATGATATTAGTAAACTCTTTATCTGTCGCAAGTTCAAAACAAACATTCATCAACGGCAGCTTACTGTCTGCATCCTGTTTATAGACTTCAATCGTTCCTCTTTTTAAATAGTTATAGATAGGTTTGCCGTTATTCACTTGGATTACCTGTTGTTTATCACCGTTATATGAATAAGTGAAAGGGTACTTTTCATTGGATAGTATGTAATCACCATCTGTTTGAATTTCTTTCAAATAGTACGTGCCTTCTTGTGTCAAGGTGCCTTCCGCTTTTCCGTTCTCATCTACATCAAGGATAGCGACTAAGGAATCCTTTTCTAACTGTTCCACCTGTTCACTGAATATTCCGAACACTACCTGTTTTTATGCTTCTGTTTTGTCTTTATTGTCAGATATTTCCATATGCTTCATGATTGGAGTGATACTTGTTTGATGTTGATTATCTAAGGTCAAGATTTCATCTGCTTCTATTTCATTTCCGTTTTCATCCAACCATGTCGGATCAACAATCGCAGTATTCTCATCTGCATAATCGAAACGGAAGTAACGGATCGTATCATCTAATACATAGCCTTCCGCTGTTTCTATTTCCTGAATACTGTAGATATTATGTCCTTCAGTTCCGATCGGTAATTGACTTGATGTCGTAATCGTTTCTCCGTCTGTTGTGAGAACCTCGACTCTTTGTCCGGCACGATACCACAGCTTACCGTCGGCTCCGATAATATCCGTTTTCGCTTTGATTTCAAACTTCACATTCGCAAGTAATCCTCTCTCATAAACAGGTGTAAACAATTCCCCATACTTTGTTTTCGTTGAAGTATAACCCTGAAACAACATCGCTTCCTTTTGAAGCTTCACTTGTCCTTTTACCGGTGTATCATCAAATGTGATCGTAGTTACGATGGTAGTATCATCAGGTCCTAACTGTTGGTGAATGCCGTTACCGCTGATTCTGAACGGTTTTCCGCTTTTCGCTAACAGATAACCGTTCGGTGCTTTGATTTCCTCGAGCTGATATAAACCGATCGGTAACTCCTCCGGCAACATTACCGTTCCGTTTTCTGTTGTCGTAAAGGTATCTACTGTATGAGGAATCGGATTCCATTGCCACCAGTTTACATACTCTCCTGCTTCAAACATACTGTTTTTCTCAAGACATTTGATTTTAAAGGTTGCGCCTTCTAACTCAATGATATTATGAGTTTCTGCATCCTTTTTCACGATTGCGATGATCGTTGTAAACTCAGGATCATTGATATACAGATAATTCATAGGGATCTCACTGTCCTTTTCAATGTTTACATAGAAATCAGGAGCTGTTTCATAATCACCGGGATTACCGGGTGTCTTGGTTTCCTTCACCAAATAATTACCGAACGGCAAAGGCTTGCTTGTCGCGGTACCTTCATCACTTGTGATCAACACATCCCATTCACTGTCAAGGATACGATCATCATCAGGGTCTTGTGCAATTTGTAAAGCCATATCCCAGCCGTATTGTTCTACATAGCGATTCAAGATAGCCGTAAACTCTGCGCCTTTTAATGCCGGCTTGATTCCACCTGAGCCATCGGGATCACTAAACTTCGCAATCTTGAACGCTTGTTTCATCACCGAATCACAGCTTGATACAGTTTTGACATAAGCATCAGAAGTAAGATTCACCTCATATTCTCTTTCATCGATAAGATAACCCTTAGGAGCTTTTGTTTCCTTTATCTTGTATTTTCCTAAATACAGATTATCGAAGGCTGCCTTATAGTTTTCACCGATAGAAGCTTTGGCAATCTCAGTACCGGCAGGATAAACAACCGAATCATCGGCAGGATCCAAGATATCCTCTTTTGCGTATAAGGTATATTCTGCATGAAAGAGCTTTGCGTCACCTTGAGGTCTTTTACCAACCTCACAATCCTCTTTGGTAAGCTCAATTCTGCCTCTGATTTGATCGTTCGCTAAAGACTTTTGAACCGTAACATCACTCTCTTTGATTTCAAAATTGATTCTTTCATTACTGATGAAATATTTATCAGGTTCTGTTTTTTCAAGTGCATAATACTTACCGAACAACAGATTCTTTAATGAAGCGATACCGTTACGATTTGTCGCAATGGTAGCTACCTTAGTGCCGTTTTCCTTAAAGACATCAAATTCAACACCGGCTTTCTTAACTACCTTACCGCTTTGTTTATCCAGCTTCTTTAATTCAAGATGACCGTATTTCTGAACCTTGATATTAATAACGGTCTCATGAGGGTCAGGATATTTAAACGGCACAACGTTCTGTGAAGTATCAGAAGCATAAAGAATAGAAGTACCTACACAGGATTCCTTTACCATCTGATATTTCACTTTAGCATTTTTAGGCGCATTGGCACTGGCAGTAATCGTCAAGCTATTACCACTTTTTTTCACGGTTAAACCATCACTATGTGAAGTGTGATAATAATATTGAAATACTTTTTTTTGATCCGTGATAGTTTTTGATTCGCCAACCTTTAAAGTTAATGAGGTCTTATCAAAAGAGGGTAACGATTTAAATTGTTGTAAACGATCATTTATTTCAGCTTTCTTTGCATCGTAATCATCAAACGAATTTGACGTAAATTTAAACCCCATAGCCTCCCAAATCATAAATTGAGTAGCTGCATAATCATCATCTGTTTTCTGTGACATATGCCAACCGGCATATGCAATTGCTTCCATCTGATTTTGTTGACTATGTGAATAATTACTTTTCGTGAAATTAGCATCAATTTTTAATTTTTCTTGTGGCTGGACACAAAATGCAATTTCTCCGTTCACAAATATTTTAGCAACATGATCACCATACGCATCGATAGCACTGCCGTCGGGATTATATCCGGTATAGGAATATTTAATCTTTTTCCCTATTGAAATATTATCATCCTCTGCATGTACTGGCAGCGACATATTTGAAATAGCTATAAACAATGTACACGCCAGAATCGATATTCGTTTTATTGTGTTTTTAATTTTAAGCATAAACTCACCTTTCCTTTCTACCGAAAGCTTTTAGCTTTCGGATTTATGCTTATAAAAATCATTAGGTCTTATATGTGAAAACACATTGCCTTTCTCTTGCAGGGGCAAAAGCCCCTAAGTGTATATCACCTTATAATAATTCAAGGTTATCCACTCCTTTCACCATATAGAAAAAGTAAGGTACATAAGCCTGTTTAAGGCGCCCTTACTTATTACTTACGATCGTAAATTGAGAAATACAAAAAAATTTTAATTTTTTTCAAATTTATTTTGAAGGATATAAATGAAGATAATAAAACCACCAGTTGAACTGGTGGTTTTCACTACGCCTATAAGGCTCCTTTCCCTGCTGCCTCTAAAGAGGCGATGAGAAAAGCTTGCCGCTTGCACTCTTTTCCTGCCGCCTCCTTAAAGGAGGCTCTTGTTACTTCTTATATTTCTCTCCGCTGAAGGGATCGATAAATTCTTTCATGCTCATTTGATCATACAATTTATCTTCTCCCAACTGATTCTTTATATATTCTCGTATCACTTTATCGTTCTTTCCTGCTGTGTCCACATAATATCCTCTACACCAAAACTTTCTCTGTCCATACTTATATTTCAATTGGGCGTGTCTTTCAAATATCATTAATGTGCTCTTTCCTTTTAGATAGCCCATAAATGACGATATACTTGTTTTCGGTGGTATCTTTACTAACATATGTATATGATCCGGACATACTTGTGCTTCTATTATTTCTATCCCTTTTCTTTCACACAGCTCTCTTAGTATTTTCCCTATATCTTCTCTCAACCTTGTATATACTATCATTCTTCTATATTTTGGTGCAAATACTATATGATATTTGCAATTCCATTTTGTATGTGCTAAACTTTCTATATCCACTTTTGGATCCTCCTTTATATGTTTGTGCTTCGGCAAGCTACTTTCATTATAAAGGAGTTTTCTTTTTTTTGTTACTTTTTTCATCGCTTAAGCTTTTCTGAACCCCTTGTACAACAAGGGGTTTTCTCGATACAAAAAAAGTCGATATTCATTTATCGACTTTTACTTCACTGTATAATCATTACCATAATTAAAATGAACGGTCCATTTATTTATGAGATTATCACATTTATCGGAAATCTGTGTATAACCAAATGAAACTATTGATGAGTCCTTTGCACTCATCATATTACCATAATCAATCGCTTCCTGTTCACTATTGAACATTTTACCAGAGTTTCCCAGTGCGTTAGCAGGCAGTTCTCCTGCTTTACAAGTCTGCTGAGGCTTTGATTGAGTAGGTTTCTTGTTTGAACCTGTGTTCCCGGTTGCAGGCTTGTTATAGCTTCCTTGATTACTTGTATAGCCGTTTCCGCTTGATTGATTGTTACTCAGTGTCGGAGTCTGCTCCTGCGGCTTTTTCTTTACCGTTACCTTATAGCTACTTTCCGCTTTATTGCCGTTCACATCATAAGCAGTTACCTTCACCGTATAGCTTCCTGCCTTCTTGGCATTCACATTGCTTGTGATGATATAGCCGTTTTTTGTCAACTTCTTATCCTCGCTCTTTTTAAGATCACCGTCTACGAGATCCTTCACTGATTCAATGTTAGAAGCTGCATCAAACTTATCTCCTGCAGTGATTTCAACCTTTTCCTTTTTCAGCTTGATTACCGGCTTTTTTGTATCCTTCACAGAAACCTTGATTGTTTCCTCTTTTGTCTTATCATCAGAATCACCGAAAACAACAGTGATTTCCTGTTCTCCTGTTTTCTTTGCATCGAAGTTTTTCACTTCCTTTACAGTAACTCCTTCATCTGATTTCTCTTTATCATATAATAAGGCATTATCTAATTTATCTCCGTATTCTACCTCAAGGTTATCCTTGACAGTAACCTTCAATTCTTTAGAACAGCCTACAACAAAAATCATCATAGCACACGCTGCTAAAACACTAATCTTTTTCATTTTCTTCTTCCTCCACTTTGTTATTACTATTTTATCACTCTTATACTATTCACGCAATTTGTTTCTGTAATTTTTATATACTATTAAGTTGGATACTTTTTATCTGAATCTGAGGTATATACAAGTTTTAAGTAAACATTTCTTTACATTCAGCATACCCCGCATGATTTAATATCGAAGCAGATTGTATAACAATATAGCCATGGTTCATACAATAATCAAAATCCACGCATAATAAACTGTCAATGGCAGCTTCATATATAATACACATATTTAGAAACGTACTAAATGATTCATATTTCGGTGTACTTTGAATCCATTTTAAACCTTTTTCGTTACACATTCTAATAAAGGTATGATATCTGTTTTTATCTTTAATCACTACTGCATACTTACCTTTAGCAAACCCTTTCCAAAATCTTTTTGATGTCATTGTTTTTTTCCTTTCTTTAAAAATTTTAGTTTATATCACTTTTTACTAATCGGGGCATAAGTCCCTACATGTAAATCACCTTATAATAATTCAAGATTATCAGTTCCTTTTTAAATCTAAAACAAATACCACATGCTATGGAGTTGGTAAAAGAAGTTATTGTGATGAACCCGGTCAAAGTTAATAAACGATGAGGTAGTAAGAATGAGTGAGAAAACAGTACACTGCCTGACATAATAAAAAAGAGATCAGAGGCAATAAGAGAATTCCTTATGCTCAATAATCTCTTACCGTTAAGCATTGTGCCCCCCTACAAAGCATTAATGCTTTATCAAATCATCGCGCTTTGTCTGTTCCAGTATTTCAATTACGATTGCCAGCCAATCCTGATCCTTCGGGATCCGCATTGTAATTTTGCGATTGCGATAACGAATCAGTGCATCCTTGCACAGTGTCGTCATCATTTCAAACAGCTTCACGCCGTCAATATTATCAGACCACTCTTGAGTGAAACAAAGCTCAGCTTCCTGCTTCGTTTCTTTATATTCCTCAATATGCGGTTCATTGATCAAGATATCAAGGCGCTTCTTTTCCAGCAGCATTTGTACGCCGGAAGGCAAATGACCGTAATTATCCTTGATTTCCTCAGCGAAGCTCATAAGCTCACGCTTTGTGGAAATATCATCAATTCGTTGATACAGCTTGATTTTCTCATAATCCTGCGGGGCGAAGGCAGAAGGAATATACGCATCTACCTTTGCGTTTGCTTTTTTGATCGTCTTTTTTTCCTCTTGTGCCTCACCGGTGCCCTTACGTTGGGCAATCGCACTGTTCAGCATTTCAATATACATATCGATACCGACCGTATCGATAAAGCCTGCCTGCTGCGGACCCAACATATCACCGGCACCGCGAATCGTCAAATCACGCATCGCTATTTTATAGCCGCTTCCGAGCTGTGTAAACTCCTTGATAGATTTCAATCGCTTCATTGCCAACTCACTGAGCTGTTTCTGTGGGGAATACATCAAATACGCATAAGCAAGACGATCACTGCGCCCGACTCTGCCTTTGATTTGATACAGCTGTGCCAAACCGAAGCGATCTGCTTGATCCACAATGATCGTATTCGCATTCGGAATATCGATGCCTGTTTCAATGATGGTCGTACACACCAAGACTTGATACTCATTCTCGGTAAATTGAAGCATGACATCCTCGATATCCTCTCGATTCATCTTACCGTGAGCGACCGCGATTTTGATATCCGGCAATTCCTCCTTCAGCTTAGCTGCAACCTGATAGATTTCACTGACATTGTTATATAAATAGAACACCTGACCGTTACGCGAAAGCTCTCGTTGAATGATTTCCTTTATCATTCTGAAATCCTTTTCGATTACATATGTCTGTACAGGAATACGATTTAACGGCGGAGTATCAAGCTGAGATAAGGCTCTGATACCGATCAGCGACATTTGAAGCGTTCTCGGAATCGGAGTGGCACTCATCGATAAAACATCGATACCGGAACGCAGCTCCTTGATTTTTTCCTTATGTTCAACACCGAAGCGCTGTTCCTCATCAATGACTAAAAAGCCCAAATCTTTAAAGCAGATATCCTTTGATAAGATACGATGAGTACCGATCAAAATATCTATCTTGCCGGCTGCCAGATCCTTTTTTATCTCTTTGACTTCACTTGGGGATACGAAGCGATTTAAGACGGCAATTCGTACCGGATAGTTTTTAAAGCGTTCGCTGAAGGTGCGGTAATGCTGAATCGATAAAATAGTAGTAGGACAAAGAAATGCGGCTTGTTTATTATCCATAACAGCTTTAAAGACAGCACGTATTGCGACCTCGGTTTTACCGAAGCCGACATCGCCGCACAACAGACGATCCATCGGTTTTCGATCTTCCATGTCATGCTTGATTTCAGCCACCGCTTGTTTTTGATCCTGTGTCAATTCATAGGCAAAGTCATCCTCAAACTGCTTTTGAAACGGAGTATCCGGGGCAAATGCATGACCGATATGATCCTCACGCAGGGAATATAATGCAATCAAACGATCGGCAAGCTCCGCTACCTTACCTGAAACCTTTTTCTTGGTTTTTTCCCATTCACCGCTGCCGAGCTTATTCAGCTTAGGAACGGCACCTTCCTTGGACATAAACTTTCTGATGAAATGAAACTGTTCCAAAGGAACCAACAATACATCATCACCCTTATAGACGAGGTTTAGAAAATCCTTGTGAATACCATCGATTTCCTTGTTTACGATACCCATGTATTTACCGACACCATATTGATGATGAACGACATAATCGCCGATTTCAAGCTCTAAATAATCATGGAGTACCTCCGCATCCTTGAATTTATTGTGATAGCGGGAACGATGCTCCTTTTTACGGAATAATTCCTTTGAGGTATATACGCTGATTTTTTCACGTAGCGCAAAAAAGCCTTCGTTAAAGGCAGAATCTGTGATAAGAATGCCCGGGGATACAGAGAGATCATCAAAGTCGGTGTTATTATAAAAGGAATAAGGCACTTTATGATTGTCAAAATAATCAGTAAGCTGTTTGCTTTCCTTTTCATCAACGGCACATAGTACGGTATGCTTTTCTGCTTCCTTACAAAGCTGATTCATAATTTGCGTAAAATCAAAATCCGCAGTGGTGTGCATGTGAATTTGTGAGGCAATCGGATGCTTGATATCCATGAAAACCGCAATCATAAGATGCGGATGCTTCATTGCCTCTTGAAAAGGATCGGCAAATAAGGAAAAGCGCTGCAGGGCCAAGCCTTCTTGACTCAGCTCTTGAATATAAGCAATTGTTTCCTCTTGGATATGCGAAATTGCCTGCTTGATTTCCTCTTGTGCGGAGAATATGATATACGGATGATTCATGTAATCCATGATCGTATACTGCTGTTTCAAAAGGGCAGCGTATTTATAAAGACCGCCGTTAGGACGATGTGCTTTTAAATCGATCAGCTCCTGTTCAACAGTCATTTTTAAATGTTGAGCGGCAGTACCCTTGAGCTTTTTCATGTTTTCATTCATAATCGCTTCGGCCTGTTTGCTGATTTCTGTGAGCTGAGCCTCGCTGTATAAGCCTTCACTTGCCGGTATCAGTTCTACAGACTCGATCGTTTGAATCGTGCGCTGTGTGGATATATCAAAAAAGCGAATGCTTTCGATGCAGTTATCAAAAAATTCAATACGAACCGGATAATCATAATTCATAGAATAAACATCAATGATACCGCCTCTTGCCGCATAGCAAAGCGGACGATCTACACGGGAAACAAAATCATAGCCTGCTTCATACAAGCGCTTTTTACATTCCTCAAAATCATAGGTATCGTTTTCCTTCAGCTTCAGTGTATGTGCTGAAAATTGTTTGGGATCGCATAAAAGGCGCATCGCACCGGCAGTGTGGGTGATACAGATCAGCGATTCTTTTTGATTCTGCAGCGCCGCCATTGTTTCCATCTGTGCCGCCCGCATTTCCGGTGAAGCGGCGATTTTTTCCATTCGCAAGGATTCTTCAACGCCGAAAAGCAGCACCTGTGCTTTGGTTAGGGGGGTAAGCTTTTCATATAGGCGCTGTGCATTGTATAGATTGTTTTTTATGATCAGCATCGTTTGCGGCTGTTTTTGATAGGCTGCGGCGAGTATTACTGCTTCTTCGATCAAGGAGAGATTGCCGAGTCCCGATTGTTTTTTTAAGACGGCTTCTACCGCCGGGTTCTCATAGAAGCGCTCTAACAGCTTCATTTGTTTTTATCCTTTTTATTGAATTGATTCATTGTATCGGAAAAGGAATGTGTGATACTGTATATTGCTGCATCCTTCGCTTTTTGAATGCTTTCTTGATGTGCCTTTGCATCATCACCGCCGATTTTTCCTAATACGTAATCTACCGTATCGATTTGTTTGTTTTTACCGATTCCGACTCTGATGCGGGCAATTTCATCACTGTGCAGACAGGTAATGATATGTTTCATACCCTTTTGTCCGCCGCTGCTGCCTCTTTCTCGTAATCGTATCGTACCGATCGCTAAATCCATGTCATCATAGATCACAAGTATATCGCTGATATCCGTTTTATAGTAATTGACTGCCTGTTGCAGCGCATCTCCGGATAGATTCATATAGGTCTGCGGCTTCATCAGCATTACCTTTTCACCGTTTATCGTATGTGTTTGCGTAAGTGCTTGGAATTGTTTGTTTGTAACAGCGATATTCCATTCTTTTGCGATTTCATCAATTACGCGAAATCCGGCATTATGTCGTGTTTGTTCATATTGTTTGCCCGGATTGCCCAAGCCTACGATCAGCTTCATTGTATCACCTTCCTTTTTTTCTTACCTTGCGTTTTCTTTCTTTTTCGTGTTTTCCTTTATTGATATTCTTTTGTTCTAAAAGCAGATACTTTTTCTGATAAGGTTCATTTTGTTTCTTGTCTCTTGCGATTTTTTCGTTGATCAAGGATAATTCCTTCAGCTTTTCATATAAACCGCCCGGATTTTCTTTCCAGTATTCAAAGATAAAGCTTTCAAACCCTAACAGGGCGTTATGAGAACGATCGAAGATTCGTTGAGTAATCTTTTCGGCTGTTTTCTGTTGATCTCCCTGCCATAGAATGTGCTGTGTTCCCTGCAGGTCATAGGCGCATACTTGAAAGCTGCCTTTTTTCTTTGCCAAGGTTTCCTTTTGATAGACCCAGATAAAGTTATCGTAGTCATAGACACGCATTGTCAGCGGTTCTTTTTTGTACAGACAATAGGTTCCGATTTTTAAACCTTCGATCGGTGTTGCCTGTTTATAATCCTCGTCTAAGCATTCGATACAGCGATCGGATAGCTTTTGGATATCGGACTTCAGGGTTTTCAACAAATAGCCGCTGAAGTAGACGGCAGAGGTCAGTACGAGAATGGAAAAGACAAAAATCCACAGCCACAGCAGTGTCCAAAGGCTTGCAGTCGTAATATGATTGATTTGTCCGATGACAATCGCATAAGGACTGCATAGCTGATCTAAATCATCAATCGTTTTTATTTTGGCATCGTAGCTTTTGAAGTAGTCTAGCGCAAGCTGTTTTTCCTCCTCCTGCAGGAGCTTGAAGCCGCCTTTGACAGTGAGCTTTTCGGGGTAGCTTTTATCGTTTGTTCCGATGGAGTTGTAGAAGGCGTTTTCCATTTGATCAAGGCTTGCGGTAATTTCACCGTTTGCGATAACGGTTATGAAGTATTCGCCGTTTTGGATCGGCATTAGGTAGTATACCGTTTTTTGCTGCATTTCATTCTCTTTGACGGCGCCGTGCTGTGCATAGGAGCCGGTGATCATTTCGATGTCGGTTTGAATATAGGCATGGGTCAGCTTGCCCTTGGATTCCTCCTGTTTGAGGTACGGCTCGTAGTCGGTGAAGGCTGCGGTGCCCTGAAGCAGGGAGTATACATCCTGTCCCCATATAATGGCACTGATTAAAAGTACTGACAGTAAACAGCAGCACAGGATACCGATTTTTTTCATTATTATTGCTTTTCCGTCTTGTATCAAAGCCTTCATTTCATCACCAACCCGTTTATCTATCTAAGTTTATCATGTTTTGGCTGAAATATCTACATTCAACTTGCCTAACGGGTCATTTATTTGCGGCATTTTTGTTGCGGTGGGGCAGGGGGTTGATTCTTATCGGAAAAATTGATTGTATTAGGTTTGGGATATCAGTCTGTTGTGCTTTCAGTACAGGGGTGATACGGGGAATTTTATTCTTTTTATGAGGGGATCGTAGAGCCGTCTGAGGACGGCCGTAGGGAGTGAAGCTTACGGGTATGCAGAGGCCTTGAATAGTAAAAAAGGAGCAATAGCAGTTGCTCCTTTTTCCGTGGCTTTCGACCACTGACTTGTCAGACTTGTCCGTTTCTATTATATGATATTTCATATCGAAACGCAACAGCTAAATTCACTTATTTTATGAATGCTCATTGTAAAATGAATCGTTATTGCCTGTGTTCCCATTCGGATTTCAACAGGCTGTACATACAAGCGTCAACTATGCCTTGATTGCTCCAATCTGCTTGACGAAGTGTGCCTTCATAACGCAGGCCGCATTTCTCCATCACCTTGCCTGAATTGGGATTGTTCGGATCGTGTTGAGCTTCGATTCTGTTTGCACCTACCTCTGTAAATAAAAACGGAATAATCGCATTAAAGGCTTCGCTCATAATTCCCTGATGCCACCATTTGCTGCCGATACAATATCCGATATGAATGATATCAAGCGCATCATTTTTATTTACTACACTGATGATATAATAAATGAGCCGTTTAATGACGGCAGGGAGGGCAAATTATGCTCCCTTATAATACCACCGATAGGTTAAACATGGCGGTTTATTCAAGGCTTTCAATTACTGACTTGTCTATCAAGTCAATTAGCAATAAAGAAAGGAAAGCAAAGATTACTATGTATGCAGAATTTCTCATACTGGTAATTGTCTTTCTTATTATAAAAAGACTTGAAAAACTAGACAAGTAGTAAAGAGGCCTTGAATAGTAAAAAAAGGAGCAACTGGCATTGCTCCTTTTTCCGTGGCTTTCAACCACTGACTTGTCATTAATATTATATGATATTTAGAATAAAAAGGCAACCGCGAATTCAATTTTTCTTATTAATGCGAATAGTGCTATTTGGTGCTTACCTATAATGGGAGAGGAAATTGGTCTTTTTTGTGAAAAATCAATATTTTTTTTGTAATTCGATGGAAAGAGAACGTATATAAAAGTAGGGACTTTATGTATTTATTTAACGATTATAATTCAATATATTAATTAATAAATATGCTTTAAATAAAGGACATTTGATGTTTTTTCATGATATAATAAATGAGCCGTTTAACGACGGCAGGGAGGGCAAGTTATGCTCCCTTATAATACCACCGATAGGTTAAACATGGCGGTTTATTCAAGGCTCTTTCTATCGGCTTATTTAATAAGTCAGGCTTTAATAATGAAAGGAGCTTCATACTGCATGTATGCTGAGTTTTTAACACTGCTTGTGTTATTACTTATCATTAAAAAGCTTGAGAAAATAAGCAAATAGTTTAGGAGCCTTGAATAGTAAAAAAAGGAGCAATAACCGGTTGCTCCTTTTTCCGTGGCCCTTGCCATCGACTTATCGTTATTATTATATGATATTTCATATTGAAACGCAACAATTTAATTCAATTTTTCTTATTAATGTATGATTCGAAAATGATAATGTCTTAATGTATCGAAATTGATTTTGTCCTAAAGTATGTTATAAAATAAGACCTCATGAGAAAGAGAGGTCATTATGAGAAAGGTTGATCTAAGAATGAATGAACAATTAAAGTATGATGTTATCAAAAAGCTTGTGGATTCTAATGGCAATAAGAAGAATGCTGCGATTAAACTTAATTGCTCCTTGCGTACTGTGAATCGTTTGGTCGTCAAATACAAAGAAGAAGGCAAACAAGGCTTTGTTCACAAGAACAGAGGCAGAAAGCCTGCCTCTGCTTTCTCTAACGATATCAAAGCCAAGGTCATCGATTTATACAACACGAAGTACTTCGATGCCAATCTCTTGCATTTTTCCCAGCTTCTTGCCAAGCATGAAGGCATTCAAGTTAGTGACACCACCATCAATCATTGGCTTCGTGAATCCGATATCTTGTCTCCTAAAGCCAGAAGAAAAACCAAAAGACAGTTAGAAACTGAGCTGAGAATACGCAAAAAGGCTGCCAATTCCTCAAAAGCGAAGGCTGTGATTGAAGATAAACTTGAATTGCTTAACCGTTCTGATGCCCATCCTAGACGCCCTAGATGCGCTTATATGGGTGAACTGGTTCAAATGGATGCTTCCCCTCATGTTTGGTTTGGTAACACTATTTCTCATCTTCATTTAGCCATTGATGATGCCTCCGGTAAAATACTCGCTGCTTTCTTCGATACACAGGAAACTCTTCGTGCCTATTATGAACTCACTCGACAAATCCTCACTACTTATGGTATACCCGCCAAATTTCTTACCGATCGTCGTACTATCTTTGAATATAAAAGAAAAAACGCATCCTCCGATGAAGAAGATACGTTTACCCAGTTCTCTTATGCCTGCCACCAACTAGGCATTGAACTGGAGTGTACTAGTGTCCCACAAGCCAAGGGACGCGTAGAGCGTCTGAATCAAACCTTACAGTCACGTTTGGTTATTGAACTCAGACTTGCGGGCATTACTACCATAGAGGAAGCGAATAAATTCTTAAACACCTATATAAAAGAATTTAATGCCTTGTTCTCTCTACCTATTAATCATACAAGAAGTGTGTTTGAAAAACAACCCTCTAATCGGGAAATCAATCAAATTCTCTCTGTTCTTTCTTGTAGAAAACTGGATGGTGGTAACTGTATTCGCTATAAAAATAAGTATTATATACCTATCACTCACAATGGCAATAAAGCATATATGAAGAAGGGAATGACTGCCATGGTCATTGAAGCATTTGATGGAAGTTTGTATGTGAATATCTTGGATCATATCTTTTCGCTGGAGGATGTTCCAACTCATAAAGTTAGATCCGAGACCTTTGATCTTGTTTCCCATGACAACAAGCCTAAGAAGGTTTATATTCCTCCTATGTCACATCCTTGGAAACATGCTTCTTTTCAAGCTTATCTTGCAAAACAAAAGCACCGTAATCTTGGTGCTAATGTTTAACTTTTTTTGGGACATTTTCATTTTTGCTTGACACAATTTAATTCAATTTTTCTTATTAATGCGAATAGTGCTGTTTGGTGCTTACCTATAATGGGAGAGGAAATTAGTTTCTTGTGAAAAATCAATATTTTTTTGTATTTCCATGGAATGAGAACGTATATAAAAGCAGGGAGGGCAAGTTATGCTCCCTTATAATACCACCGATAGGTTAAACATGGCGGTTTATTCAAGGCTCTTTCTATCGGCTTATTTAATAAGTCAGGCTTTCGTAATAAAGGAGCTTCATACTGCATGTATGCTGAGTTTTTAACACTGCTTGTGTTATTACTTATCATTAAAAAGCTTGAGAAAATAAGCAAATAGTTTAGGAGCTTTGAATAGTAAAAAAAGGAGCAATAACCGGTTGCTCCTTTTTCCGCGGCTTTCAACCACTGACTTGTCATTAATATTATATGTTATTTAGAATAAAAGGCAACCGCTGAATTCAGTTTTTCTTAAATTGTTAAGAGAAAGTAAGTTCGATATTTTGAAGGATTCTAAAGGAACAGATATAAGCTGCACTAAGGCTTTTAAAAGAAAAAGTATCCACCAACTTCTGTGTTTGTGGATACGCTACTTCAAATAGTGTGGAGTAAAAAGTCCACACCAGTTGATGGAATCATGCCCTCTTTCTATAATGACTATGGTCTATATAGAAGGAGGTTTTATTTATGGATCAAAATGATAAATTACTTATTTCTTTATTAAACTTACATTCTTCGGATGTAAGCTCTATCCATTCTGCTTGTGATGATACTAGTCATCTTTCTATTTTCGTTTCTCTTGCCAGAAAGAAAATTTCTTGTCCCTTTTGTGGTTGTGATTCTTGTCGTTCTAATGGTTATTATTCTAGGAATATCTCTATTCCTCATCACGCTTTCCAGTATTGCGGAAAGTATGAATGCTACCATTTCTACTCTTCTTTTCAACACTAAAGGTATTCGTAATATTGAAAGACGTAGAAAAAGAATCATGTATGCTGTTAATAAAACTGGTTTCTTACTCAAATAAACATTCAAAAACAGAGGCAAAAAATGCCTCTGCTTCTCCACACCAGTTGGTGGAGTGTATCCACATTATTTGGTGGTTATTTTTTCTCACTCCACACTAGATGGTGGAGTCCCAAAAGAAAAAGGAACAACGAAATTGTTCCTTTTTCGTGGTGTTTAACCACGTTCCACCTACCGGTAATAGAATCAAAGAAAGGAAATTGATATTACGAGCAAGCAGAACCTCTGAAACCCGTTGCTATTATAATTCATTCATAAGCAAAAAGCAACAGCAATTTACACGTTTTCATATTTTACCAAATCAATTGCCCTTTGGCGTACTTTGCTTAGCTTGTCTTTTCTTATACTGTGCGTATATCATCGTAAGTGTTGTGATGATTAGTAATATCCACCAGTAGACCCACTTCGTATTATCACCGGTATTGGCACCGCCTAAGTTATTCTTAAATCCGGAATTATTACCGTTATCATCTAACAGATTCTTATCGGGAATACCGTCTCCGTTTGTATCAATGTTATAGTCAGGATTGCCGTCACCGTCAAAGTCAATATTGACATCAGGTATCAGTCCTGCCATTGTGTCATAAGTAATTCCATTGATCGTAACCTCTTTATCAGGCTTCCAAGATTTAAGCTTGAGAATGTTTAAGTCAGGTTTCCCGTCATCGTCCTTATCAATATTGATATCAGCTTTACCGTCTCCGTTACTGTCAATGCTTAAATCAGGAATTCGATCGCCGTCAAGATCGATGTTGATGTCAGGCTTACAGTCTTTGTTCAAATCTACATTGATATCAGGTAAACCGTCATTGTCTGTATCTATGTTGATTTCAATGCCATCAAGCTTACATTGCTTACTTGGTTTCTTGTTTCCGTTAGGATCGTATTCAGTGCCGTCAGGTAATGTTACCGATCCGTCAGGGTGAATGATTGCGCCGTCCGGTGTTTCGATTTCCGTTCCGTTAGGGAATTCAATCTTACCGCCGTCAGGTACTTCAACACTTCCGTCCGGTTTTTTCTCAGGCTGTTTGCCGTCATCATTAGGTAAGCCGCATACTTCATCACCTGTAGTCGGTTTTCCGTCAGGTCCTACAACACATGTATCATCTTTATTGATTTCCTGTTTGTCGTTACTGATCGCGTATCGCAACAACTTATCTGTGATAAAGGTGACAAAGCTTCCTTCTAATTGTACCTTGAGCTCTTTTACTTTATTCTTTGTATCAATTTCATAAACGATTGGCTTGGCATCGCTTTTCGCGCCGCCCATCGCATCACCAAGGGCTTCCTGTGGCTCTGTATACGGCAAGTATACCTTGATACTGCCGTCAGGCTGTATTTTCACATTGCCCTTTTGAAGCCATACATCATATACAGTAATCGGTTTTCTAGGTAACGGTGGAATATCATCCGCATGATCGGTAATATCATCGACAATTAATATGACACTCGGATCAAAGTCTGTATCGCCTTGTCCTTCTACCTTAGCGCTCTTATCATCGGTTTCTACTACCTTTTTCCTTAAGCTGTTCCACTTATCTAACGCATCCTTGATCCAATCCTCGATATCCTTCTTTTCTGTTTCATCAATCTTGTCCTTGATTTCATCTAATTCATCTATGATTTGATCGATAATATCTTTAGATTCATCACTGCCGTCAATCTCTGTTTCAATATCAGGCAACGGTACGATTTTAAATGTAATTGTAATATCATTTCCTGCGTTGTCTATCGCATAGACCTCATATTCACCGACACTGCTGATTCTTTCATCAACGTTGTTTTGAATTGTTCCTGCCATAGCTCCGTCAAGCTTATATTCGCTGTACGATAAACCACTGTAATCATCGGTGACCTTTACAAATCTCGGCAGATAATAGAATTTATATTCACTCTTATCCTTTACACCGGTTATCGTTGGTGCTTTGCGATCGATCATGATTCCTTCATCACTGCTTAAATCACTGCAGTTTCCTGCTTTGTCACATGCCTTTGCCTGTAACGTAAGCTCTACATCATTTTGATATGTCACTATACCGCTTGTGCTTTGTTTTGTGTTTGTACCGTCTTTACTTGTTTCCGTGTATTCGTAGTAATCGATACCACTGGTACCGTCATTACTTGTCATAGTTACTTCCGCAGCTTGATTCATCCAGTTGCCGAAGCTTAATGCGTTGATGAATCTTGCGATTGCACTCTTATTGATTTCTTTCATCGATAATGTCGGCACATCAGGCGGTGTTTGATCGATCTTTAATTGATAACGTATTGCCTTTGCGATCAAGCCTGTACTTGAATTTCTTAAGTAGAAATCAGTCGGATAGTCACCGTCTGTACTGTAGACTAACGGAGTAGTTTGGAAATTGATGCCGTCATTACTGATTTCATCATAACCGTTTTTGTTCGTTGTTGAAATCTGTACATCACTGATATACCAGTTATTCTTTCCTTTGATTCCGGTTACCTTATAGTATCCTTCACCGTTATTCGGTAAACTGTTACTGTTGATTATCAATGTTCCCTCTTGATATTCAAATTCATAATTCGGATTGGATAAGCCGCTTGCCTGTATACCGTCTGTATATCTGCCCGGGACTTGATTATTAGGATACTTACTTGTGATAGTAAGTGTTCCTATATTATCACCTGTAACAGGCTGAGGATTATAGGTAGCACCGTTATCTTTAAATGCTTGACCTACCGTTTTAGTAACATCCTTTGGTTTTACGATGGTCTTACGTTTATTGACTGTGATTACCTTAGTAGCTGTAGATTCTTGATAGCTGCTTGTGCCTGCTTTTGTTACTTTTATTGTGAATGTACCGACACCTGTAACCGTAACCTTACCGTTACTTAACGCAGCCCCTGTACCGTTATCATTTTCAATCGACCATGACACTGCACCGCTTCCTTGTCCGCCGCTGTAGGAAGGGGTGTAGGTATCACCATACATGAATGAATCATTACTTGTGATAGAAACAGGCGGATTTTGAGTCGGTAACTGTGATACCGTTATCTGTTTCGTTACTGTTTTACTGTTGTAGTTTGTGTTACCCGCAACTGTAGCTTCTAAGGTAAATGTACCACTGCTTAACAGCTTGAATTTATTTCCGACAATCTGCGCTACACTGTTGCCGTTTGTGATTGTATACGTTTCATTTTCACCGCTGTCATTACCTGAAGTAGTTATCACTATTTCTTGATTTAATTGAAACGGATAATTCGCTTGATTTGTTATCTGATAATTGTCTTGATTCTTTTTATTGACTGTAATAGAAACTGTTTTCGTAAATGCCATATCATTACCATCAGTACCCGAAACAGTCACGCTATAGGTTCCTGCGTCTAAATCAGTACCTTTCACCTTTAAAGCTCCTGTAGTATCAACACTGAAGTGTGCTTCATCACCGCTACTATCTAATTGAATCGTTTTAATATTAGAGGTAGGCTCACCTGCGGGATACGATAGTGTAAATGTACCGATTGTGTTATTTACCTTTGTTGGATTATCACCGTAGGTAAGGTTTGAATTAACCAATGAGAAATTTAAAGTCGGCTCAGGATTGTCCTTCACTTCAAATTGATAATCCTGTGTATTGCCGTAAGAATCCGTCACTGTTAAGGTATAGGTGCCTATTGTCAAGGTTTGTCCGTTATAATCACTTGTGTTTCCCGATGAATCGGTAATTGTAGCTGTATAGGAATTCCAACCCTTTTGATCGTCAGGTACATCAAGATTGATTATATCACTTATTGAAATTTCGTTTTTCTCTGTCGGTGAATAATCGGCTAATTGGGGATTATCTTTATACAAATCTACAGTGAGATCAGCACTCATTAAACTGTTTTTAACTATATATTTCTTATAAACACGTTGATTTAATGCAGTTATTTCGATATTGTTATCTACAAAATCAGAACAAGTGATAGGTTTGCTTCCAACTGGATTTTCTACTTCGCAGAGCAGTGTTTCGCTTGTCGCTGATTCTGCCACCAACTTTAAATTATCGTTATATTTTTCATTATTTTGATAGATATTATCATACTGAGGAGCGTTTTTCTTTATACCGGTTAGCTGCAAAGGAACCTTAATAATTAATTCATGGGCATCGAGTGGAGAATAAAATACTCTGCCGGATTCTGTTAATACTATTTGCCAGGTATTAACACTTTCAGTTTTTACTATTTTTTCATCGTTACGATAATAGGTATGCTCAGCTCCATTTTTATATACTTTTCCATCGCCGACAAAACTTATATTATCGACAGGTCTTGAATAATCAGACTTATAACCAAACGAAACCGATTTAACCTGTGTCAAATCGTTAATTGTTATATTTAATTTAGAAGCATTTCCTGATGTTGGCTGTCTTCCTACAATATATCCTTTTGCGACATTTTCTTCATGTGTCAGAACAGCTACAGAAGGATTACCCTTCCATGATAAATTTGCACTAATATCAACCACATTTGTGTAAACATCAGTTTTATTTTCTGTGTAAATTGGTGTTGGTGTACTTATATTAGTTTTTTTACCTAAACCATCGTATATTGTGCCACCCCAAGTATAAATTGTTCCATCGTTTTTTAGAGCATACAAAGTATTGGGTTCTGTAGCTGTCATCTTTTTAACATTATCAATAGGAAGTTTTTTAAAGGTTGTACTGGATTCTGTAGTACCATCGCCAAATTGTCCGTATCTATTATCGCCGCTCGCATAGACATCACCATTTTCTGTAATGATAAAGTAGGTGCCTTCAGTAGCCACCATCGATGTGATTTTATCTGAAATTCCCGGGTTAATATTTGTTGGATTTATGTATGCTGTACTTGTTGTACCGGTTCCTAATTGACCAAATTGATTCGTACCCCAAACATATATACTATTATCTGATTTTAATGCAAGTCCTATTCCATAGTTTCCCTGTATTTTATTAGCTAAAGCGACCTTTGTTACATCCTTTAGAGGAGAACCATTTATGTCTGACATTAACTTTGGTTTAATAGTATTCTGAGACGCCAAGAAATCTGACATATAATATAAACGCTTTGTTTCTGTAACGACAATACCCGAAGTGAGATTGCCAGACGTACATAGGTTAAAATCAACTATCTTTTCTCGCCCATTATCATCTACTGCAGCACTTAATCTATTATCATCATTATATATTAACGGGATACCTATACTTATACCTACAAATAGGCATAAAGCTGTATAAAATATTTTTTTCATAAACATCCTACCTTTCTTAACTGTCTATAAATGTAGACGTTTCTGAACAGTCATTTTTGAATAGAAAATGACTGTTTTTCTATACAGAAACATATATTTCAATAACATTTTTCTATCTCTCTTAATGTCTACCTTAATAGACCTTATTTATTGAAATGTATCTTTCTGTTTCTTCTGGCTTGTCTTTTCTTATACTGTGCGTATATCATCGTAAGTGTTGTGATGATTAGTAATATCCACCAGTAGACCCACTTCGTATTATCACCGGTATTGGCACCGCCTAAGTTATTCTTAAATCCGGAATTATTACCGTTATCATCTAACAGATTCTTATCGGGAATACCGTCTCCGTTTGTATCAATGTTATAGTCAGGATTGCCGTCACCGTCAAAGTCAATATTGACATCAGGTATCAGTCCTGCCATTGTGTCATAAGTAATTCCATTGATCGTAACCTCTTTATCAGGCTTCCAAG
>CAJTJP010000032.1 GCA_910576855.1 Erysipelotrichales bacterium
ACATAAGAATTCTCCTTTCGCCGCCATGACAGGAGATACAAAAAGAGAACCATAATGTAAGAGTAAAGTCAACTAAAATAGAAGTGGAAATTGATGTAAGACTGATTTCCACTTGCTTCACATTGATGTGGAAGTTACTTTTGCACTTCACCAAAGATTATTTTTATTAGAAATTCAGCAAAAGCACTTTTAGTACTGTTAGTTATATGTTATACTTATTAAAGCATATACGGTAAGGGGAGATGATAAAACCAAAAATGATATTGCAACAAAACAGTTCCACCGATAAACGAAATAGAAAGGAAGCTATTTGTCCGGGAATAGGCTCAAAACATTGTTCCCCCTTTATATGAAAGCGACGTTTTGAGTCCATAAAAGTTTTGAGAGTGAGATAAATTCTATCACATTGCTGCGTGAAATTTCGCTCGATGCTGAGGGGGCTTATACCGCGTTTAAAACTCTGATTGACTTAGAGAAATAGCAAAATTATTACATGAAAACAAATTTTGACTCTTTGTTTTATAGCTTGAGGACCTCTGAAAAAAACACCGATAAAATCGTCACACCACTGTTGTCGCTCTTTTTTGCACAGCAATTAAAAATATTAAGGAAAGGAAATGCGACAACAAAATTCAATATGCTGAAGGGAACTGTAGACAGTTTGCTGGAAAGCTTTACGGAATTGAAAAGGGTATTAGAAGCACCTGACAGTAAATTTTTAATCACAAGCTTAAAGTTGGAAGCCGATGAGCTGCTCTTAAATGTAATGAACAACAGCGCGTCTAATTATATAAAAAAACAGTTTGCCCCGCATATAGAACGTAATCTGGCGGAAATCAATGATGCTCTGTCCCTGAATATTGATACATATGAACTGTTTGATAAGTTTGGTGATTGGCAAATTGTATATTATGTGCTCAGAGAAATTTATATCAATACGATGCGTGAAAACAGTGATTCTGACCCCTTATTGATACTTGAGAGATTCATCAGCACCTATTCCGTAATCATTCAATTTGATGAAAAGAAAGAAAAATGGTTCTATCGTTTTACCGATACCTCTATGGAGTTATCGACAGATTATGAAATCCATGAATGTGACGATTTATTATCTTTGCTTGACGAATTAAAAGCGATAGTATTGCCTTCTTTAATGCAGCGGTTGAAAACAAGGGATACCTATGGGTTTCCGTTTTATGAATCGCTACCGCCTGAAAAAGATGTCGATTTTGAGCTCATTCAAAATATGAATGCTTCACAGCTGTATGAGTATCTATCGCAATATAACAGTGTCATAATTAATATTATGGAATTAAAATACTTGTACTTTTTATTGTCGTATCGTCAATTAGGCTTTGACGGAGCGGTTCAGGCAGTGAAAACAAAAAGATGGATAACGTATAACTTCGCTATGGACGATGATTTAGACATCAGAAAGGATATTGTTTTCGACAAGTTCAGAATTTCTCCGGATAATGTTCCGGGCAACGATGATTTGATATTGAGTTAAACTTGATGTTTTCTAAAAAAGGGGAGAATGTTTCATTTTTTGTGTATACCGTAAATGTCAGGGAGAAGCGGAAGCAGTTGAAGTGAACCCAATTATTTGGACAATAGTAAAGAAACTGATTAAGCAGTTGCTAAGGATTGATTTCTGAATTGAACAGGAGTCAATCCTTTTAATTTAGTTGTTATTCTCTGTGTATTGTTGTTATTCTCTGTGTATTATAATATTTGATGTATTCTTCCATGACAAAACCCTCAATTCTTTTAATGATTGATGAGAGTGTCTCAAATTTAGGGTAAACCGTAAATATCAAGAAGAAACGGAAGTAGTAACCGCTGTTTCATTATTCTAAACGATTAGGTCATCATTGACAATCATCCCCTCGAAATAAATCATTAGCTAATTTGCGATGTTCATCCAATTATGCGGCGTTCCCGTCCGCTTTTTAGTGACATCCAAGATTACCAAGTACAGTGATGTTAATAAGGCACCATCACTTGGATTACTGGCTTTGGTTGTCGTAACTTTACGTAATTGCCGGTTGAAATTCTCAATCGAATTCGTGGTATAAATCATTTTTCGTATTGCCTTGCAGATAAACAAAATATGATCTAATTCTGTCCGGTTCTCTCGCCATGCCTTGATACTGCTTGGATATTTATCCCTCCACTTTTCTTCTGCTTTATCTAAATGATGTTCCGCCAGTTTCAACAAAGATTTTTATTATTCTTTGATAATTAATTTTACCTCTTTCAATAATATTTTTCATACCATGTTATACTTTAGGGAATAAATAAAAATTAAACAGCATGTTTTTGTAATTAAACGGAACAGACCGATTTTCAAGTTGACTTGCTCTGCAAATATTCTAATTCTTTAGTCGTTCTTGCATCGGCTTTTTATTGATAAAAGAATTGTTCCTAAGCTGATTCCTAATAGTCCTAAATACATAATAATGTTTGTATGATCGCCTGTATTCGGAGTCTTAGGGATTCTACGATTGGTGATTTCGATGACTCTGTTTCTTGATTCTTTATTGATCCATTCATCGTTGATTGTCACTTCTGTTACTTTGCCGGATAACTCATAACCACTAGGCGCTTTGGTTTCCTTTATGTATACTGTAGTGCCAAAGGTGATATCCTTGAAACTCGCGTTGCCTGATTGATCGGTAACTGCTTTTGAGAGTTTTTGGGTACATTCCTTATCCGCATACATCGTAAACTCCGCGCCTTGTAAAGCAATCGTTTTGTCTGTTTCATCTACCTTATGGATATGTATATCTGCCTTTATGAGCCTGTTGTCTACCTCGATCGTTTCCACCTGTCCATGCTTGGTAAGCTCTATCTTGAACACTTCATCAGTCAAGACATAGTGCTGCAGCGTAGATTTTTCACGTATGAAATACTTTCCTAATTCAAGCTCATCGAATACAATACGACCAGTACCGTCCGTTTTCTTTGTATCAATGATATTAGTGAAGTCCTTATCGGTAGTTATTTCAAAGGTAACTCCGGCTAAGTAATTCGGTTCATCCTCGGTGATCGGATTGTTGTAGATTTTCATGTAGTCTTCCATAATATGGAAAGAGTCTGCATAATCCTGTTCTGCCTTTGTATAATACAGGGAATCTGTTGTTGTTTTGATGATTTCAATGCTTCCTCGTTTTAAGTCATTGTTGATGGGTTCTCCTTCATTGACTTCAATCGTATATTCCTTGACATCCTCTCCCGGATAACTAACCTCAAAGTCATATTCCTTCGTATCTAACTGATATTGATTGTTTGTCTGAAGCTCTTTGAAGAAATATACACCGTTCGGTAAATCAAAGCGATTGGTTAAGTGGCCTTGTTTATCGATATGTGAGATGCCGATCAATGAGCCGTTTTCAATGACTACTTCACCCATATAGTTAGTAATATCCTCTCTTGCGTATAAGCCGAATACGACATCTTTGTAAGCTTCTTTGTTGATAAAGGTTTTCTGTTTCTCTAATGCCTTTGTGAAGTCAAGATTGACCTTAGCTCTGTTATTGTTGATGGAAACCGGATTGAGCTGAATATCCGCTTTGCCGTTTGGTTTGATTTCAAAGGTATAGATCGTTTCATCCTTGATGTAGCCGTGTGGAGTTTTTGATTCATAGGTTTCATACTTTCCTACAGGTAGTAACAGGCTGTCTGTAGTCTGCCAATCGGATTCAAGCACTGTTACGATATCGCCTTTCTTGTAGTGTTCTGTTTGATCCCATGTAGTGATATCCTCTGCCGCTCGTATCGTCAGCTCAGCTCCTAACAAATTGCCTTGCGACCAAATTGGATGATGTTCCTTACCGAAGGCACCTTCTATGATTTCAACATCATGGAAGCTTTCTCCTGTCTTAGTGAATTGTACCTTGCCTTTGACTTGGGTATTGGTTAAATTCACTTTGACTATTTCTACATCGTTCAAGGTTATTTCATGAATACTTGGATCATATACGTATCCCTTATCTGCCATATCATGATTACCGTCATATTTCTCTCTAATGTAATAGGTATAGTTGGCTTCCAATTCATCAAAGATCGCTTTTCCGTTTTCATCTGTCCATGTGGTTTTGATGATATTGGTAAACTCTTTATCTGTCGCAAGTTCAAAACATACATTCATCAATGGCAGCTTACTGTCTGCATCCTGTTTATAGACTTCAATCGTTCCTCTTTTTAAATAGTTATAGATAGGTTTGCCGTTATTCACTTGGATTACCTGTTGTTTATCACCGTTATAGGAATAAGTGAAAGGGTACTTTTCATTGGATAGTATGTAATCACCATCTGTTTGAATTTCTTTCAAATAGTACGTGCCTTCTTGTGTCAAGGTGCCTTCCGCTTTTCCGTTCTCATCTACATCAAGGATAGCGACCAAGGAATCCTTTTCTAACTGTTCCACCTGTTCACTGAATATTCCGAACACTACCTGTTTGTATGCTTCTGTTTTGTCTTTATTGTCAGATATTTCCATATGCTTCATGACAGGAGTAATACTTGTTTGATGTTGGTTATCTAAGATCAAGATTTCATCTGCTTCTATTTCATTTCCGTTTTCATCCAACCATGTCGGATCAACAATCGAAGTATTTTCATCTACATAATCAAAGCGGAAATAACGGATCGTATCATCCAGTACATAGCCTTCCGCTGTTTCTATTTCCTGAATACTATAGATATTGTTTCCTTCAGTTCCGATCGGTAATTGGCTTGATGTCGTTATCGTTTCTCCGTCCGTTGTAAGTACCTCTACTCGTTGTCCGGCACGATACCACAGTTTACCGTCAGCTCCGATAATATCTGTTTTCGCTTTGATTTCAAACTTCACATTCGCAAGTAATCCTCTTTCATAAACAGGTGTAAACAATTCCCCATACTTTGTATTCGTTGAAGTATAACCCTGAAACAACATCGCTTCCTTTTGGAGCTTCACTTGTCCTTTTACCGGTGTATCATCAAATGTGATCGTAGTTACGATGGTAGTATCATCAGGTCCTAACTGTTGGTGAATGCCGTTACCGCTGATTCTGAACGGTTTTCCGCTTTTCGCTAACAGATAACCGTTCGGTGCTTTGATTTCCTCGAGCTGATATAAACCGATCGGCAGCTCCTCCGGCAACATTACCGTTCCGTTTTCTGTTGTCGTAAAGGTATCTACTGTATGAGGAATCGGATTCCATTGCCACCAGTTTACATACTCTCCTGCTTCAAACATACTGTTTTTCTCAAGACATTTGATTTTAAAGGTTGCGCCTTCTAACTCAATGATATTATGAGTTTCCGCATCCTTTTTCACGATTGCGATAATCGTAGTAAACTCAGGATCATTGATATACAGATAATTCATAGGAATCTCACTGTCCTTTTCAATGTTTACATAGAAATCAGGAGCTGTTTCATAATCACCGGGATTACCGGGTGTCTTGGTTTCCTTCACCAAATAATTACCGAACGGCAAAGGCTTGCTTGTCGCTGTACCTTCATCACTTGTGATCAACACATCCCATTCACTGTCAAGGATACGATCATCATCAGGGTCTTGTGCAATTTGTAAAGCCATATCCCAGCCGTATTGTTCTACATAGCGATTCAAGATAGCCGTAAACTCTGCGCCTTTTAATGCCGGCTTGATACCGCCCGAACCATCGGGATCACTGAATTTCGCAATCTTGAACGCTTGTTTCATCACAGAATCACAGCTTGATACAGTTTTGACATAAGCATCAGAAGTAAGATTCACTTCATATTCTCTTTCATCGATAAGATAACCTTTCGGCGCTTTCGTTTCCTTTATCTTGTATTTCCCTAAATACAGATTATCGAAGGTTGCCTTATAGTTTTCACCGATAGAAGCAGTGGCAATTTCAGTACCGGCAGTATAAATAATAGAATCATCGGCAGGGTCCAAGATATCCTCTTTTGCGTATAGAGTATATTCTGCATGAAAGAGCTTTGCGTCACCTTGAGGTCTTTTACCAACCTCACAATCCTCTTTGGAAAGCTCAATTCTGCCTCTGATTTGATCGTTCGCTAAAGACTTTTGAACCGTAACATCACTTTCCTTGATTTCAAAATTGATTCTTTCATTACTGATGAAGTATTTATCCGGTTCTGTTTTTTCAACGGCATAATACTTACCGAACAACAGGTTCTTTAGTGAAGCGATACCGTTACTGTTAGTCGCTATAGTAGCTACCTTAGTACCGTTTTCCTTAAAGACATTAAACTCCACACCGGCTTTCTTTACCACTTTACCGCTTTGTTTATCAAGTTTCTTTAATTCGAGATGTCCGTATTTTTGGACCTTTACCATTACTCTTGAAGTATAGGGGTCTTGTCCTGATAAACACGGGGATACTCCTTGACTGCTTCCATCTCGAACTACAAAATTGGTTCGTGTTTGTTCGGTAGTCATGCCCCGATTAAAGCCTATAGTAATTGTATCAGTGCTGTTTGCGTGTGGTGTAACTAACAGAGTATTTTTATCATTTGGATCCTTTTTGACATCAGCACCTTCAACCCCCTCTATTGTTAAGCCATTCAATACTTTATTCGTATCTTTGATTTTTAAGGTTTCATTTACGTTTATAGTATAAGTTTGATTGTGAAAGCTTGGTCTATCATGAAAATGGTTTACCTTATCCATGACAGTTTCGAAGAAGTCTTGCATACTCTCCTTGGTTGGATATGCCGAACTTGATACATAGTTTCTGCCGTCTCCTAAGTAATCCCATATCAGGTTTTGCGTAAGAAAATAGTTCGTCGTTGATGGTTGACTGCGGTAACCGTACCATGCGATCAAAGCCAATGTGTTCATTGTCCTTGTTGTTAAATTAATATCACTTGGATCAATTTCTTCATTATCCCCTGTACTGGCAGGAATTTCAGCCTGCAGACAAAAGGCTACCTTTCCATCCACCTTAAGTATTGCGCCTTCTCCCGTAACCAGTCCGTTGTTCATCCAACCTCCGGGAAATTCCTCTGTTACCTTATGAGCAGCTGCTTTCGCTGTCCAATTGAATTGAAAGATAGACAAAGCCATAAAACAGGCAAGTGTTGTATTCAATAATCTTTTCAGTTTGTGTCTCATTTTTATTCCTCCTTTTCTTATTAACACAAAAGTAGAGATATTACTCTATATACGATTTCTTATTCGGTGGTCTTATATTTGACTTCATTATCATTTCCTCCATTTCTTTCTGTGTGTAATCGCCCCTATTTATTTCATACACATGAAAAACAAAAAACCCAAAAAATTTATAAAAAAATTTTTTGAGTAAGTATAAAAAAGACAATCACTTTGGATTGTCTATATAAATAATTAAATTTGTTATGATTCTTTCAAGCGTTTAAAATAAAAAGACAACCGTAATGATTGTCTAGTAAAACATATTTATATATAATTTCCCGCAGGAGCATTCAGATACGCCGTAGGCTGAACCAATGTCATTTCCTTTATCCCATTGCTCATACTGGTATTTCTTTGCCCATGCATCCAATTCATCACCACTGTCAAAATACATTCCCTCTACCGCGGGTCCCCAATGCTTATGAGGAGTTGTTTGCCCTGATGAGCTGCCGTTATTGTTGGACGAACCACTGCTTGGCTTCTTATTAGAGGCTGTGTTACCTGAGCTCGGCTTGTTGTAGCTTCCTTGATTATTGGAATAGTTGTTATTACTGCTTGTTTGATTGTTGTTTTGTGTTTCACTTTGTTCCTGCTGCTTTTTCTTTACCGTTACCTTATAGCTACTTTCCGCTTTATTGCCATTTACATCATAGGCAGTTACCTTCACCGTATAGCTTCCTGCCTTCTTGGCATTCACATCACTTGTGATAAGATAGCCGTTCTTTGTCAGCTTCTTATCCTCGCTCTTTTTGAGATCTCCGTCTACGGGATCCTTTACTGATTCAATATTAGAAGTTGCATCAAACTTATCCCCTGCAGTGATTTCTACCTTTTCTTTTTTCAGCTTGATTACCGGTTTTTTCGTATCCTTCACAGAAACCTTAATTGTTTCCTCTTTTGTCTTATCATCAGAATCACCGAAAACAACAGTGATTTCTTGTTCTCCTGTTTTCTTTGCATCGAAGTTTTTCACTTCCTTTACTGCGATTCCTTCATCAGACTGTTCCTTATCAAATAGAATGGAGTTGTCTAATTTATCTCCGTATTCTACCTCAAGGTTATCCTTGATAGTAACCTTTAATTCTTTTGAACAACCTACAACTAAAAACATCATAGCACTTACTACTAAAACACTTATCTTTTTCATAATTCTTCCTCCACTAAGTTATCTTTATTTTATCACTCTTATACTATTCACGCAAATAATTTAATTACTTTAATATACCAATTCTACTATGCGGATGAGTTCTTCTTAATTTAACATCTTCTAATAAATATTTTTCTTGATTAATATGTGCAAATCTTTTATCTGCTTATATAGTATCGAAATCACTATGATAAGTATATCACTATGATTGCCAAAAAAAAAGAATACAAACAATAATAAATTCTTCATATGTCAATGGTATTGCATCTTTTATGTCTGCCGCTTTTATCAGCAACATGAATAATTGTCACCATATGCCAAATACTATAGAAAACATCAACATTAACGATAAACCAAATAGTACAGTCACTCGTTTTTCATATTTCGCATTTACTTTCATGTAATGCAATGAACATTCATCGAGAGACATCCCTGCATACTCAATGACTTTTTCTTTAAATATATTCAATTCTGCATCATATTGATATTCATAAGTTGCCTTATAAAATTTCGTTAAAAGATAATTGCTGAAATGATTCATCGTTTTATTCTCCGCTCTATTAATAAAAAGATATAATCTTAACTATCAATTCTTTTTCCATGATACTATTTTATAATACTTGTAGCATTGGCTAACTATCAATTTTCGCTGATCTTCTGATTTATATTTTCATAAAGACGCTTTATCTTTCTTATTACCGGCTTAAAGATATAATTCATTCTTTTCTTTTTTCATTTATTAAGCTATAATTAAACCATAAAAAGAGGGAGAATGAATTATGGTTAATAAATTAATGAACAAACTTTCTGATATCTACGAAACAGAAGATGGAAGTAAACTTCAATTCACTACTGACACTCAAATGAGTCAGTTTATATTTGAGGCAATAAAAGCTTTTGAATTTCGTTTTCCTGACAGAAAAAATGCAATACATACTTACTTTTCTATATGGAAACAAATTTTTGATAAATTGGACTATAATGCCATAGACAGAATTCCGATGAATCCTTTTCAATGGCTAATGAAATGCCCTTTTCCGCCTTTCAACCTATATTCTGTTTTCAGTGTTGATTCAATATTTAAGGATTCCGAATTATTAAGAAAAAGTACATCGAAAGAAGCTAATCTGAGAATTTTAAATCCCTCTCCTTTAAGTACAGCGCCTTTGCGACCTGTAGATTGGAATAATCCCATTCTTATTTGTGATGCTTTATCAGAGTCTATCATAATAGACGGCAATCATCGTTATCAAAATGCTTTTGTACAAAAACTTGATATCCCTGTATTGATTCTTTCCTACAAAGATTTATCAAAACAACATTTCACTAATGAATTTAATTTCGCCGTCTTTATTTGTGCAGAAGAAACTAAGCAATTTGCGGTAAGCTTTGAAGATGGCGCAATTATGAAATCCTATCTAAGAATCGGAAACAAGTTTAATTTATAATCTTATCACCTCATGACAATTAATTAAAGAAAAGGGATTATTACACGTATAGAGGTTTAATTCCGGTATATACAAGTAATAAGTATCATCGCCGATTTTACCGGTAAGATAATGAGACAATTTATAATTTTGATATTTCATCTCATCTTCTGCCGAATAATCAATTGTCGCATCTAATAAAGCCAGTTTCAAATAACCTCGTTTTAATATTGTATAGATATCATTACGATGAAAAGAGCGGATTGATTTCCCGTCAATAAAAATACTTACGAAAGTGTTTTTATACGTGTCCGGCAGCGAATAGATAAGCTTTTTCATCCGATGAATAAAATCATAATCATTCTGTTCTGCTGTTATCACTTCACATTTAATATCGTGAGGATTCGCTGATCCGCTGCTTTTTAAAATACTACTGCTTGTATTCGGCATTCTATCAATGACAGAAGGCACACCATAGGTTATATAGTTTTTTAACTTCTGACAATTTTCCTTCTCTGTCGCAATAGCCTCCTCTCTTATTTCAGAAATTAATTGAAGTTGATAGATCGTCGAGTCTTGGTTTGTCCGTACCATAAAAAAATTGCTCCTTCCCTCAGAAAGCAGCAATATTTATCAACGAACCGCTCTTAAAAGTTCGTTAAAAAAAGGAAATATACGCTTATCAAGCGATATATTTCCATTTTTTTAACAAATGGCGCCATATACTTGGTATACTCGAATTCTTTTATTATCTGTCACTTGGCCGTACATACGGCTTTTATTAACCTAATACTAGCATTTTTAGCCAATATAAGTCAAGTAAATACGGCGATTTTTGTTAGTTATTTAAAAAGATATCCACATCAGTGGACACCTTCATATAGTTAGCTTTCATGTTCTCTCAACACAATCAATAGACATGGTTTCAAAATCAACAATAACAGTCTCTAATTTCTTATGTATTAATTTATATTTCTCTAAACCGCTGAAGCTATCAAACCGCTTTGTTCTTCTCCCTTTTATTAATTCTATTTCATTTCTGAATTGTTGAATTTCACGTCTTACTTTTACTGTTTTTTCTTTTAATTCTTCTTCCTCAATTAGAAACTCATCATAATCTCTTTCGTAGCAGTTAATACGAGACTGCTTTCTCTTAACCTTCTTCTCTAACTCTACAATCAAATCATACTTTTCTTTAGGCAATGCACGTAGATCTATTAATACAGAGGCTCTCTTATCAATTTTAGTTTCATTGATACGCTTACCACACGATGGACAACGATAATAAATATATACTTTTTCTTTTTTAACTACACTTTCTTTCACGCAATAGGTGTTACAATTTTTACAAAATACCAAACCGCCATAAACATATAAATGCTTAGGAACTCTTGTCAAAACCTCTTGAGCCTTATGGGCTGCCATATAAAGTTCTTTACTTATGATAGCTTCTGTATGATTCTCAATAAGGATATCTCTAAACTGAAAAGCCCCATAATAAATCGGATTATTAAAAATTCGTCTAACAGCAAAATCCGTCCAGTATTTTCCCATTACCTTTTTCTTGTTAAAAAGCTTCGCAATACCCTGTAATGTATTACTTCTTTGCTTAAGACTTTCAAAGATGTATATAATGTGTTCTTTATATTCTTGAATTGGTTCTAAGAATACACTATCATTTTCTTTCCTTATTTTACGATAACCTCTAGGTGGTTTCCCACCTAAAGAATAATTACCCTCTAAGGCTGACTGCTTCATTCCTTTAATAGTGTCAGGTGAAACCTGCTTCCGATTATGTGAATCTATAAAGACTTGTATATCTGTTCCGATTTCTTCATTCACATTATCGGCCTGCCATTTTCCTTCCATGCAGATAATATCTATCCCATACCGCTCAAAAACTTTTTTCAAGGAATACTTGCCAAGATTATCTCTTGTCAAACGACTGCTGTTTTTTACTATGATTCGTTTAATTTTTCCTTTTGGCAATTCTTTCAATATTGCCTGCAATCCTTTACGCTTTAGAGTGCCTGCTGATTTCCCCGGATCAGCAACAATGTTTTCAGGCTTCACTTCATACCCAAGCATATCTGCATATTCAATAATTGCTTCTGCCTGTTGTCGAATAGAAAAACCATTCTCCTCTTGCTCACGTGAACTTACCCTAGTATAACCAATCGTTTCCCCCATCACAAAATTCATAGCTTCATTCTTTTTCATAAAAATTTCCTCCTTTAGCACACTGGTTTGTGACGCTTTCCCATTGAAGCAATGAGCATAGAAAAATAAGAACTTTTGTTTTATTTTTCATATGTCATTGGTAATATTATAAAGTAAAACTTAAAATGTTAAATGCATAGTAACATTTACTCCAAAAAGCTTATCCTTATGATATAATATTTATAAAGGTAGGAGATATCGATGAAAAAGATTAGTGTTTTAGCAGTATGTGCTATGATGATTTTAGTTGTAGGTTGTTCAAAGGATTTAAAAGTTGCTGTAAAGGATAACCTTGAAGTGGAGTATGGGGATAAGTTAGATCATTCCCTATTGTTTGATAAGGACAATTCTGATGAAGGAATCACTGTAAAAGAAGTGAAAAACTTCGATGCAAAGAAAACAGGAGAACAGGAAATTATTGTTGTATTCAGTGATTCCGATGAGAAAACAAAAGAGGAAACAATCAAGATTTCAGTAAAGGATACGAAAAAGCCGGTAATCAAGCTGAAAAAGGAAAAGGTTGAGATTACTGCAGGGGATAAGTTTAATGCAGCTTCTAACATTGAGTCGGTGAAGGATCCCGTAGACGGTGATATTAAAAAAAGTGAGGATAAGAAGCTGACAAAGAACGGCTATATTATCACAAGCGATGTGAATGCCAAGAAGGCAGGAAGCTATGTGGTGAAAGTAACTGCCTATGATGTGAACGGCAATAAAGCGGAAAGCAGCTATAAAGTAACGGTAAAGAAAAAACCGCAGGAGCAGGCTCCGACACAGAATAACGGCCAATCAAGCGGCAATAGCTATACAAGTAATCAAGGAAGCTATAACAAGCCTAGTGCCGGTAATGCAGGCTCAAATAAAAAGCCAACCCAATCAAAGCCGCAGACTTGTAAGGCAGGAGTTCCTCATCCGAACGCTATTGGAAACTCAGGAAAAATATTTAATAGTGAACAAGAGGCAATAAACTGGGCAAATGCGTATATTGAAGATTGTGATAATAAAGGGAACTGTAATATTGTGAGCTTCGGTTATGGACAGGTGTTTGATTATTGTGAGAATGATATGAATAAATGGACCGTAGATTTTAATTATGGCAATGAGTTTTGCGATAATTACGGTTGGGGTTGTTAATTAATGAATAATTGTTAATCAAGCAAAGTCGATATATGAATATCGGCTTTTTTTATCTTCATCAATATCATTCAAAATAAATTTTAAAAAAATTCAAATTTTTTCTGTATTTCTCAATTTGCGATCGTAAGTAATAAGTAAGGGCGCCTTAAACAGGCTTATGCACCTTGCTTTTTACTGTATATGGAAAGGAGCGGATATCTTGAATTATTATAAGGCGAAGCCCCTTCTAAATAAAAAAGCAAGTAATTCATTGAATTACTTGCAATCCCACAAATAGGACAGACATAATCTTTAAACAAATAATCAAATCTTATTGATTTTTCCTATCGTTTTGATTATACTATAAGTGTAGAGGACAATCAGAAGCGTCTTCTTTAAAATGTTATTATTTATCAGAAAAGCTTCGTGTAGCAGACGAAGCTTTTCTATTGCCTTTTTTTGCAATATGTCTTATGTATCTTTTAACCAGATACATCACAAGTTCTAACACCGCAACACATAATGCAGGCTCAAAATGGATATGTATGTCCATATTAATTGCTCCTTTCTTTTTTCTCTGTTGACTCTGCCTCTGCCTTGCAGATAGTAAAAATAAGAAAGAAGTCGCTTCGTCTTGTCCCTTGCATTATATATACCACATTATTAATATTACGTCTATAATTTTCTCTATAAACTTACACTTTAAAATAAGAAAAAAAACGATATAGATGGCTTAAGCCATCTATATCGCTATCTGTTTATCCTTATATGTATTAGGTTCTATTTTGCTATTATCCTGAGATTGCAGTCGTTTAGCCTGTTTCAACCTTTCTTGTAAAGGCATAGAAAGGTTAATACGATCTTGATCCCAGTCTTTTCCTTTTGGCAGCATAGAATACATTACCACATCTTTATCTTTTAACCGATTTTCTAAAGCATGAATTAATCCTTTGCCTTTATCATCATTATCAGGTGCAATAATCCATTCCTTTATTCCATACCGCCGTAACGATTTTAAGATGGTATCAAAATGCTGTACGGAACCTATAGACAGCCAATTAAATCTTTTATAATCATAATCAGCTTTTTCTAGAAGCTGCTTAACTTCGTTTGAAAAGCCATATTCTTTGGGATTTAACTGTTTATTCTTCATCAATGACATTAAAGCCATTCTATCGATCGCAGCTTCAGTTACAATACACGGCTTAGACCAATCATGCGGCGGACAGAAAGACGAGCCATCTATCTCCGGCTCATACATCCAACCATAATCATAATCACAATTCTTAAAGTTTCCCTTAGCTGTTGCTGTAGAGCTGCAAGCCCGATATTCACAACAAGCAAGCATACCGTTTTCATCATATCCTAAAAACACCACATTCTTTTTTCCGAACTTGTTAGTTTGCTGCATAATCATTCGCTTATTCACAAACTCAAATACGATCGAGGGATCAATTTTACGCACCTGTATCAAGTATGCAATCGCATTTTTGCAATGTGGATCTAAACCTTTTTTTAATTGCTCCTGCAAAGACATTGTTCTTTGCTGAGCCGTCAGACGTTGTTTTTTCTCTATGCGCTCAGCCTTTGGGACAAACGCTTTTTCCGGGTCTATTTTAGCAACCAAGTGATTATAGGCTTTATTAAAATCCATATCACAAAACTCCATTAAAAAAGAAAACACATCTTTATAAACAGATTGGTTTTCTCGTAATGTATACTCATTGCTAAAGCGCCGATAAGCATTTTTATCAGGATAAAAAACGCAAGAATCGTGTTCTACCATTCTAAACAAAGCACCATGTCGAACAATATGAAAGCCCATCTCCTGTGCCAAATCCATTACATTTATTTGATCCTTAATCTTTGCAATATTTGCTTTCCTCGCATTATACAGCCTCTGTTTAAAATCCATTCTCTTTTATCCACCTTTCTTAGATAATCGTATAGTTGCATCTTCTAACCGTTGCGGAAGTTTGCGTTGCATACGATTCTGAAATGCTTCCTTTTCTTTTTCACTGGCTGTTTTGGCAATCTCACTAGCGACATAATCTCTAAATGAAGCCAATGCAACTTGAAGTAACTTAACCATATTTTTATAGATACGGCACAGCATAGTAGGCGAATTCTTATGAATAGACACTATATCAAGACTTATTTCATTTGTACCATATATTATATATAGGAATGATTCGGATAAGAGTTTCTTCACATCATGGCTTAAACTAGAGAATCTGTTCGCCATAATATTCTCAATAAAGCTTTCCCAAAAACTCGAGTCTAAGCTCAACCCATTTTTTTGAGCGCGCTTGATTTCATCAAAAAAAGGTGAAGTCAATATCAATTTATCACCATCCATTAAATCGTTTATATCCCAAGCATCATGTACGATTCTTTCCTGTGATATCTTAACGCCTATCATATTTTCCTTATTTTCTTTAACAAGAATCGGTATACCGGTCAGTCCCTTCTTTATAATAGGATTTGCCGGCGCTATTTTATCCTTCCAAGCTGCGTGCCTTTGCACACGAACCGGTGCATCACGAAAATTAAATACGCTTAATATATTCAACCAATAATTATCGGGATTATATATCATATAAATTAAGTGAGCACGCCATTTATCGGTATCACAAAAAGCATTATTATAGATATTCGATTGTATCTGCTGCTTAAAGTTTGCTACTTGTTCATCCATTAGCTTCTCCTTATCTACCGTATATATAATTGCGGAATTTGATGCTGCACAACATAGTTGCATCAATCGTATTTTCATTTACAGCTATAACAGCATTTCCGTTTGCTGCGGGTGGAAGCTGATAACCGTCTTGTGCATTTATCCAACTTTGTAAATGAAGGTGTCCGCCGAAAGACATTCCGGTATTACCTGTTTTTCCGATAACGTCGCCTGCTGAAACCTTGTCTCCTACCGATACCTTAACCGAACCTTTCTGCAGATGAAAATAAGCTATATACAAATAAGCTTTTTCATCGGTGCGTTTATCAATAATTTCGTGTTGAATAACTACTTGATTGCCGGCATGATTAAGTCCGCATAATGCGACATTGCGCTTATCCTTGTCAGTACAGATATCACCGCTCGCTGTTGCAGTATTATAAGTAGCTATTACTTTACCGTCGATTACCGCATAAGCATCAGTTCCTTCAGCTGCAGCTATATCGGTTCCCCCGTGAAAAGCGCCGTCCATAAATGAACGAAAGCCTACTTTATATGTTGCTGAATTTTTATTAATATCTTTAAGATTTAAAGGATCGTGTTCAAAGGATACATTATCAAAAAAGCGACCGCTATATTTGTTTCCGTTTTCCTCCAGGCTCTGATAAGCCTGTTTTTTCATTGAAGCAATGGTTTCCTCATTGCCATATATATCTTTTTTGCTTTTAAATTGCGGGAATAAGTCTAAGTAATCTTCATACGTCAAATACTCTGTTTGATCGATTCCAAAAACATTTTCTCGATGTACCTTGATTGTTCTATCTTTCCATTGATATTTGGCAGGATTATATTTATCAAAAATATTATCCAACATTTTTTCATAGGTGATGTTCCAGTTTTCATCTTTTCCGTCAAGCAGCAAAGCAAAAAGGGCTTCATACTCCTCTTTATCCTCAGAGGTCCATCCAAGCGTTTCTGTGATTGATAAAATCTCATCAGGCGCTACATTCGCTTGATATCGATATTCTAAGTACACCTCATTATCAGTAAATTGAGAGATACGACCACTGTATGTTAATGAAAATATAAAGTTAAGTAAAAGTAAAATAGATAATAAAATGATAAAAAACGGCAGGCTTGTAACAAGCGTTGTAAGCAAACCAATACTTGATGTTATTAAACCAAGCGCAAACGAAAAAATATTTTTAGCAAAGCTGACGACCGTACCTATTGTCTTTAACATAGCACGATGATAGCGTGCGACATAATAAATTCCCTTAGCTGAAGTACCTATCACTTTACCGCTTGTATCTTTACTTTTTACATGGTTAATCGCTTTTCTGCTTTGATTGGCAATCATGCGTTTAGAACTTTGCACCGGTTTTAATCCTGCCTTTATTCCGCTTTCTTGATATATAGCTTTCTTATTATCCTTTACATACCTTTTACCGTCTTTTATAATTTCCTTTTCTTTTGCCTCAGAAATAACATCTGCAGCTTTCTGTTTTTTATCTTTAACATAAGCCTTTAAGGCTTGCTTCTTTGCCTTATGCTTCTTTGAAATATTACCTATAGAACGAGCCCCTCGATAAGCGAATCGACCTGCATATACACTGCCTGCAAGCCGTTGTTTCGCTACGTTCTCTGCAAAATCAGGATCGCTTTCATAAAAGTCTTTGGTATGATCCGTTATTTGATATGAGGTATTGCGGACAATTTGTTCACCGGCTTTCCCTAATGCAACTGCAGTATTTTTTGCTATGCCTTCGCTTTTCACAAGAAATTCTTTAACATCCAGCTTCTTTGAGGTCTTCGTACACTCAATTTCTTTGTTAAGTTTTTCAAACCTAACGAAATCAGCCATGCGATGATTCCTTTTTGTCGATAATGGCACGCTCGGAAGGCTTAGTCGTCATCGCTCGATATAAATCGGTATCATGAGGGAAATTATCAACCAGAGGAACTAATGATACTCCGAATTTCAACAATCCGGAACCAACTTGACCGTTTGAAATATAAGCGCTTTGTTCCTCTGATATACTAAACATTTGCTCCAATTCAATACGATCTAATGATGATTGATTCAGCATCATAACGAATTCACTGTTGGAAATCATGGTGCGTGTATCTGTATGTTCCAATATTTCCTCGATGTTCTGAGTAATCAGCGTTACAATGCCGTTATACTTTCTACACCGCTTGATGAATTTCTTAATATATTCTCTACCGAATTTTGAGGATAAGAACATATGAAACTCATCAATCCAAATATATGTCCTTCGTCCCTTTTTGAAGTTAGTAATTACCCTTTGCCATGTAGATTCCAAAATAACCTGCATTGACAATGACTTCATCGTTGCAGGCAAATCACGTGTTTCATAGACAATAAAGCGATTATTTAAATCAACATTAGATTGCTTTGCGAAAAAGTTATTTGTCCCATTCACATAAATTTCCATCGCGACGGCCATTGCCTTTGCTTCTTGCTCCTCTTGAGCTTTCATTAGGTCATAGAAATCTGTATAAGTAGGCATTTCAGGATTCAAACAGGAATCATCAACTTTAGCTTTTTCAAGCCTCTCCTCATATTGAGCATACATCAGACGGCCGACACGATCAATCAGCGAAATATAAACGGGAGTCATCTGTTTCTCACCGATAATCGCAGCCGTCATTGATTGTAAAAATTCGATTTTATTCGGAATAAAATCTTTTTCATTAATATCTCCTGCCAAAGGATTCAAATGTATATCACTGGCATTATTTATTGAAACAACTGTTCCGTCAATACCTTTTAAATCAGCTAATAATGTATATTCAGCCTCAGGATCAATGACAATACAATCACAATTAGTATCACTGATAAGCTTGCAAGTAATTTCTTTTTTCGTAAAAAGAGATTTACCGCTACCTGATTTCCCCAAAATAAAGCCGTTAGGGTTCAACAGCAAAGTACGATCACAGTAGATCAAGTTTCCTGATGCAGCGTTTACACCATAATAAATTGAGTTTGTTCCGAGATGTAAAAGGTCTGCACTTGAAAACGGAATAAATGTACTTGCGGTTGCAGTCGGTAATGTTCTGCTTAACGGATACTTTGAATAACAGAAAGGCAAAGAGGCTTGGAAGCCTTGTTCCTGTAAAAATGAAATTCCGCCCAATTCCAAGCTATGTTTTTTAGCGATATTACGCATCCGCTTTTCTGCTTCCTTTAACTCTGTTTCTGTTTCACAATTCAGCAGTATCACAAACTGACAAGAGAAAAGGCGCTGATTCCGCTTTCTGATGTTCTCTAGTAATTCAGATGCTTCCTCTAGGCTTTCGACTATCTCCTCCGGTATCATATCAGAATCATAGCCTGCTTTAATTGCTTTTCTCTGCTCTGAGGCCTTATTCATTTCCATCGATGCCTTTTGTTTCTTTACCAATGCCAACGCATCAGCATTATCCATTACTTTCATATGAACATTGATTGTAAAGTTGTATTGCAATTTAGCAAAATCGGTTATAACTTCATCACTCAGCTCGGTGGAATAATTTTTAAGAAACAGCACTTTACAGAATCGATCCTCGATTTTAAAACTTGAACCGGCAGAAAAATCGAAGCTGTCCGGACTGATGATATCTTTAGTAGTCAGTCCATCCAAGCACTCGTAAGAAAACTGTAATTCTCTTTTTGGTGTCATGATACTGTTAAGTAGCTGCAGCTTAGCTTTTCCGTTTAAAAAGCGATTCTCAGTCACTGTGCAACCAAAAGAATTCAAACGCTTTATTGCATCCGTCAAGGTCACATTTAGTTCGCGATAGCCTTCCTCTAAAGATTCTTCTTTCAATGCGAAAGTAAGATATATATCACTAACGATATTGTTATTTCCAGTCCGGATATTTTCCATTAGTACAGTGTTTATCTCATCTCGATAATGATCCAGTGCATCATCTTGATGTGCTAAGCACACTTCATCACTGAATTCCTTTTTACTGACAAGATGATTATGCAGAGTAAGATTCATTCCTTCATCAGGAGTCAAGGCATTTATGAAATTCATCCATTGAGTAAATATTTCTTCTCTTTGTTCATCATTGACAAGCCGATAATTGATATCATTCAGCTTGATAGTTGCATTATAAATGCCGTCGGGCATCTCTGCCACACCGTTTTTATATAATTTAATGTACGGCAGTATGCTTTGAGCATAGCGCTTTTCTTGCTTCTTTTTTCGTAAGTCCGTTTTCGAGGAGCTTTTTCTGCGCTCTTGCTTTTTTTTCTTTTTTTAGCTTTTTGCTTCCAATCATATTTTTCATCTCCTTTGTTTCGATATACTTCAATATTTCCATACGGAATTTTTTGTTTACTTTTGTAAAAGTCAATTACATACCTTACATAGATATCCATAGGGATTCCATCTTTATCAGTGAATGCCAGTGCAACTACCGGCACACATACCAACGTGATAACAACTGCCAAAGCATTCGTGCCGAATAAAGGTGTAATGATTATGCCCAGTACAATACCCGCAACAATACCGCATGCAAAATAGCATAATTGCTTTTTGGTGAGGCCTAAAAACAACCTTGTTTCATATTCTGTGATTTCCTTTGGTACCTTAATATAAATCATTTTAATAATCCTCCTTAATGCACTCCAAACAGTGATTTGCTCCATGATCCGGTTTGAAACAGAGCTATCACTAAGAGAATTGCATTGCCCACAATACTCCATAAATCAACAACTACGTTATTGTCATTGACTGTGAGCGCACCATTTCTTGCGATGGCTGCGTACATCATGAAACATACCATAATAAAAACAACCTGAAGTGCTAAAGCACACATCCTCTTGATATACCCATATCCGATAACCGATACTTCATGATTGCTTGATGTTATAACAGCAACAGGCAAGGCTGCAATCGCTGTAAATACATAAATTTCAATATATCGTAGTTTGATAATTAAAGAAGCCATTACATTGCATATTGAGTTTATAGCATGAATCATAGAACTTTGTATAAAAATACCGAATAAAGATAAGAAGTCTTCGTCTTCTAAAGCATCACTCAGCATTGATGGTTCCAGTTGATAACCTGAAACTTGTAATGAACCGCTTTTCATCATTTCTGCAGCAATACCAAAAATGGAATCAATGATATCAGGAATATTGGTAATAATAGCCTCACCTATCACCATTTTGACAATGACAATCAGAACCATGTGCATCGCTTCCAATCCGTTCGGATTTTGTTTCGTCAAAACCTTAACAAAATCAGCCATAATAAAGCATCCGAATATTAAATAAGCAACAGGTAAAACCGCCGTCTTATTAAATGTGGTAACTGTTTGCCAAATTTCAGGATTAAACTGAGACGGAGTCTTTTGTGCCAATATAGAAAGACTTTCTATATTGGCAACAAGACTCGTAAATACATCAATGATGTATGATACTATGCCGTCGGTTAGCCAATCAAACATAGCGGCTTACCTCCTAGGCGCCGAATTGTACTGAGGCAATCGTAGCACCGGCAAGAATAATTGCAGCAGCACCGACTAACTGCATGATCGCTTGACCGATAGCCGGACCTTGGTGATCCTTGATAGCTAACCCTAATTGAATACCGCCATATGCTCCGTACAATACACCGCCAACTGTAATTACATTAGAAAAGATTTTCAAGATTGCGTTTAAAGTTTCCATTTTTTTCTCCTTTAGGGGGCTGCCCTATAATAAAAAAGTGCTATTCTGCACTTTCATTAATTGAATCTAACATTTCCTGCGGAAAATCAATAAATTCTCTGTTTTGTAATTCATCATCGTGATATGACATTTCCATAAGCCAATCTGATTCCAATAAGTTAGCTTCTCTGAGCTTTTCAATATAATCATACGGCTTAAACATCTGTTTTTTATCCGCATCACCGGTAAGCTTATAATTAGGATGCTGCGGTAGATTAAACTTTGTATCACGATAAGTATAATGTCCTCTGACATCGACTAAGCATTCATCCGTTTTCAGTCGCTTGATTTCATCAGGCGGTAACAGCGCTCTTTGGATCAACTGATTATTTTTACTCCAAGAAGCATTTGCACCTTTTGTTTCAGAAATGGACATATAATCGATTGTTGTGTTACCGATATTTTTGGAAAGATATTCCAATGTAGTGAATTCTTTTCCACCTAAGAATATTGTAGTATCACAGTTTCCGTATATGGTTTCCCATACATCATCCTTGTACATCGATTTCAACTGTGATAAATTCTGAAGCAAAATCATTACTGATATCTCTCGGCTTCGCATTGTCGCAATTTTTTTATCGAAATCAGGTATTTTTCCGATGTTCGCAAATTCATCCAAGATTGCTCGTACCGGTATCGGTAAGCGACCGTTTGAGTTATTGTCCGCCTGCTTATAAAGCAAATCAAATATCTGTTGAAATAAAACAGCAGCTAAAAAATTAAAGGTACTGTCACTATCTGAAATACATACAAACATCACTGTTTTGATATACTTATTCGGATCATCATCAGGTAGATGCTCCATACCTTTTTTTATCTTCGGCTTGCCGATCGTTTCAAGGGCTAATTCATCTTTAGAAAGCAGATTATCCACCTCAGGCAGATTGAACAAAGACAGCTTGGCTCCCAGTGTTATTAAGATGGACTTAGCCGTGTTGCCGCCTGCTTTCTTAAAAAGATTGTATTGCTTGCAAGCGAGATATTCATAGGAATTTTTACACGCTTTTACAACAGCACGATCGCCGCTCTGTAAACGAACTTTGACTTCCTCTTGCAGTTCCTCAAAAACAATATCGATCACACTTCTCTTATTTTCATCAGATTCACTCGCTTCTGCTAAATCTAACAAGTCCATGATACGAGGAAAGTTCTGATTTTCAATATAATCAGTTCCCATCATTAAATAAGCCAACGCCGTCAAAAGCGCTGTGCCGGCTTTGTCCCAAAATTCATCATTTCCACGTCGATTGGGATCTGAAGTGTTTTCTATCAGATTATTAATCAATTTGGACACATCCAAGGGACTCTGACAATACCGAAAGAAATTATAGCTCATCGACTTAAAATCTTTAACATCAAGCACTTTGATCTCATAACCTTTTTCTATGAAGGCATGTCCCAGTTCTTGAATCAGCACCCCTTTGGAATCAACAATAATGTAATTACAATTAAACTGCAGTGCGTTTGGTTTCACCATATAACGGCTCTTTCCGGAACCGGCACCGCCGATAACCATAACATTATTGTTTAACCATGTTTTTCGAGTATCCATTGACATTTTTATGTTTTGAGAAAGAATCATATTTTTTTCATCAGTTTCATCTCGCAATACTGCCGCTTCCTCGCTTGAACCATATCTCGCACCACCATGTTCTTCACCAACTTTGAAATTAACACGTTGACTCAGGTAATAAGCATACAGCGCCTCTCCCAGTGCTGATAAAATTATGGCAAATAAAATCGCGAACGGATAAAAGCTGATTTCCAAATAGTAGGATTCTAAAAATGACGGTAACAGCTTACTTAAAGCACTTGATGCTCGATCAATAACGCTTCCGGCACTTTCATTATAAATCAAAACAATGCGATTCCCGATATAGAAGCTGAATGCCCCTATAAGTATAGCTGCCGCTAAACTAAACTTACGTTGTTGCTTACCTGTATTCATAGGTCATTAGCTCCGAAATCTCTTTTTTTATCGTGACTGCGATTCACGCACGCCTGTTCTTTCTGAGCTTCTCTCTGTTTATGAAGCCGTAACAGCAGCTCTTTATTATCTTGCATATAGCGCTGAGCACTTATGATATGATTATCGCATGCCTGCAGGGCCAATCTTGACGGATGATAAACTGCTGTTTTATCTGCATAGTTCAGTGAATAAACAAGCAATTCATCCTCACTGAGATGCTCTGCTTTTTCAATATGGAAGCCTTGAGCTGTCAAAAGTTCATTTATAAGCGATCCCTCATCTCTTTTTTGAATAAGAATATGAGTGTCATAATCAATTACAGCATGTTGCTGCTTCAGTTGAAGCTCTAATTGATCTAACATCTCATCAGAATATGGGTTCATTTTCTTATTCTCAATCAGAAAATCTACGCTTTCCTTATCAATCTGCTTCAGCCTGTCCAAATAGCTGCTTTTATCATCATCCGTCAATGACGATAAAATGCTTCGCAGCTGATTAATTTTCATATCGATTTCTACTGAATAATGTAATTCTCTGCTTTTCATCAAACTCCTCCTTTTTGTATTTTCTTTGCCTGATCCAACCTAGATCGTAAAGACTGTGAAAAGTCATAATCAGCTAGATTTCTACGCTTATCATCGGGACATAATTCCATCATATATTCAATCATTCGCCTTGCTTCTTTTATAATCATAAAAAAAGCATATTGATTAACTGTTAACTGCTTGTGCAGCTCTTGAATCGTGTCTGCCAGTAATATAGGCGGTTTTTTAAGGTGCAAACGATTGCACATTACTGTGCCGGCAATCAGGCAGCACAATGTTTCTTGCCACTTTTCCAAGCTTCTGTTAAGCCTTTCCTTATGTGCTGTGGCATAGCAAGCTTGATAAATCAATTCGATACAATATTGTTCATCCGAAAGCTTAGGAAGTCCTATGCTGTCACCCTTTAAGTCATAGGTTGACTGTTTATTATGCAAGACCTTTATACCCATACCGCTGACAATATGCTTACATTTTTCTAAAGCCTTATCAGTTGACAACGGAATAGGGATATCTTCTTTTAAAGAGGATATCCCTATAATTTGTTCAGCATTATAAACCGCATAACAATTCCCTTTACAAACGATTGATTTCGCTGTAGCTTCCTTATGACTGATGTGCCTGAAGGCTTCACTGAAAGAAATGGGATGCCTATCATACTCAAACGACCAGTAACATAAATAAGTCGGCTGCTCACCGACTTTAATTTTAAATCCATTTTTCATAACAAAGCCATAACTGCACCAATTGGGATTTCGATAACCTTTTTGATATGCTTGAACGGACAGCAGCATCTTGTTTGATAACCCTAAAAATTCATTACCGTTGCCTATATTGATAAAGCTATCCGTAAACGGTATTTGAGTTTTCTTCTTTAAAGCCTCGGTAAGGAAATCGATAAGCTGCTTTCCGTGCAGTGTTCTTTCTTGCATAATACACGAACAAGGATATCTAACTGTTTCAGTAGGTTCTTCATCCTGAAAAGGATTAAAAAGCAATTCAGGAACTTGTTGAAACCAAGTATAAGCAAAAGAATCAGCTTGTAAGGAATTCTCAACATCCGCTGTTTCAATTTCTAACAAAGCCTGCGCCTGATTCTGATTCGTATTGATCTGTCTGTTAAATTCGGCTTTAGCCGCTGAAAGCTCATCTGTCGTCATAATTAAACACCTCGCTCTATTTCCGGCATCTTGACAGTCCCTAAGCTTCTTTCCTGTGCTTTCGATTTCATGTTTTCAGCACCCTTATCAAGCCTTACTTCTAGGTTTTTCATTCGCCACTTGTTCAAGTCTTTGACTAAAGATTCGATTTTTTCTGCATCCTTGACAGCTAAAGTTACTTGATATTCATCTTTGCTGATTACTCGCTCTCCTTCTCGCATCGATGTCCATCTGTTTAGCGTATCACTTTGGATCGGAGTCAAGACTTCATTATTCGTTTCTTTCTGAATCAATTCGGTCAGATCGAAAGGTCTTTTTTCAATTAAGTAGCTGATGCCGTATTGTTTTGCCAGTTGAGAGAATTTATTTAATTCCGCCTGTGTACTGAATGCTTGACCTTGAAATTGGGTATTTCCCTGCCTGTACTGATCTTTATAAAAATCCGGTAATTTCGTATACACTTTACTCTCTGCACTTTTAACCTTTCCATCAGCTTTTTCATTTTTTTGTTGCGACTGTTTATTGTTAAACCATCGCATAAAGGTCACCAGTGCTGAATTTAAGCTGCGCGTACCGTTCAAACCGATTCGAACCACTTTATCTTCTACGTTGTTCAATCAAATTCATCTCCTTCCTCACAAATTTTTCTTTTTGCGAGCTTATTTTCAATACAAAACAATCCTAAGAAAAGCAGTGCAATAATAATAAACCATAGCTCATTTTTTACTAAAAGGCTAACGATGATATTAATATAACCGTTCTTCTCAAAGAGAGCTGTTTTAGATATTAAATGAGCAACAATAGCCACAAAAAACAAGCTCAGCGAAATTAAGCATTTATAAGGTTTTATCACAAACCAAGTTTTTAGCTTCTTCATGTACTACACCTACCTTCTTTGATTTCGCTTCATTTAGGCGACTGTCTAAATCTTTGTGCTTATCTGCATACTTAAAAGCATTTAACAAATTAGAGCCGCTTACCTTAATATACTGATAAACCGTATATCCCTTTTCATTTTTTTGTTGTGTGGGATATGATACCGTATATTGATAATCAGGCCATAAGGACACAAGCTTCATTTCAACCTCTTTGCTGAACTTATCATCCTTAATAATAAACTCCGGTACCACGATAGTCGCATACTTGATCGTTTCCCCGTTTACTAAAATCGGAGCTGCAGATAACTCCGGCCGAGGTAAAACTATTTTACAAAGCTTCATCGGATTTCCGAATTGATCTAGTTGATCCTTACTGTTAAATTTAGCTACAATTTGTCCTTCCGTTATCTTCGCAAATTTTACAGCTTGGCGGTACTGTGGTTTTGTGCCCAACTCCTGCTCTAATTCTTTTTGTGTTTTTCTCGGAGCATCATTTAATTCAACAGGCTTTTCCAATGGCTTTAATGTACCGATCAGCATCTTAGTGTCATGAACCGATATTGCTTGGCTCATATAGCTCTCAATATCCACTGTCATGATACTGTCCCAAGAAACAGGGCGAACATTCCCGTCTACATTAAGATGGAACAAGCTTCTGTGCGCTAAATTCATTCTTGATAAATCAGGATTCTCCCAATTCTGAAATGAACCGTCAAAAGTATAATTATTAGCTTTTAAATATGCGAACAATTCATCTGCATCCTGCTGATTCTCAGTCAGTACATAGTAATCCTTTTTCATCGCTCAGCTACAGGCTGTTCCTGTTCTAAGCCTGCTTTTTTCTCATGTACAGGTTCATTATTTCGGTTTAATGCTTGCCTTTGTTGGGCCGAATTTAATCGCTCTTGCAATGGGCGTTTTGAATTTTCGCCCAGCTGCTCAGAAAGCTCTTTACCGGTTATATGGCCTTTACTCTCATTTTCAACACGAATTTCAAAGGTTCGTTCAGGATTTAATTTCACGACAATATCATCACCGTTCTTTTTTATCGATGAGCTTGGCACTACACAAGTTGCATTGACACCAAAGCTTGAATTCGGCAATCGCACAACACTCAGCATTACCGGTTTCCCTTCCTTATCCAACAAATGGGAAGGCAATTCCTTTAATATCTGTTTTTCGGAAATACTTACGTTGATGCTTTTCATTTGAGAGCGCTGTTTCATCATCATCTCTGCCGTTTTCTGCACATCCGGATTCTCATGTTCCAAGTATTTATTGATTAAGGTAGTAGAGCAATTCGGATTCTGCATGACAGCGACTAAAAGGTTTGGATCATCATTGCTTTCTGCTAACCTGGTTAGTTTTGTCGATGAAGTGCTTACATCTTTTGCTTTATCAATCAGCTTTTCAATAGGCACTTCTTTTTGTTCTTGCCGCGTACTTTTATCATCCTCATGAGCTTTTTCAGTCTCCGGCATCTCCAATGTCTGATTTACTTCCTTATCCTGTCCGTTCTGCTCAAGGATTAGATTGGCTGCTTCCTTCACCTCAGGTGAGCAGCTGCTTTCAGCAATTTTATTCAGCAAAGGCGAGCGTATGTCTTTTCCATGCTCCTTCAGCATAGATACCATAAAGGCTTGTAATTCCGGTTCACCGGTATCTGCCTTTTCGTTTATTTCATCATGCAGATCCATGACTACCCTTTCTTTTGCACTTAGATTTTGTGTAGCAAGCTGAAATTGCACATCCTCTTTTTCAAGCTCGATAACAATCGACTGATAGTCTTTCGCAGCAGCGATCGCATTATCATACGTCACTACGTCAGCTTCCGGATAATCATTGATACTCTTTTTCATATCATAATCTTTTATAATCCTGAAATCATGTTCAGAAACACTAATCAAAGCACAATTTATAAATGCTGTATTCTGCGCCAACAGCGTATGATCCGATGCTTTATCGGAAACCTCTGGCTCGTCATGTTCCTCTGTTAATTGAATATCTGCCATGTGGACCTCATCCATTGCCGGAATGAACTGTTCATTTACATAGCTTTTCATATCAGCAGTCTGTTCACGTTCAGGATTCTTATTTTCAATATGCTCAATAACTTTTTCTGTATAAAGAATCAGTTTCGGATCATTATAGGATTTAAAGGATCGAATTGTGAAAATACTGAATAGTCCGTTTGCTTGAACATATTTTAAAAGCTTTGTCGCCAACAACCCGATACGCATTCTGCGCATCTGTCCGCTTGTAAGATAAGGATATCTGTATTTTTCAACATCTAAGCCTAAGTCTAAGCCAAGTTTGATTTGATGCAGCTGCTCAGCATTAAAAGAATGTACAAATGCAGGGTCTATATCAGCTTTAATAAGCAATAAATTCCTCACCGCATTCATTTTTTCAGCAGACACATCCGGTTTAAAATAGGTTAAATCAAGCTTACTTTCTGCCGCAAGACGTGTTTCTCTCATCTGTTCGGCAGTCATATTTTCTAAAATGCGAGGATTCACACCATTTTTTAAAGCTCGGCGAAACTCTCTGTATTGTTGTTTATTAAACATTATTTTTTACCTCTTTTCGTTTGAAAAAGCACACCTTTCAGTGCGCTTTTGTATTTTTAGTTATACGTAAACTCATATTCCTTACCGTCAAGAATATAGTTTCCGTTTGTGCTTAATTCCTTGAGAATGTATTTTCCCTTGTGATGAATGATTGCCTGAAGCTGTCCGTTCTCATCTGCCTTGGTGATTGCGATAAGACTTCCTGCCTGTAATACTACTTGATTTTGATATACGATATCCTCTTTCGCATACACTCCGAATACAACGTCCTTCAATGCGTCCTTATCATGTCCCAGCTGGGATTGTTCCATCAGCTTTGTCACATTGATAATTCCTTGTTGCTTGCCGTTCCACCAATACAGCACTTCCATGTCCTCAGGCACCGGTGGGGTGATCGGCGGTGTATGTGCTTCACGAATATGTACCGTGATCGTCTTGCTTCCTTTTTTGCCTAAGGAATCTGCTACCTCATATGTGATCTCATAGCTTCCTGCTTTTCCGCTTTCTATATTGCTTGATTTCACGATGATATGCTCGTTTATATCCTCATCATGATCATCACTCGCATACACATTTTTCAATAATAATGAATCTGTTATTGTATCACTCGTTGTGAAGTATTTATCATTCGCATAAATGATCGGTGCTTCGTTTGGCTCTACGGTGATTTGCGCTGTTTTCTCGGTTGATTTTCCAAAGCGATCACTTACCCTATAAGTCACTTCATAGGTTCCTCGCTTTTGCGGATTCACGCTGTCGCTGACGATTTGGATCTGATCGGTTAAATCTCGATCCTCTCTGTCATGGGCACTGACACCTTTCATTCTTAATTGCATTTCCCATTCGCTTTGGCTGTATTGACCTTCAATAAAACGCTTGTTTGATACAAACAGCTGTAGAATCGGCGCATGGTTTTCAAGCACTGTTACGTCAATCGTTTTTGTGCCTATGGCACCTTTAGAATCAACGACCTCATAGGTAACCTCATAATTACCCGGTATTGTAGTATCGACATTGTTTGATACGATTCTTACTTGTTCGCTTAAATCTCCGTCCTCTGCATCATGAGCGCTTACGTTTTCTTTTAGACGTTCTGTCAGCTCAGCACTTGTTAATTCATTTTCATAGATTGTGATATTGTTCGCTTCCAGCTTTGGAAGCTGATTGTAACGAATCTCAACCGTGATCTGTTTTTCACATTTTTTATTGAAGCGATCCGTTATCTCATAAACCACATGATAGAAGCCCGGTACTGCAGTATCTGTTTCATCTAATGTAATCTGAAGCATGTCACTGATATCTCCATCCTCTACATCATTCGCTGCAG
>CAJTJP010000033.1 GCA_910576855.1 Erysipelotrichales bacterium
ACAAAACAACCGCAAAGCGGGGCAAACAGCGGTAAGGATTATGAGGTTACTAAAAATGTAAATGCGGGACAAACGGTAGGTAAGATAACAGTAAGCCCGCAAGGAGTTATGCCATTAACTTATACGATAGAGGCAAACGGTGATGATACTTATCAAAACTTCGAAGTCGATGGTTTAAGCAACGGTACGTCAAGCAATACTTCGCTGAATGTGAAAATCAAGGGGGATGCACCTGATTTAGTGAACGGTGGATTAAAGGCAGGGAGCTATAAGTTTTGTATAAGTACAGTGGATGCGAACGGTGATCCGACTACGGCAAATTCTAATTCCAAGGTATGTGCTTCATTTACGGTAGAAAAGACAAGCTTAACGGTAGCTTTTGATGATTCGAATCAGACAAAGAAATCAATAGCGGATGCTTCAACAGCTTGGAATGAAACAGCGAGTACTACTCCTAATACAGGAACTAAAGTAACTTACAGTGTGAGCGGTGGTGATACCTACTTGATTGATATTGATGCAGCTACAGGAGCGATCACTTATAAAGGCAACGGTGCTTTCGGTAAAGTAAAGATAAAGGCAACTGCTGATGATGATCCGGCTACAGGAGATGATAATTATAATAGTGCTTTCACAGAAAAGGAAATCATTATCTATAAACAAGTTGACGGGAGTGTAACACCGCATGCGAATTCCTCAGACAGTATTACTCCTACCTTTACCGCAACAGATGCCAATGTAAAGACAAACGGAATTATCGGAACGATTCAAGGTACGACAGGAACACCGGATAATATCGGTGGTTCATCAACGATCACTTATAAATACGGTCTTGAAACGGGCGGTGATTCGAGTTTATTCACTGTCGATCCAAACACAGGAGTGATTAAGACAACTGGAAACCTTGGAGTACAAAGCTATCATATCACGGTAACAGTTTCTGACAAATGGAGCACCAAACAAATACCGGTGACAATCAATGTGGGAGTAGCGAATGCAGAGGATTTAAGATTTTATGAAACAAGCGCTGCTGTTAATATGATCAGTCAAAAGAGTGTGAAGGTAACAGATACGAATGTGAGTGTCTATGCGACAGTTAAGGGAAGTACGAATAATAATCCTGTCACCTATAAGATCAAGGACGGCTCCACAAATATCATCACAATCAATCCAAACAGCGGAGTAGTGACAATCAACGGTGTCGGAACGGTAACGATTGTAGCGGAAAAGGAAGGCGGAGTCGGACAGGCAAAGGCAGTAGCTGAGCTAACCTTTACAGTCACAGCGGGAACACAAAACTTCATTTATACAGATGATGCAGGAAATGAGCTGCCGAAGGATGGAAGCAGCTATAAGGCATACAGTGAGGTATATGCGCCAAACAAAACCTTTCAGCTCTATACGGCAGGAAATCCTACAGGAAGTAGTGTAACGTATCAATTAAAAGCGGGAAGTCCTAGCGATGTGATATCGGTAGATGCGAGTGGATTAGTAACGATATTGAATGCTTCATTGAATAATCAAATGGGCAGGGTGATTGTAGAGGCAACCAGTCATGATCCAAGCGGAAACTATGCAGATAAAACAATCGAATTATCGATTAATATAGAAAAGGGCACAAGAGTCATCAGCTTTAAAGAAAAACCAATCTATGTGACGAACGGAAAAGGCAAGGTAACACCTGTCACAGAGGTTGACGGAGTCGTAGATACCGATGGCGATGTATTGATAGAGGTAGACAGTAATGAAGATCACACCATCGCATGGACAAATGATAATAAAACAGTCGATTATAACTACAGCGGAGATACGGGAAAAGATATCAAGATCCATGCGACAAAGCCGATGAATCGAAATTATAAAGCTGCGGAAGCGGACGGAACGATTCATATCATGGGACCTGATGAAAACATCTTAGCAATCACAAGTCCTGGACAAATCATCTACGGTGATCACTTTACGATAAGAAGCAGTCAATATGATGCAGACAGCACGAATGTACAATACACCTTCGAGGTTGATAAAACGACATATATCTCCAATCCGACAGTGAATGGAAACAGTGCTGAGTTTAATGCGTTGCAATTCAGCGGAAGCAATAAGACAACGATCACGGTGACAAGAACGGCAGACGGAGAAACACCGTTAAGTAAAAAGGTACAGGTAACGGTGTTACCGAAACCAATCGAAATCATCATCGATGATAAAGAAAAGCTAAAGGGAGAACAAAATCCAAGCTTGACGTATCAGGACTTCAAAAATGACTTAGTATCTTGGAACGGTGTACAAGATGTAATACAGGAAAATGATATCAAGTTAAGCACAACCGCAAAAACGAACAGTAATGCAGGAAGCTATCCAATCAAGGGAGACAGTAACACATTAAACAGGACTTATCCAAACTACAGCTTTAGCTTTAAGGAAGGAACCCTCACAATCAAAGAGGAAAACATTGAGGATGATTGGTATCATTTAGAGTTAGATGACGGCAACAACACCTTATATACAGGCGGATGGACAAATAAGGATGTCAATATCATCAGCGATCATAATGAGTATACCAATATGTCATTAGATCAAAGCACATGGAAGCCTAATCAAGTCACAGTGACAAAAGAGGGAGAAACAAACCAAAGCTTTTGGATGAAAAAGGACAGCGGAGCCATCACAAAGGAAAAACAAGAGTTTATCAAGATTGACAAAACAGCTCCAAAGGTAAAAAACATTAAAGCCAAAGATACCAACAATAAGCTTCAAGATATCATTAATAAACTAAGCGGCGGAATCTTCTTTAAACCGGGAACCTCGTTCGAGATAACGACAGATGATACAAAGGATGACCTAAAGGTCAGCGGTACAAAAGAAATCGCTTATAAGGTCTACAAAACAGAGGCGCAAGCAAGAACCGGTGATGAATTAATCAAGGAAGGTAATTTAACAGTTACAAAGGAAAAGGCAAGCATCACAATCAGTGAAACAACAGGAACCTACAGGGTGTGTGTAACAGCTACAGATAACGCCGGAAACACAAATGCTGAAGGCTGTCATGAGGTGGAGTTAAAGAAAATCGATGTGGATGTAGACAAAGACGGTAAGCCTGATTTCAATGATCCTGACGGAGATGGCTGTCCCGATCTAAACATCAAATGGAAAGACCCAAATGATGAAACTAAATGGATCGTAATCAACGGGGACAGAGATTATGACGGTATTCCTGACATCAATATCGACAGTGACGGAGATGGTAAGCCTGATTTGAATATTGATACAGACGGAGATGGCAAACCCGATCTTAACTTAGTAATTCTAAAGAAAGGTGATTGGAAGCCGACAAAATGTGTAAAGATTGATACAGACAACGGAATCCTTGAGGAATACTGCACAGGCACAAGCGTAAAGCCAAAAATCAATGTGGATACCGATAATGATGGAATTCCTAATATCAACCTTGATAATAACGGAGATATGAAAGCTGATGTCAATATCGATACAGATAACGATTTAAAGGCTGATATCAATATCGCAGATATTCATAAATGGGAACCGATTCATGATTATAAATCAGGTATCACATATGATTCTATCGGTGTTGAACAAGAGGAATATAAGCCTAAACTGAATATCGATACAGACGATGATGGAAGACCTGATTTGAACATTGATTTAGACAATGACGGTAACCCGGATATCAACATTGACTTAGACGGCGATATGATACCCGATATCGATATTGACAGCAATGGAGATGGTAAGCCTGATGTAAACGTCGATATTGACGGAAACGGTACACCTGATAAAAACATTAAAGAAATTACCGAATGGAAACCGAATAAAAATATTGACGGTGATATTCTGTATGACACAATGAGCTTTGATGAAACAGATGAACCAAACAAGCCAAATGATATAGACAATAAATCAGATGTGAAAGGAAGTTATTATCCGGGTGACAATGTAGGTGGTGCAATTACCGGAGATGAAACAGGCCTACTACTGTATATCAATTCCATATTGCTTAGTATCGGACTAATCAGTTATCTGATATACAGAAAACAGAAAGATACATTTCAATAAATAAAGTCTCTTAAGGTAGACTTAAAGAGAGATAGGAAAAAGTTATTGAAATATATGTTTCTGAATAGAAAAACAGGCATTTTTAAGCTAAAAACACCTGTTTATATTAGTCTACTTAAGTAGATATTTTAGAGAAAGGATGCATGGATATGAGAAAGAAATTATGGACAGTAGTGATTACCTTAATCTGTTCCTTTTTGGCGGGGTATATATTTTACAACCATGAGATGAATGCTACATCAGTTATTACATATACGGCTGGTGGAAATGTAACAGGGAGAGTGAATATAGCTCCTAACGGGATCAGCAGCATAACGATCGGTTTAAAAAAGGGTGATAAAATACTTACATCTGTGATCGGTTGGCAATTATTGGCCGAAGAAACTTACACCGATCATAGCTGTGGTTCGCAAAGAACTGTATGCAATAATCCGAGTGTAACCGCGTTTCTTTCTGCTACCACCCAATTATATGGTGATCCTTTTTACGCGACAAACAGTCCATCGGATTTTACCGTCTCCTACGACATTTATAATAGCAGCGCAGTATTCTCTACCTTGCCGAGCTTTACAAAAATGTATGGCAGCGGTGGCTTTAACGATGTGTTTTCATCCAGTGCAGATGCGTCCATGATTCTTGCTCCAAGAAATTTATCCAGAATCCATGCTATTCCCGCTAGGTATACGCTCCCTTGGCAACAGAGTATATTTGACGGTACTTATGATGCTGGAAGCACAGTGGCATTAGGGACCGTTGCTTTTTATCCGGAACCCAATTACTTGGACCTTGACGGCCATCTTAGTATGACTGATCTGTCTTTTCATGATTCATATTTCTTGAATGTATATTATCATGATGGAGTTAACAATATTTATGGTACTTATATTGTCCTAGGCGGTTCGCAACTTGCACTTCATCATTCCCATAAAAATGCGGTGAGGATGCGTCCCTTTGCTTATCTTGATTTGCGTAATACGGTATTTGCGGTTTCAAAAGGAAAAAGCACGGGAGTGGGGAGTATCAGTATACCGGATTTACCTAGTGGCTATACCGACATTGATACGGCAACAAGCGGCTATGATGAAATGAAATTAAGAATGGAGCGCTCTGATTTAAGCGCTTCTACCAGCCTTACCCAAATTGAAGACACAAAAGGGAATGTGATTACAACCATTGTAAAGGACAGGACAGTGAATTTAAAAGCATCGGCACAGGCAGGCAATGATCCCAACGGAGTGAATACAGTCTCTGCACTGGTATTTGATGATAAGGGAGATTTTGTGTATTATAAGCCATTAGAGAGCGCAAAAGGCAGTGGCTTATATGAATTTGATTTAACCGGAATTTCTGCGGGCGAATACAAGATCGGTATCGTCAATGAGGTATACAATGAAGGCAGCGATGCCATTGCGGAAAGCAGTGCCATTACCGATGTCGTATCCTTGAAGATTGTAGAGCCGTTGTCTGATTTGGCTTTTACGCAGAAAAGTGGTTTGGAAGTCAGTAAGAACGTGAATGTCGGTAATACGGTCGGTACAATATCTTCACAAAACGGTGCAGGAACGATTACGTATACGATCATTGAAGATCCTTCTTATCCCAATGAATATCAGAATGTGACATTGGCAAGTGATGGGAAAACCGTAATAGTGGATGGAAATCCTCTAAATTCCGGTACTTATCATTTCAAAATTCAAGCGCAGGATGAAAACGGAGATCCCGATCCGGCATTGGAAATATCTGCATCTATTACAGTAAGAAAAACCAATCTATCCGTTGCCTTTGATGATCCTACGATGACCACCAAATCAATCGCAGATGCTGCTACAGCTTGGAATGAAACAGCGACTGCGACTCCAAGTACAGGGACTAAGATAACCTATAGTATTACGGGTGGTGATGTATCACTGATTTCAATTAATCCTGATACAGGAGCGATTACTTATACAGGAAGCAATGCGTTCGGTAAGGTAAAGATAAGGGCAACGGTAGATGATGATCCGACAACGGGAAATGATAATTATAATTCAGCCTTTGTTGAAAAAGAAATCGTGATCTATCGAGAGGTAGACGGAAGTGTGACACCGCATGCCAATTCATCAGATACAACGATTCCTACCTTTACTGCTTCTGATTCCAATGTCAGAACAGGGGGTATCATCGGTACGATACACGGAACACTCGGTACACCCGATACGATAGGCGGAAGTACAACGACATATCATTATGGATTAAAGCCGGGAGTAGGAAATGCGAGCTTCTTTAGTGTTGATCCTAATACAGGTGTCATCAAGACAACAGCGAACTTAGGAGTAAACAGCTATCATATCACAGTAACAGTAAGTGATAACTGGAGCACAAAGGAAATACCGGTGACAATCAATGTCGGAGTAGCTGCGGCAGAGAATCTGAAGTTTTATGAGAACAGTACATCAAATACAGTGATAACCTCAAAGAGCGCGTGTTTGACTGATACAGGAGTGACGGTATTCGCAACAGTCAAAGGAAGCAGTAATACCAATTCTGTGAAATACAGTATCCAAGACGGCTCAACGAATGTGATTGAGGTGAATCCAACAAGCGGAGCGATAACGATCAACGGGGTAGGAACAGTCACGATCATCGCAGAGAAAAACGGAGCTGCAGGACAGGCAAACGCAAGTGCTGAATTGACCTTTACGGTAACGGCAGGAGTACAAGAATTCATTTATACAGACAGCGCAGGAAATGAGCTTCCTAAAACAAGCAACAAGTATAATGCGATCAGTGAAGTATACGCACCAAATAAAACGATTCAATTATATACGGCAGGGAATCCGACAGGCAGTACAGTAACATACCGTTTAAAGGCAGGAAGTCCGACTGATGTGATATCGGTAGACAGTACAACAGGAGAAGTAACGGTATTAAATGCGAGTATCTCACCGAGTCAGATAGATAAGGTAATCGTAGAGGCAACAAGTCATGATCCTACAGGAAACTACAGTGATAAAACGATAGAGATAGCGATCAATATCACAAAGGCAAATCAAACGATATCGTTTGCGGGAATCACCTATGCGACAAGCGGAAACGGAACGGTAACGCCTGTCATCAATGAACAGGATATCTCAAGTAATGCCGGCGGAGTCACGGTGAATGATACAGATTACTTCATAACGATAGATAACAGTATCAGCACATCGATCGCATGGACGAATGACGGAGTGAATATTGATTACAGCTACAGTGGAGATAATGGGTTAGATATACCGCTGCATGTAGAGAAGCCGGGGAATCGAAACTACAATAAGGCAGAAGCAGACGGTATGATGCACATCATGGGACCGAATGAGAATACATTGGCGTTGAATCGACCGGGCAAAATCATCTACGGCGATCATTTCACAATCCGAAGCCTACAGGATGACAGTAGCAGTATCAATGTGAAATATACGTTTGAGGTAGACAACACAACGTATATCTCCAATGCGACAGTAACCGGCAACAAGGCGGAATTTGATGCATTGAAGTACAGCGGAAGTACGAATATCCAAATCAAGGTGACAAGAACGGCAGACGGAGAGGTACCGTTAAGTAAAACGATCATGGTACAGGTGTTGCCGAAACCGATCGAAATCATCATTGATGACAAAGAGAAGTATAAAGGTGAAGTAAATCCACCTTTAACGTATCAAGACTTCAGAAGTCAGTTAGTATCATGGAATGGGGTACAGGATGTCGTAGAGGAGAACGATATCAAGCTGAGTACTACGGCGAAAACAAACAGTAATGCAGGAAGCTATCCGATCAAGGGGGACAGTACCCTATTAAATACAGCTTATCCAAACTACACCTTTACATTCAAAGAGGGAACACTGAAAGTCAAAGAGGAGAACATACAGGATAATTGGTATCATTTAGAGATAGATGACGGGAGCCATACCTTATACACAGGCGGATGGACAAATAAGGATGTGAACATCATCAGCGATCATAATGAGTATATCAATATGTCGTTAGACCAAAGCACATGGAAGCCGAACCAAGTCACGGTGACAAAAGAAGGAGAAACAAACCAAGGCTTTTGGATGAAAAAGAACAGCGGAGCGATCACGAAAGAGAAACAAGAAATCATCAAGATAGACAAGACAGCACCAAAGGTCAAAAACATCAAAGCCAAGGATTCAAACAACAAGCTACAAGATATCATCAATGTGTTGACAGGCGGAATCTTCTTTAAGCCGGGAACGGCGTTTGAAATCACGACAAGTGACAAAAAAGATGACTTGAAGGTAAGCGGCACAAAGGAAATAGCCTATAAGGTATATAAAATCGTAGACGGAGCTGAGGAACCAATCAAGGACGGAACACTGGCTGTCACAAATGAAAAATCCAAAATCACGATCAGTGAAACAGTAGGCAAATACAAGGTATGTGTAATACCGACTGACAACGCCGGCAACACAAATACCGAAAGCTGTCATGAAGTTACATTAAAGAAAATCGATGTGGATGTAGACGGAGACGAAATTCCTGATTTCAACGATCCCGATGGGGACGGCTGTCCTGACCTGAACATCAAATGGAAAGATCCAAATGATGAAACAAAATGGATCGTAATCAACGGAGATAGGAATAATGACGGTATTCCTGATTTGAACATCGACAGTGACGGAGACGGTAAGCCTGATTTGAACATAGATACAGACAAAGATGGAAAGCCCGATCTTAATCTAGTAATTCTAAAGAAATCTGACTGGAAGCCGACGAAGTGTGTAAAGACAGACCCTGACAACGGAATCCTAGAGGAATACTGCACAGGCACAAGCGTAAAGCCAAAAATCAATGTAGATACTGATGGTGATGACATTCCTAACGTCAATATTGACAATAACGGTGATATGAAGGCGGATGTCAATATCGATACAGATAATGATTTAAAGGCTGATATCAATATCGCAGATATTCATAAGTGGGAACCGATTCATGACTATAAATCAGGTATCACATATGATTCCATCGGTGTTGAACAAGAGGAATATAAGCCTAAATTGAATATTGATACAGATGGTGACGGCAGACCTGATTTGAACATTGATTTAGACAATGACGGTGACCCGGACATCAACATTGACTTAGACGGCGATATGATACCCGATATCGATATTGACAGCAATGGAGATGGTAAGCCTGATGTAAACGTCGATATTGACGGAAACGGTACACCTGATAAAAACATTAAAGAAATTACCGAATGGAAACCGAATAAAAATATTGACGGTGATATTCTGTATGACACAATGAGCTTTGATGAAACAGATGTTACTGATTCTGATGATAAAAAAGACACATCGGTAAAAGGCCAATACAACCCTGCCACAAGCATCGGCGGTGCCGCTACAGGAGACTCTGCTCAAGCCCCCCTTCTTACGGCAGCTCTCTTATTGTCAACGTTTACTTTGCTTTTGTTTATTTTAAAAAAAGAAAATCACAAATGAAAATGCACTGAATAAGTGCATTTTCAGTTTAAACATGTATCGTATAATAAAGAATCGCATTGACAATCGATTGTTATTTCATTAATAATCAATAATAAGATATTTGTGAATGCAGCAAATGTGTGTATTTTATAATGTATGAAACATCTGCAAATGAAAGATTTTTCATAAATGAAAGAAAATTCATTTTTATCTTTCAATATAAGATAAAATATAGTATAATAAGAGTAATGGGATTTTTCTTAATTCCCATTCATAAATTATAAGATGAAAGGGGTATTTAATGAAAGAAAATCTATATTTAAACGGCGGCTTGGCAATCATAAACTATAACGCAGCATATCCGAGAACGGAAAAGGATTTGTTGAGTTCTGCCGACTTTGCAAATTTTTTAAGAAACTTTATTGATTATGCAAAGGAAGAATTAGAAGATATTTATACTTATATATTAAACGGGAAAACACCTCGTGAAGCAACCTTTGAAATGACAAAGCTGCTTCGTCAAACAATCGTATTGGAATTGGATGAAATTGACAGCTGTTATTTGAATGATAAGGAAAAGCTGTTGGATTTTATTGAAGAGTTATACGATTTTTGGAAAAATCATCAGCGTTTTTCCATTGTGAATGCAGGTAAGGGAATGGCTATTCAGGAATCAAGCTTTGTAGCTGCCGATTCTGCATTTAACAGCTTGATTCGATCTTTATATCGTACAGTAGAGGAAAAGGTATTGGGCAGAAAAAACAGCGTGTATCGTCAAATGCAGGCAGGTACCAATGCAGCAATCGCAATCAGAGAAAATGTGACTAAGCTGAGTGATACGTATGAAGCATTGAAGGATATTCCGTTTATTGATTCCATCATGCTTCGTACACCGATGATTCTGCATCCAAAAAGCAATAAGCGTACCGGAATGTTTACGGAACGTGATACAAATCCGATTTCAGAATTTACAGGCAATCGCCATGAATGGTTCTGTTATCCGGCTAAGATCGGTTCTTTATTGGCGTTTATTTATTTTCATCGCGATTTTATTTCATCCGCAGTTTCATTGGGAAACTTATTTGAATTGGCAAATGAGGATGAATGCCGTCAGAAACCGGATTTGATCTGTTTATTCGGTAATGAGGACGGAAAGGATCAAACGACATTCTATTATGATAAGGCAGAGGACATTTGGGTCGGATGTGTTTCTTATAATGAGCGTATTGAGTACTTCGGCTATATTAAGAAAATGAGCTTGACGCTACATAATTTAGCGCAGATGGCAAAGGGATGGCTGCCGATTCACGGTGCGTTTGTGAATATTACGTTAAAGAGCGGAAAGCGTAAGGGAATTATGCTGATGGGTGATTCCGGTGCCGGAAAAAGTGAATCGATTGAAGCTTTAAAGGCGCTCGGCCATGATAAGATCAAGGATATTGAGGTCGTATTTGATGATATGGGAACGATTCATATTGAACATGGTATCCCATATGGACAGGGGACGGAAATCGGTGCCTTTATTCGCTTGGATGATTTGGATCCGGGTACTCCGTATCGTGATATGGACCGTTCTATCTTTATGAATCCCGAATCAAATAACGCTCGTGTTATTACACCTGCTGCACCTTATGATATTGTCGCAACCAATCATAAAATTGATTTGTTTGCGTATGCGAATAATTATGATGATAAGCTGGGTCTGCATCAGTTTGAAAAGCTTGAGGATGCTAAGGCAACATGTACAGAGGGTAAGCGTATGGCGCTCGGCACCACACAGGAGGTCGGTATCTCTACCACTTATTTTGCCAATCCGTTCGGTCCGATGCAGAAGCAGGATATCTGCGGTCCGTTGATTGATGAGGTGTTCCAATGCTTGCGTGATAATAATGTATTTATCGGTGAAATTTATACGCACCTCGGCTTCAGTAAGGAAAATCGTGAAGGATTACAGATTGCCGCCGAGCAGCTGTTGGAATTTATTGAAAAGGAATAGGCTGAATAAGTCTATTCTTTTAGGAGATAAGTTATGTTTAGGAATGATGATTTTGAAATAGATACATTATCGGAACAGGGTCATACAGCACTTTCACAATATATCACAAAGACCTTTGTCACAGTCGCCGTCGGTATTTTGATTACTGCGCTCACGGCGTATTTCATGAGCATAGATTATTTATCACTGCGTATGATTTATCAGAATAAGAATTTGCCGATGCTTTTCATGGCGCTGCAGATCGGCTGTTTATTGTTGTTTCGCTTTCGCTTGTTTAAGGCTTCCTTGTTGATGACGCGTCTGATGTTTCTCATATATTCTGTGCTGTTGGGCTTTACGTTTTCCTTTGTACAGTATGTGTTTGCGATAGAGGCTGTGTATTTGGCATTTGGGATCAGTTGTGTCTACTTTGTGTCTCTGTGCGTTATCGGCTATACAACGCGTATCGATTTAATGAAATATCAAACGATATTATTGACAGGGCTGTTTTTCTTGGTTGGATTTAATGTACTGTGTCTTTTTATTGATATCAGTCATGCGGAACAGATCGCCTGTTCCTGTAGCCTAATCATTTTTACGCTGTTGACGGCATTGGATATGAAAAAGCTGAAGCATTTCTATTTTGAGTATCAGGAGGATGAGGTTAGGCTTGCGCAGCTTTCCATGTATTCTGCGCTGCAGCTTTACTTGGATTTCTTGAATCTGATTTATACGATCACTCATATCTTGAATGGGTTTGAGAAAAAATAGCCTTATGGATATTGAGGGGAATAACTGATGAAAAGCGCATGTCTGAATTATTGGGGCACAGCGCTTTTTTTGTGGTATGGGTATGATTATAAACTGCCGGACAGCAGCGATAGATGCACTGCCGACGGAAGGTGAAGCATTAGGCCTCAAAGAGCGGAGAAGCAGATGAAAAGATATCGGAGAGTGATTTCTGTTGGAAAAATGTGTTAAATGGTATTGTTATTTTTTAGAAAAACGTGATTTTTTTATTGTTTAAAAGTCGGAAATTGTGTAAACAGGGACAGAAGGATGTATTAAAGAAAAGCACCGATGAGGTGCAAATTTTTTATAATCCAAGTTTAGAATTTGTTTGTAGTCGGGTATCCGATCAATTACACATTATAAATCGGATCGATCTGCTTCAGCTCATTGAATGTATCGATTTCGATTACATCACCCTCATTGACCGGGCGAATTCTGATCGCATAATGGTCGATACAAGCCTTCAACGGCACTTCATCCCAATAGCGCTCCTTGCCGCCGGGACTGTGGAAAACATCCTCGATGTCCTTACTCATCTGCTCGGCATCCTCCTTAGACCAATAGGAAATGCCGTACATATGATGAACATCACTGCCGCCGACTTTGACCTTCGTAATGATATCCTTTTTCGTCTCAAAGCACCAATCATCGGTAACACTGACCTTTTTGCCGGTATAGTTCGATGAATACTCATATTTGCGAATGATTTCCTTGTTGTAGAGCACAAGATCGCTTTCCAACATATACGCATTCGCCAACTCATCTCTTACCAAATAAGCCGAGGATATATTATTTGCCTCATTATAAATCGGATTCTCGATAAAGCGAATCATCGGATATTTCTTCAACAGCACATCAAACTGTTCACTTAAATATCCGCGCACGATCACAATTTCATTGATTCCTGCCTCAAGCACAGCGTCAAGCAGTGTTTCGATGATTTTTTTTCCGTGCACCGTTATCAACGGTTTCGGTGTATTCAAGGTGACGGGGACCATACGACTGCCGAATCCCGCAGCCATAAATATCGCTTTTTTCACTCGATACGGCTCCAACCATTCATAACCCTTCAGCGTAATCTCATAGCGACTGTTGCCCAGAGCACTGATTAATTCCTTTTCGATCAATTCCTGAATCGTTTTATTAATAACACCTAAGGATACATTTAAAGCCTTTGCCAAATCACGCTGTGAATGCTTCTGATCCTGATGTCTTTCTATTCTGACTAAAATTTCAAATTGTGCGATAGTTAAATTCATAGCTTTTCCTCATTTCTTATGCAATATCTTACATCATAATACTGAAATTGTAAATGAGCGAATGATAATTCCAAGATGAAACAAGCAGATAAATTCATCTTCTTTTAGTGTAAAGTCAAGTTTGTTACTTTAAGTTACGGTGTAAATATGTTATATTATAGCTGTCGGAAATAGCTGAAAATACAGATGAAATAAAGATTTATTAAGTTAGGCTATTGTTAGGAGTGAGAATCTATGAAGGTTGGCTTTATATCGCTTGGTTGCAGTAAGAATTTGGTTGACAGCGAAACAATAATGGGAATGCTGAGGGCAGGTGGGCATGAACTTGTATCGCAGCCGAAGGAGGCTGAGGCGATTATCATCAATACCTGTGGTTTTATTCAATCAGCGAAGGAGGAGGCCATACAAACAATTTTTGAAATGGCTGCCTATAAGCAGCAGAATCTGCAGAAGCTGATCGTTGTAGGATGTCTTGCACAGCGTTATAAAGAGGCTTTGATTGCCGATATTCCGGAAATTGACTGTGTGATCAGTATACGTGAATATCCGCATATTCATGAAATACTGGCTTCTGTGCTTGACGGAAAGCCTTTAAAGGCTTATGCGAAAAGTGAACGTTTACTTACCTCTAAACCGTGGAGTGCATATTTAAAGATTGCCGAGGGCTGCAGTAATCACTGTACCTATTGTGCAATTCCCTTGATTCGCGGTGATAATGTATCATTTCCGATTGAACATTTGGTTGCTGAGGCAAAGCGGCTTGCACAAAACGGAGTGAAGGAACTCGTTTTGATTGCACAGGATACAAGCAAATACGGTTTGGATCTGTATGGGGAACTTTCTTTGCTGAAGCTTCTTGAGCAGCTTCATGAAATAGAACAGCTGCACTGGATTCGTATTTTATATATGTATCCGGATGAAATCACGACCGAGCTGATTATGGGCATGAAAAAACTGCCGAAGGTATTGCCGTATTTTGATATTCCGATGCAGCATGCGAACGATCATATGCTGAAACTGATGAATCGTCGCGGGGATATGAAGGATGTCAATGCGTTAATCGAACAGATACGCTTTATTCACCCCGATGCGACCTTACGAACGACCTTTATTGTCGGTTTTCCGCAGGAAACAGAGGCAGACTTTGAGGATTTGATGGAATTTACTCGCAGCGTGCGTTGGGAGCGCATGGGAGCCTTTACGTATTCTCCCGAGGAGGATACCGCAGCCTATAGCTTCTCAGGTGCAGTGCCTGAGGAAATCAAGCAACTGCGCTTAGATCGATTAATGGAGCTGCAGAAGCAGATATCCTTATCAAAGCAGCAGGAACTGGTAGGGACGGTGATTGAGGTGCTTGTGGAAGGCAGAGATGCTTTAAAGGGAACTTACCGCGGCAGGGGAAAAGCCAATGCGCCGGATGAGGTCGACGGCCTTGTATTTTTCAACAGCTCACGCGATATTGAGCTCGGAAGCTTTGTGCAGGTAAAAATCACCGCAGCTTTGCCGTATGATCTGATCGGAGAAGAACTTGTCCCTGTCAAGCTTTAAGCCAATTATCGCATCAGCTCCCAGAGGCATGATTCTCGGATCTATGCCAAGCGTTACTTCTTTGGCAAAGCAGGAGTATTACGGCTTTAAGCATAATCGTTTCTGGAAGATCATGGCCGCTTATTATCAAACAGAGCTGCCCGATTATTCCGCCAAACAGGAATGTATCAAAAACAATCATTTGATTTTGTGGGATGTGATAGCCACCTGTGAGCGAGAGGGCTCTTTGGATTCGGCCATTCATCATGCGGTATGTAATGACATTGCTTCGCTTGTTCATAAATATCCATCGATCCATTTGATTTTATGTAACGGAAGAAAAAGCTATGAGCTGTATCAGCGCTATATTCAGCCTAATGTGAATGTAGAATGCGTATGTCTGCCCAGCACCAGTAATGCAAATCGTACCATATCGCAGGAAAAGCTTTTTGAACTGTGGTTTGAACAATTAAAAAGAATTTAAGTATTAAGGGATAGGAAGGTGAAGCATGTCAGCTAAGCTTAAAAAGTTTCGATATTTGATTGCTCTGTTTGTTACGGCATCAATTATCGGAATGTTGATCTATCAATATGAAAATAATCGAGTGAGCCTGAAGCAACAGCATTTTCGTTTTGAATACGGCACAAAGCTTCCTCATACAAGCGATGCGTATTTCAATTATTCTGATAAATATGAGAACGTAAGCTTTGATGAAAAGCTGTTTGCGATAACGGATATCGGAACCTATGAAATCAAGGTCAACTTCGCACAGAAGGAATATACGCTTTCAATTGAAATTGCGGATGAAACTGCACCTGAGGTTCAGTTTCTGCAGGATACGGCATTGATTTATCGAAATCAAGACAAGCTGTTCGGCAGCTTTTATGAGGTAGCGGACAGCAGTGCGACAGAAAGTGAGATCCGCTTGGAAAAAGCAGAAAGCGGACAACAGGAGGTGTGTATACTCGCCGAGGATACACATGAAAATAAGGTGAAGGAATGTAAGGTCATGCAGGTTGAACTTAAGGATATAAAGACAGCGGAGATACCCGAGGTAAGCGATGTAAAGGAACTGATAGAGACCTTCATAAAGGAAAAGGGCTTAAATGAAAGCAGTTTTGCGTGTTTCTATTATTCAGTTGATGATAAGGAAAGCTATCTGTATAATTCAAAGCGTTCGATTACTGCGGCAAGTACGATCAAGGTACCGCTGAATATGCTTTATGAGGATGCCTATGTAAATAAAAAAATGAATCCGAAGCAAACGATTCGCTTATATAAAAATGATATTGAAGCAGGCGACGGTCATACCGATGAGCATAAGCTAAATACACCGTTGAGTTATGAATATCTGCAGCAACAAAGCATCGTATACAGTGATAACACAGCTACTAATATGTTGGTGCGTGCACTGGGCGGCTTTTATTCCTTTCGTAAGCGTTTGGCGGAATACAGTAATGAAACACTTCCGGCTGCATTTTACAGTCAAAACATTATTACCGCAGAATATATGAATACGGTGATGAAGCGCCTTTATCAACAAAGGGATCGTTATCATACGCTGATCGACCATATGAAGCAGGCAACACCGGGTGAGTACTTACAGGCAAGCAGCGATGCTTTTGAAATAGCGCAAAAGTACGGCCTTTTTGAGGGTGTACTGCATACGGTGGGTATCGTGTATACGCCTAAGCCTTATACCGTTGGTATTTTTACGATGAACCGCAAGGATGGACAGGCAATCATTACCGAGTTGAATAAATGGCTGATTGCGTATCAGCTGCAGAAATAACGAACCATGATTTAATAAAACAATTGTGGTATACTATACAGGAACAACAAAGGAGGAATTTTATGAAGCAGGCAGAATATACATGCTTAAAGGATTGTACAAGAGATGCAATCGTTCCGATTTATGAGGAGGAAGCTTTGTGTGAAACAATTTCACAGAAGCTGGAATACGATGTAACGACCTTGATTGATACCGCCTTTCAAAAGGTAACGATAATCCATACACTGGGTAAATTTTTATGCAAACGCATCATCTTTTTAGGCATGGGCAAAAAAAGTGAAATGACAACAAAACGCATGAGAGAAGCATTTTCCTTATTGCCTAAGTATGCACAGGCGCCGATGTCGCTGATTGCGAAGCGTGCAGTGTGTGGGAATATCGATGTACATAAAGTCGCAGCTTTATTTGCGGAAAGCTATGAGCTTGCGTTATACAAGGAAACAAAACTGCAGAGCGAGGAGGACTGCGCGACAGGCTTTGATGCCGATATCGTTGCGAATGAGGATATCAGCGGTGATATTGCCTGTGGTCTGAGCTATGCCTACGGCATCAATCATGCGAAGGATTTGGCAAATACTCCGGCAAACTACATGACACCGAAGCGTTTAAGCGAGGAGGCAAAGGAGCTGGCCGAGCGTTATTCGTTAGAATGCGATATTTTGGATCAAGAAGCGCTGAAAAAGCTGAATGCCGGCGGTATTTTAGCGGTAAATCAAGGCAGCGATGAAGAGCCTTACCTGATTGTTTTGAAATATCAGGGTGCGGGCGATCATGATCCTTATACGGCACTTGTCGGCAAGGGACTTACTTTCGATGCCGGCGGTTATAATTTAAAAAGCGACTGTAACGGTATGAAATACGATATGTGCGGCGGTGCCGATGTACTCGGTGCTATGGAAATCATTGCGGCAAATCACTTTCAAAAAAATGTCGTTGCGCTTGTTCCGACAACTGAGAATTTAGTCAACGGCAAGGCTTATAAGCCACAGGATGTGATTATGACGATGTCAGGCTTAAGCGTTGAGGTAGACAACACCGATGCCGAGGGACGTTTGATTCTCTGTGATGCGATTACCTATGCGCAAAAGCATTTGGAAAATGTAACGCGAATCGTTGATATTGCAACGCTTACCGGTGCCTGTGCAAGAGCACTCGGAAATGTATATACCGGTATCTTTGCGAATGATGAAGCCTTTTACAGGGAACTGATTCAGGCAATGAACGAAAGTGATGAAAAGGGTTGGCGCTTACCGCTTGATGATGCCTATGCAAAATGCTTAGAGTCAAGCAGTGCCGATTTAAAAAATGTCGGAAAGGGCGGCGGCGGAGCCAGTGTTGCCGCAAGCTTCTTGGAGCGTTTTATCGAGCAGGGAATCGCATGGATCCATTTGGATATCGCCGGTGTTTCCAATGAGCCTGACAGCGGTGCAACCGGTACGATGGTACGTACATTAGCGAATCTGTGTAAATAAAAAATGAGGGCAAACCTCATTTTTTTATGATGCAGTCTTCGGCCTTTTTATCAGTGCGGATTCCGCGGCAAATCGGCTGTCTCAAAGAGTCCTGTGGCGTTTTTTCCATATACGCAACCACGCAGACAAGTGTCGGTTTCAGCCATACGGCATTTTCATTGCCGCTGGGCACTGTTTTAAAAGGACATTGACTCTTTTGCGGTTGGTGTGCTTCAAAAAAGCGCAAAGAAGTCCCCATGGTCACATGTCCCTTATAGATCAGCTCACGATTATCATACTGTCCGATCACAAACGATATGATCCCTTTCTCTTTTTCGATATATCCGCAGATTACATAATCATCCTCTAACCAGTTTTTACATTTGATCCAATCCTTCGTACGCTTTCCCGGATAATAGAGGGAATCTTTTCGCTTGGCAACGATGCCCTCCAATGACTGCTTCGTTGTCAGCTCAAACAGTGAGATACCGTCTTCCTCAATATATCTTGAAACAGAAAAGCGCTGATCCTCTTTCTTTATCAGCCTTGCCAATCTTTGTTTTCGCTTCATCAGCGGTTCATCAATCACCAAGCGATCCTTATCATATAAAATATCAAAGGCAGTAAAGCTTGCGGGAATTTGTTCAGAAGCAATTTGAATCTTAAAGCGATCACTTAACAGCGATCGTTTTTGAGATGCGAAAAAATCAACATGATTATCATGATATACGAATAATTCTCCGTCTAAGATACAGCGATGCTTTACATATGTATGAAGCTGCATCAATTCGGGAAACTTATGCTGAAGTGAAAGTCTTCGCTTATTAAAAATCTGCGTATCTTGATCCAAGTATACCAATGCTCTTGTACCGTCAAGCTTTAATTCATAAATAAAATTCTTATCATTAAATGCCGGCTTTTCCGATGCAATCAGCATCGGCTCCAATGCTTTATCAAATAATGAATCACTCATATCAATGCTTCAAGCGCTTCTGTGAGCTATCCTTTTTCTGCAGCGCAACGCTTTGTTTCAAGGCGTCCATCAAATCGGCGATACCGGCCGGCTCCTGCTCTTTAGGAGCACTGATCGCTTCGCCCTCGATTTTATGACGTATTGCCTCCATCAAACGCTCTTGATATTCATCACTGTAATCACTTGGATCATAGGGTGCACTCATCGCTTTGATCAGCTGCGCAGCAATTTTTGTTTCCTTTGCCTGAACAGTGGGTCTGGCAAAGGTCTTTGGGACAGCGGTGATTTCATCCGCATAAAACAACGTCTTTATCACAATACCCTGTGCTCTGGGACAAAGTGCCAAAAGAGTCTCCTTAGTGCCGAGCACCGTTTTCGCAATTGCTACCTTGTTTTCCTGTTCCATTGTATAGCGCAACAGCTCATAGGCCTTTTCGCTTCCGGTATCGGGAATCGCATAATAATTTTTCTCAAAATAAATATCATCGATTTCATCGATATTACAAAACTGCAGGATATGAATCGTTTTATCCTTATCGCTTTTTATCGCTTCCAGCTCATCATTTGTCATAACAACATATTTGTCTTTTTCATATTGATAGCCCTTTACGATATCCTCGGGCTTTAATTCCTTTTCACAGTTGCCGCAGTATTTTTTATAATGAACGCGCTGCTTGGCTTTCTTACACAGTTGATTGAATGAAATATCATGCTCCCTTACCGTGCGATACAGGGATACCGGTATATGTACGAGTCCGAAGGAAATCGCACCCTTATGTGCTGTTGCCATATCATCACCTCATTATTGTTAGTATGACAGTGTGATTATCACTTATGCAGGCTCTCCCAAAGAAAAAGGTGAAGCTTTTCACCTTGTTAAATATCCTCCTCTACAACGTGATATTGGAGATAATACATATAGAGAACCTCGTAGATCCACAAGTAGATGATAAAGTATATGTTGGAGTAGTAACAGATCAATCCGACGATTGCGAATATGATGATATCACCGTATTGATAGAGCCAAGTCAACGGAAGCTTTTTCGCATGCTTGATCTTTAAATAAATCAAAACCACACTTGCCGCTGTACATGCAGTCGTCATCCAAATCGGATTGCCGCCCTTTTCAAAGGCAGTCGTTACGATCATTAAAATAGAAAATGCGACGATCGCAAATAAACCCAAATAGGAAACAAGGTCGCATGACTTCATGGTCTTATTATAGGCTTCATGCCATTTTTTATATTTCTTTCCTTGATCGACGGTCCATTTCTTTTTATTCTTATGAGCAAAGACGGAAGCTTCTGTACCTTTGTCCTGTGCTTCCTTCATTGACAGTATCGTCTTACGGATAAAAAAGTTGATTTCACTTTTCGTATAAGCTTCATCTTGAACATTTTCACATAGCTGTTGATACAGCGCTAAATATTCACCCTGCAGTGTGGCAGCCAAGCGCTCTGTTTTTTGATTGATTTTATGTTTCATATTATCGCCTCATATTCCTACTTATTTTATCATAAAACAAGGGGAAAAGAAAAGGGAGAGCAGTAACTTTTATGAAATCAAAGCGAAATCTTAAGGAAAGCTTATGAGTTACATATAATTGATGAAATTCATTCATCTAGTTATAAAAACTAGATTGACTAATTAAAACAATTAGTTTATACTATAGCTAACGGAGATGATGCGATGAATGAAAAGGATTTAGAGCAGTTGAAAATCTTTGCTCAGCATTTAAGTGAGTATCGTTTGCCGCGTTGGGAGGAATTGCCTGATTTTGATATTTATATGGATCAAGTCATTACCTTGATCGAACGATATTTGAATATTTTGGATGACGGCAAACAACAGCTGATAACGAGTGCAATGGTAAATAATTATGTAAAGCTGAAGCTGATACCGAAGCCGAATAAGAAAAAGTATAATAAGGAGCATATTGCATATTTGATTGCGATTACGCTGTTGAAACAGATTTTGACAATCAGTGAGGTAAGAGACGGCATTTCTTATCAGGCAAAGATCAGCGGTACGCATGTCGCATACGATTTATACTGTGAGGAACAGGAAAAGGCCTTTTATAACTGTGCGGTTCAAATCATGAAAAACGCTGAATTATCAAAGCAGGAGGATATAGAATACGATGCGATGGTAGTGAAAATGGCGGCTCAGGCATTGGCACAGAAATTAGTGGCACAAAAAATAGTATATATACAAAGAGATACACTCAGAAAGGGAAAAAATCATGAAAAGTGAAAACAAAGAAAAAATTGCGATATTGACAGACAGCTGCTGTGATGTTCCGAAGGAGCTGGTAGAACAATATCATATGTATGTACTGCCTTTAAAAATCGTTTATAAAAATAAGGAGTATTCAGACGGAGTCGATATTACCCCACAGGAGGTGTATGATCGTATAAAGGAGGAAATCCCGACGACCTCATTGCCGAGCGGAGATGTGTTCTTGCAGACATTGGATCAAATCAAGGCCGATGGCTATGAAAAGGTCATTGCAGTTACGTTATCAAGCGGCTTAAGCGGTACAAATAATATGCTTCACTTGATTGCGGAGGATTATGAGGGGCTTGAAATCTATATCTTAGATACGAAAAATATTGCGATTGCGGCAGGTTTTCACGCGATTCAGGCAGCACGTTATTTAGAGAGCGGTTATAGCTTTGTTGGAATTCAGCAAAAGCTTGAACAGGATATCCCGAATTCAAAGGTATTCTTTGTTGTTGAGACCTTGGAGTATCTGCAGAAGGGCGGACGAATCGGACTTGTCGCTTCCTTATTCGGCAATGCGTTGAATTTAAAGCCGATAATTTCCTGTAATGAAGAGGGTATCTATTATACGGTAACGAAAGTAAGAGGCAGAAAGCAGTCAATATCGAGAGTTATGGACTTGGCGATAAAGTATGCACAGGGACATAGGCGCATCAATTTAGCGGTATGTCACGGCGGTGCGCCTGAGGAAATCAAGGCGGTAGAGGCTTATATCAAGGAACAGCTGCCTGAGCATGAAGTTTTTATCACCGGACAGATTTCACCGGTATTAGGTGTTCATACAGGACCGGGACTGATCGGTATCGGTGTTGAAATCTTATCTGATGATGAATAAAAAACTTGATAACAATGAAGCAAAGGAGTTTAAACGAATTCCATTGCTTTTTTATTTATTAATTTTAAAACGATAATTTCTTTATAGTAATTATGAATTTTCATACAGTTTGACATATTTTGAATACTCTTGGAATAAGTCGATTCACGACGATGCACCGGTTAGCAAAGTTACGCATATCATAAGACAGCAATATGCGTTTTAATAAAAAAATTATTTATAACAAAACTGTCGATGAAAGGGGCTTTAAAAAAGAGAAAGAAGCGGGAAAACACTTGCATAGTGAACGTCATTGTAATAAAATATAGGTATTATGAATATTTATAGATGAGAGAGGATAAGGGCTATGAGAAAAACATTGAATCTAGTGATTGTTTTTTTGTTGATGCTGACCACCTGTTTGTTTCCGGTGTCGGTGAATGCAAATGAACAAGATGCTGTAACAGGGAATGAGGCTGAATATATATTGCCGCGCGGGGGTATTCAAGCACCGCCGGAGCCGATTGCCATCGAGGGTGAGCCGAGCGCTCATCCCAAAGCACGCTTCTTCAGCAGAGCAAGTGCTTACACAGAAGCACAGCTTTATCAGGAGTTGGAGGATCGTGTCAAAGCGGCACTGCTTTCCGGTGTGAAATCGATCGATATCTCAGATTTACAGATTGATAAATCAAATCCGATCGGACGTTTGACTTATTTTTCACCGTATATAAGCAACGGAATCAATATCGCTTGCTATTATACATTAACGAATAATCAATATGCCAGCATTGAAATCACCAATTCGATGACTGTAGATCAGACAAAGGCTTATATTGCTTCCGTTGATGCAGAGCTTACCGAGATTCTGGCACAGGTCAATGATGCCATGAGTGATGAACAGAAGGCTTTGACAATTCATGATTATTTGATTTATGAGTATGAATACGATTATGATAGCTATACGACAGAAACTATTCCCGAGGATTCTTATCGCAGCGGCGGTTTGTTGATGAACAGAACCGGTGTATGTCAGGCATATGCTTACGCATTTTATTACTTAATGAGCAAGTTTGATATTGAATGCTATGTAACAGCCAGTGATACGATGAATCATGCTTGGAATATTGTTAAAATTCAAGATGATTATTATCATGTGGATTGTACCTATGATGATCCTGTTACGGATCGTTTGGGGCAAGTGGCTCATAATTATTTCTTATTGAGTGATTCTGCGATGCAGGATGAAAATCATCAGCACAGCGGTTGGGATTTAACAAATCTAGTATGCGACAACAATCAGTATGATGACGCCTATTGGAGCGGTATCGGCAGCAGAATTTATTTTGACGGACAAACTGCTTATTATTTGCGCAGTAATACCGAAAGCTTCGGCGGTTCAATTATTGCTTTAAACAACGGAAAAGAGAGTGCGCTTGTAAGCGATTTAGGAAAGTGGATGGTATTCGGTGATCCAAGCAGGTTCTATCGCGGAGCCTTCAGCGGATTATATTTGAAAAATAAGGAATTGTACTATAATACAGCGACACAAATTCGTAAATATTCCTTAGTTGACGGAAGCGATGTAATTGTTGCGACACCAGATACAAGCAACGGCTACATTTACGGCAGTCGTGTGCGTGAGAAGGGAATCCAGTATCTCATCAAAAAATCACCGGATGAGCAGGGCGTAAAACACAGCACCGGAAGCGACGGTACTTTTACGATTCAATATGTATTGAACGGCGGTAAGAATGCCGAGGGCAATCCGAGCAGCTATTCAACAGACAGAGCTACCGTTATTTTGAAAAATCCGACTCGCAGCGGCTACAGCTTCGGCGGATGGTACAGCGACAGCGGCTATAAAACAAAGGTAACGCAGATCACAAAGGGAAGCAGCGGAAATAAAACGCTTTATGCGAAATGGATTTCCAACGGCTATCAGATTACTTATCAGCTGAACGGCGGTAAAAACAGCAGTGAGAATCCAAGCACCTATACGTCCTCTACCGCTACCATCACTTTGAAAACTCCGACCCGCAGCGGTTACACTTTCGGCGGATGGTACAGCGACAGCGGCTATAAAACAAAGGTCACACAGATCGTAAAGGGCAGCAGCGGCAATAAGACATTCTATGCGAAGTGGACTCCTACAAGCTATAAGATCACTTATCAGTTAAACGGCGGTAAGAATGCAAGCAATCCAAGCAGTTATACGATCGCAACCTCAACGATCACCTTGAAAAATCCGACACGCAGCGGTTACAGCTTCGGCGGATGGTACAGCGACAGCGGCTATAAAACAAAGGTAACACAGATCGCCAAGGGCAGCAGCGGCAATAAGACGCTCTATGCGAAATGGTCTCCGATCAGCTATAAGATCACTTATCAGTTAAACGGCGGTAAAAATGCAAGCAATCCAAGCAGCTATACGATCGCAACCTCAACGATTACCTTGAAAAATCCGACCCGCAGCGGTTACAGCTTCGGCGGATGGTACAGCGACAGCGGCTATAAAACAAAGGTAACGCAGATCGCAAAGGGAAGCATTGGCAACAAAACCTTATATGCGAAATGGACCGCACCGAAATATAAGCTGACCTATCAATTAAACGGCGGTAAAAACAGCAGCAGTAATCCGAGCACATATACAAAAACGACCGCAACGATTACGTTAAAAAATCCGACTCGCAAGGGTTATACCTTCAAGGGTTGGTATTCCGACAAAGCTCTGAAAAAGAAAGTAACAAAAATCACTAAGGGCAGTACAGGAAATAAAACACTGTATGCCAAGTGGTCTGTGAATTCCTATAAGGTTCGCTACAATAAAAACGGCGCTACCAAAGGCAAAATGTCAGATACTTCCTGCAAGTACAGCTCGACCTGTACACTGAGAAGCAACACATTCCAAAAGAAGGGCTATAGCTTCGCAGGATGGGCAACCTCTAAAAGCGGTAAGGTCGTATATAAAAACAAGGCTAAAGTAAAAGGCTTAGTTTCAAGCAATAACGGTGTAAAAACCTTATACGCAAAGTGGAAGGTAAACACCTATAAGATCACATATAAATTAAACGGCGGAAAGCAAAATAAAAAGAATGCTTCCTCTTACAAGGTAACAAGCACAACGTTTACATTAAAGAGTCCGACAAGAAAAGGTTATACCTTTAAGGGCTGGTATTCGGATAAAGCTTGTAAAAAGAAGGTAACAAAAATCACTAAGGGCAGTACAGGAAATAAGACACTGTATGCCAAGTGGGCAAAAAAACGCTGACAATGATACACGGCGTTGTATAACAGTGAGAAAGGATCGGCACTTCAAAGCGAAATAAACCGGTCTTTTTTTATTATCAAATGAAGAATTGAAGCGCTTGTTTCAATCACTTTTTTATGTATTCATCCTGTTTTTTTAAGCTTTTCACTATACAAAATCATAAAATATGATAAAATCTTTCTAAAATATATTTACATTTGTGCTTTTTAAGTTATATAATGAAAAGGAAATGAGGTTGATGATAATGAACAATGAATGGAATATAGAGGAGCTTGTATTACGTGTTCAACAAGGAGATGAAGCCGCCTTTGAGGAATTAGTAAAACGATATGAAAAGCTTGTTTATTATATCGCATTACCGAAAATGGAAAATCAGGCGGATACATCGGATATTGTTCAAGAAACCTTTATTGAGGTCAAGAAATCAATCTCACAGTTGAAAGAGCCGAAGTATTTTAAATCATGGTTAAATAAAGTTGTATTGTCAAAGATTGCGAGGCATTATGAAAAACAGCGTGATTGTTTATTGAATCAACACGAGGAACAGGTATTATATCGACAGCGGGAACAGCGAGTTTATATGAATCCGAAGCAGGCCTTTAATTATCTGTGCAATCAGGAGATATTGGACGGCTGTATGAAGCAGTTAAAGAATATCTATCGTGATGTATTAACTCTGCAGTATTATGAGGGACTCAGCATGGCTGAAATCGCAATGCAGCTTGAAATACCCGAGGGTACAGTGAAAAGTCGTTTAAGTGTGGCGAAAAAAGAGCTGCGAAAGATTATTGAGGCTACACTTGAACAGGAACAGATTTATCTGAACTTTGACAGTGTTGGTTTAGAGGCATTGTTGGCAGTTTATTTTGCGAAACGAATTACCGATACAGGATTAATTACAACAGGCGCAGTAGCTGAAGCCTCTGTTTTTCGATTCAAGCTTCATCAAAAACCGATGCTTCAAGCGATTCTTTCCGCTACCCTTGTCGTGGGGGCAATAAGTACAGCCTATTACTTTATCGATCGTAGAAATACAAGTGATTATTCTTATCAAGAGGATACTCAAGCATCAAGCGCACCGGCGTTTCCTGAGTTTACTTATCGCGGAAAATTAATCAGTAATGCACGTGAGGCTTACGGTGCTGTATATGACAGCGTATTCAACAATAACAGCTTTGATGATGAATATAAAGCATTGGTTCAAGTCTTAAATGATTACGGCGGTGAGTACGCAAGCATGGCAAGATATTTGGAAAATAACTTCAATCAAAAACAGGAAAAGTAAAATATTTCCTGTTTTTTTACTGTTTTATATAATATAAAGTATTATTAATTGTTTATAACTTTCTTATGTGATATTATATAGGTATAAAAAATAATATTTTTTGTCATTTTTTTGTTATTTTAACGAACTTTATTGAAACTTAACCGTTCACAGTAGGTGATGGAGTAGTATGTCTTAAGAATAACTGATTGTTTTTATCTGTCTATAATTCATTTGAAAGCCTAAATAAGGGATATAAACGATTTATTTAATGACGGCCTTGTATACCGAGAATGATAGGAGAGATGCTTCGTGATAAAAAAGTTGTTGGTTGGTACGATTTCTGTGACAGATGAAAATAAGTCTGTTGCGAGGGGAGATAAGATAAAGATTCCTTGCTAATAGCGGAGATAGTACATGCTTAATGATTTATATCAGCTTATCAATATTAAGCATAGCTGTTATAAACTACGAATGATAGAGGTATCAGATAGATACATTTCAATAAAAAAGTCTATTAAGGTAGACTTAAAGAGAGATAAGAAAATTTTATTGAAATATATGTTTCTGAATAGAAAAACAGGCATTTTAACTAAAAACACCTGTTTCGTATTGTCTAACATTTATAGACATAAAAGAAAGGAAGCGTCTATATGTTAAAGAAAATAATCACAGCATTAATAATGATAATAGGATTATCAACAGTATCCTATATCTATGCCAATAGCAGCTTGTTGAATACTTTAAAAGCACAATCAGCACCTGCATTTCAATTACCGAAAGGATCAAAGGTTGTTTTAGGAAAGTATAATAACAAAGAAATTGTATGGGATATCGGGAATAATGATAATAACGGAAGCTATGTGTTAATGAGCAGTAAGCCGATAGTGAATGAGATTGCCAAATATAATCCTTCTATCGGGTGTTTCTTAACAGAACCTACAGGTTCCAATGAAAATGTTGCAGCGTGGATATGTCCGAATACAATGTTGGATAATGAAGTGAGTAAGATTGTGAAAGCAGCGAATGAGATAAATTTATTGTCTAGAGATTTTTTTATTCCGAATTATCAGGAAGTCAAAAACGGTGGGGAATTAGGATTAAATATCACGGATCGTGCTTGTGCTTGCGGTGGTGCCGGTGGTGCTGCACCTATGTATTTTTTAAATGATCGGGGAATTTATTGGGAAACGGTATGGAGAAGCGATGTCGCTACATTGGTACAAGGCTGTGCGGGAAGTTCCGGCAGTATTTTAGGGGTAGCTTCCGAGGATGTTATATGGGGGGAGCCGGATTATATTTTTAATAAAACTACAGGAGAGCCGTTTGGTTACGGGATTTTCAAAACTGCACTTCGACCGTATGCGACTATGTATAAGGATAAGATACACTTTGCGGCAAATATCGCTTACACAGACGGTGCTTGGCACAGCTACACTGTCGATTCGGGCAATCTCAGCAAATATAATGAACTAAATC
>CAJTJP010000034.1 GCA_910576855.1 Erysipelotrichales bacterium
CGCAGCATTCTTCTTATTGCCATTAGAATCCACAAGCTTTTTGATAACATCATACTTTAATTGTTCATTCATTCTAAGATCAACCTTTCTCATAATGACCTCTCTTTCTCATGAGGTCTTATTTTATAACATACTTTAGGACAAAATCAATTTCGTTACATTAAGACATTATCATTTTCGAATCATACACTTGAAATCCCCCTCTTTTTTGCCCTTGATTTAATCGGTTATTTTTGATATAATTTTTTACCCCTAAGACTTCCTTAATGAAAGAGTCGCATTTATTTCAAATTTTATTGAAATATTATCAAAAACTTAAAATCAAAAATCAAAGGAGATTATGAAAATGAAAAAGCAAAATAAGCATGACACGACAAGTAAGATAGAAGAAAGAAAAAAAATATCATCAATATGCTTCATCAAAATAAGGGGTGGATTCATGTTGGAAAGCAAGAAAATATAATAGCAGAATATAATAAACTATTTGGAGATACAGATCCAACGTTTAATCCTTCTGCATTATCTAGAATATTAAATGACCCTAGAAATGATAGTTTTTCATTCGACGGCACATATTTAATATTAAGAGACAATGAAAAAATAAGAATGGATATCCATAGTGCAATTTATAAAGATGATAATGTTAAAGTTTCTTTGTTAAACACTTATTATATAGAAACGCAATACGCAGAGGAAGTTTATGCTGTAATAAAGGAATATTTCAGCGATCAGATATATAATGCTAATTTTGTACCTGGTGGACTTGAAATTACAGTTAAACATGCAGCTAATTCTGATAATAATCTTCGTTACAACAGATTAAATGCAATAATAAATAAATATTGTCGTTAAAATTGACACTGCAATTCCAACGCTTGAACAAAATATAAAATAAACCTAAAAAAAATGATGGTAGGTGGTTTAACACCTGCCGTCATTTATTATCATTCAATCAGAAATAGGGCTATCGCACTGTCATCACCCATCATGTATAGTACGAACATTCCAATCATGCCGTTATCCTCATGTATGATGTTTTCATGCTCAGCAACTAATCCGCACAGTGAATGTGTTTCTTTCACCTGTATCAGCTGTTTCACGTCTTTTATAAGAAACAGTCTCGCTCCGTATCCTTTGTCCGTTCCGTATTCACTCCCCACAGGGTACTCCTTTTCGTTGATTTCCAATGTTTCTTGCACATGATTTTTTAATGTGATTGCACCGATTTGCGCCAAGTGGTTTAGTACCTGTTCTTTGTTTTTATTCGTGATTTCCATTTGTATCATTTCCTTTCTTACTGGATCATAGAGGATCTTAGAAAACTGGATAGTTTATCCAGCTTAGACTATGCTTAAAAGCTCCTTTTTTATGCTTTATTGCACGGTTTACATTCAAGGTGTACTTTTCATCACCTATCTTTATTTTCTTGTGTTTTAGGGTAAAATTTAAGCCAAGGCAGCTATTTACCTTGACTTTATTGACGTATCATTTTTCACGCTTTGATTATGTATAGTGGAATGGCTGGTTTTCGCTTATCGTTCATCAGGAAACAGCATTGTAGCATATTCATCGTCATCAATGATGTATAGCTTACATTCATCAACATCAGACAAATACTTTTTCGGAATGTGTTTCTCATGTGAATACTTAGGCTGTTCACTCCAATGCTTGATGATATATTCATCATCATTTACTTTGATTTCAAACACCTGCAGCCAATCTACATTTCCGTTACGATCAACACTATGTTGACCCCAAATTCCCCATAGAATGATTTGAATATCCAAAGGGATTTTATTATGCACCTTTCTTGTGATGTATCTGTTTTTCATCTATTTGCTCCTTTGTTTTACCATTAAAAAAATGAGATAAACCGCGATTGGTTTATCTCAAATTTCGTTTTATTCCTTGGCTTTTTTCTTGATTACCACAAATCCCAACAATCCAAGAACCATTACAGCAAGAACGATTGCCGAAGCATTCGACTGTGAACCGTCTTTTCCGAAGTAGCAGCGATTTCCTAATCTATATAGCTGACATCAAAATATGTAATTATTTAAAAATCATAATACTTACATATTAATGCATCAGTTTTACTTAATACATCATACTGCTATCATATTCCCAATCGAAAAATTCTTGTATTATTTTACCATCTTTATCGATTGCCACGAGCTTGCTCTTACCTGATTGAAAAGAATTATCTTCGGAATCTATATTATAACTAGCTAATGATGCTACTATATTTCCATTTACTATTTGTATCATTGGACAATCAGTCACTTCTATATCGACACTGGTTTTCCATATTGTTTTTCCTGTGCCATCTACCTTCATAACATTATCTTTATTTCCCTTACCTATTAGAATTGCGCCATCATCTGTCATAATAACTTTAACCTTTTCTCCAACCATGATAGTGTCTTGCTTATCTTCGCCTGTTTTTGTATCAATAATATGTAAATCGTTATCCACTACCAGATAGATTTCATTTGCTGTATAATCGTATGGTATTGTATCAACATTACTATACTCATTGCCCCAGATCTTTTCAAAATTTCGGTCATAATATTCTAAGTAAAGCATTTTTGTTGACTGTTCAAATGTTGAAACGATATAATGTTCAAAATCCGCGGAAACATGAAATTCTTTCATTGTCTCAGTATTTGGATCAGGAGTGCGTCGCACCATAGGGTAAACTGACGTAATTTCAAAACTGGAAAAATTAGCATTCGATTGATTATTAGGTGTTATTAAGAAATAATGGTCTTGTGGAATATACATTTCTCCAAATGCATAATCCACATCGGCTTTTTCTTCTTTCAACTTTATATCAGTTCCAAATATTGCTTTTGCGACAGTATTAATAGTTTCAAAACTATAACGTGGTGCTTCGCTATTTGTTGCGTAAAAATATTCATTTATCTTATTTACTGTTACTGTTGGTTTGGTTAATGATGTACCATCAATATCATATTGCTTTATCCCTTGATAGCGTCCATACACACTTATAAAGTCCCCCTCAATCAATCTTGGCTCTTGTTGCTTTCCTGAAATAATAATTAAATTCTCATCATCACTACCATCATGCCCAATCATAGACACAAGTAATTCATAAGAATCATTATCAGACCTTATTGTTTTGGTTACTTTACATGGAAATACAATTTGAGCGTTTTCATAAACACTAGGATAGCGTTGTAAATTATCATAATCAGATACTCTAAAATAATCTGTATCAAAGTATTTTAATACTTCAATTTGATCTTCCGTTAAATTCAAATCAGGATTATCTATTTTCATATTTGCCCAACTTATAATAGAGCTTTCAACTTCCACACCGGTTCCGTTTTGACTTTTTCCTGTCGTGTCTTTATTCTTGGCACCCGATTTACTGCATCCGACACAAAACAGACTTATAGCAACGCAAAACAAAGAAAAAATCAATATTCTTTTCATTATTAATTCTCCTCACTTTACTATTCATATAATTGCTTTTATTTCATTTTTTCCAAGAGCATTGCTTTTTTATTCTCATAATCGACATCACTAATTAAACCTTTCTCTTTTAACTCAGCTAATTTTTGAAGTTGATCAAGAGGATCTGCTCCATTTTGATTCGTTTCTTTTTGATAATTACTATCATTATAAACGGAATCTTTAAGAACACGTTTAAAATCCGAATATTCTGAATTGCCAAGCATGCTAAGAACAGCTACGCCGATAAATGGCAAAATCAAAAACAAACCGAAAATTGCACACCCAAGCACACATAGAAACCAAGTTTGATTCCATTTTGGATGAATTTTTATTTCATTTCCACTACTTATTAAGCGATAGTCATAATATTTGCCATGACAAACTACTTTTCCGTCTACTAAATATGAATCAACACTGAAAGCACTCCGATGTAATGTTTTTGTCAATAAATTCTTTAATTCTTCACTCTCAAATGTTTTTGGACTTGGTACTGAATTTCTACTCATATAATTTTCTCCTTTTCTTTTTAAATTATTTCTTTTACCGTTATTCCAAACGCTTTGCTTATTCTTTCTAAGGTTTTCAATGAGGGATTTGTTCTGCCAACCTCAATATCACAAAGATAAGAGGTACTGATTTCTGCTTTTTCTGCCAATTCCTTTTGTGTCATTCCTCCTTTATTTCTAAGTTCCCTTATCCTTTTACCTACATTCATCACAAACCTCCTTCGTTTACATTATATACGTAATCTCCGTATATTTCAACATATTTCTACGTAATTATCGTATTATGACGGCTCATCATTTCATTTTCATTCGTATTTTATTGATTTATTATATATTGTGTGTATAATGAAAGAATGCAAAATACGTTATTTACGTAATTAAAAGAGGTGTGCTATGTATATTGGAAACAAACTGAAAGCTTTACGTACCGCTAAAGGTATGACACAAAAAACTTTATCTGAACAATGCAATATTTCCTGTTCATTTCTGAATGACATTGAAAAAGAACGCTCCAATCCATCCTTTGAAAACTTACTTAAAATTTGTGAGGTGTTGGGCGTAGATATTACTTACTTTTTCAATTCTTTGAATGACACTGATGAAAACACCATTTATTCAGAAATTCAATCTTATTTGATTCAAGTAAAAAACTGGCATGAAAGCGACCAACTGGAATTACTTCATTATTTAAAAGCAAAGACAATCAGTAAGCAATAGTTGTTTCAGCATTATACACACATTGTACACCTCTTATTCTTTTTGTTATTTAAGGAGCATTCGTATTTCATCATTCTTTTTTAAATACACGCACAACTTTAATGCTACCGCATTTACCGCACCTTTGAAGCAAACAGGAAAAGTTATTTTAATATGCTTTTGTCATATCTTTCCTTTATTATTTCATCGGCACGTACAAATAATTCACTCAACGGCATTTCCAATCCTTGTGCAATTTTAACCATCGACATCATACTTACGTTGACAATGCCATGCACAATATCCGAAAGATAATTATGACTGATGTTGCACATTTCTTCAAGCTTTAGGTACGTAAGATTTCGTTCCTGTTTCTTTTCATAGATTGCTTGACCGAATGCCGATTTCATTTCATAAAATGCTTTCAGTACGCTCAGATCGTTTTCCATTTTTTACACCTGCTTTCTTTTTAAAAATATTCGGATTAAAAATCATTATAATTCTTTTCTATCACCCCCTTCCGCTTGGATGACTTCATGACTTACCTGTTTATAAAGACATTAAAAAAAAGAGTTCATTACATGAATATATGTAATGGACTCATGTAAAACACCTGCCTACTTCAAGGCATTTTTTAAATACTTTACCATTTCATCGGAAAAGAAATTCGTTTCAATCGCTTTCTTAATCAGCTGAATGAATTGCAGTTCCGTCATGTCCGTACATCTCGGTACTAAGCGAAAATCCTTTTTCGTACAGCTTCGATCCAACATGCGATGGTAATAGGCAAAGCGTAACTCCTTTCTGTTTTTGTCCTTGATTAGTATTTCCTCCAACGCAAAATACTCCTCAGGATGTTCACCGTCAATCCTGCATTGTTTTAAAAGATTACAATACTTTGTAGAATGAAGTACCGCATCTCCCATCACTTCGGGAAGTGATTTCAATGCGTCTGTCGGCTCTTTTGTTTTTGTCGTGCTTTCTTTACTCATGCTTTCGCTCCTTTCTCACGTTGACATTCCACAAGTTCCACAAATACCACAAAGATTATGCCGATGATAAATCCGGCAAGCTTCACTTTGTCATCCACGTTGATTACGTTTCCTTTTCGCATATTGCTTAATTTTCGTTATCTGATTGAAATATTCAACCGCAAGCTTAAATCCAACCAGAAAAGCAGAACAAACTTTCATTTTACTATCAACTCCTTTTTTAGTTTTGAAAGAAATGTATTTCGTTTTGTTTTCAGCGTTGCACATGAAAAAAACTTCTCCAAAATCGGAAAAGTCTCAAAATGTGTTTTTACATTCGCTGAAAAAGGTGTACGAAGTTTTACATGTATTCACTTCATGAGTGTCAAAAAGTCCCAATACATCGACTTTTGTATGTTTTTAGAAACAAAAAAACAGAAACACATGTTCCTGTTGCAAGCAAATTGGTGACGCGTACGGGATTCGAACCCGTGTACTACTGTGGTTATTAATTGATAACCATCCTCGCAAGACGATTATAACACGTTCTAACGGATTATGCAACATAAAAGTACAACCTTATTTTCTTTAGTCACCTCGGCAAAGCATCTACATAAAATATTTGGCCCCCTGCTTGATCCTATCTTCACTCATTTCATTAACATCAATAAACTCCCGGTAAACCCGCTCTACCATTTGAGTGTTTTTGTGTCCAAGAAAACGTGCTACTTCCTGAATCGGCATACCTTTTTCAAGCAGCATTGTACAAGCTGCATGACGCAAGCCATGTATTGTTATTTTCCGCTGCTCTCCGTTAAAATCAATACTATTTTCTATAATATCTGTTTCTTTTAATATTTTTTCAAAATGCCTATCTATGTTTGTTGCCGGTATCGGTTTAAAGTCTTTAACATAAAAATCCGCAAATATAAATTGTGTTTCCTCATAGATTTTTCTTGAAATTAAATATAGAGATAAATCATGTAACACTTTGCTACAGGATCGATGCAAATAGCATCGCCTGATGCTGCTTTTGGTTTTAGGCTTTCTTATATAGTCATTTTTATTTACATAAGAAGTACACTTATCACTATATTGCTTTTCTACAATTACTGACCGTAACCCTGTGACATCGGGATATAATAAATCACACCACTTCAAGCCCCTTAGTTCACTTTTGCGCAGCCCGCTATAAAAAGCCATGTAGAAAAATGCTTTATAAAGGAGACACTTAAAAACTATGTATTCAGACTTCTCTATTCCTTGTTTTTGCTTCAACTTTTTATAATTCATCGAAAAAATATTTGACGAATTTATATCAAACGATTGGATGAATTTATTAAATTCTCCAACAGTTAAAAAATTACGTTTAACATATTTATTTGTTTCAACAGCGCCTTTAAAAGATGTTAGCTTGATATTATCAATTAATTCTTTATTAACATATCCCTTATCATATGCGAATTTAAACACTATATCAATCCAACAGAAAATATTATTCAGCCGCTTGTGTGATAACTCGCCATTAGTCTTAATTTTCTTTGGTCTCTTTACTTCCTGATTGTGCTGCTCAATATCCCTTTTTAACTGCTTAACTTGTCTTGCAGTGATATCTTCGATATAAAGATCCGCTATTGTATCATACGGCAGCTCATCTGCTAACACAAATATACGATTGCAATTTTCTATATCAGCCAACGTCTGTGGTGATCTCACATACTTCATATAAGTTGATTGCGTTTCATGAAAACATTCATAAAAGCATTCCCGATAAGTATGCTTGCCCTCCTGATGAGTTTCAGAAATTATTCTTTCAGCTCTCTCTAATTCTTCCTGATCAATTCCAAAAAATTCTACTCCATTTAAAAATCCATATTTTTTCATTTTACTTCCCTTTCTAGCCTAGACCCCTTTTAATATTCAGTCTTAACCTATAACATAATTACACAACGATTGTATATTATTAGTTTACTATTGTCAATATTCAATTTCAATTATCAATCATTTGTATCTTTTCATGATACTTAAATCATGTTATACTTTATTGCGAAAGGGGGATATGTCGATGAAAACAGATAAAATAAAGGCAATGCTGGCTCTTGCCGGTAAGAAAAATAAAGAATACTATGAATATTTAGGTATTTCCAGACAAGCTATGTTTCAAAAACAAAAAAAAGATATATTCAATGTAGATGATTTAATCAAATTAGGTGAATTAACTAATACTCATCTCGCTTTTGTAGATGATGAAAACAAAGTTATTTTAAGTTTTAACAGCAAAGATTTAAGAAAATAACGACAATATAAAAAGCCATACGGTATCATACTGCTTTCGTAGCTTATTGACACTGTATGGCTTTTATACAGGCTTTATGAGTCGATATTCCTGCAAATCGACGCACTGATGTGCCGGTTAGGGATGGTTTTAGAATATTCAAAGAATATTCGCATGATTATATTACTTCATAGAGAATCTCCAGTCAATAAATGTTGTACTTTTACGAACCTATTTTTAAATTTTCAGCTTTAATTCAATTCACAAAAATATATAACTATGATATAGTATTCCCTGAAGGTAGAGTGCTGTGGCTAAAGCAGTCTATCACTCCTTTTCCAAGCTGAAAAAGGAGGCGGTATTATGGATTTTTTAACATTATATCTGATCCTCTTAACTATAACAATTATAAAGGAAACGATAGAACTGATAAAGAAAAAGTAATCATCCGCCAAGTTTTTCCGAACAAAGGATGATTACCAGCTCACAGCATTTCTGCTTTCACTTATATTATATACTATTTTAACACTTTGACAAGTGTTTTTTATTGTTTGTCAGCATTATCAATAATTTGGTAATACCCCTGCAGCACTTCAATTTCTTCTGAATCCAATCGAGACTTATCAAACCCTTGATATTTTATAAAATTATTAATAACTTTAGAAAACGAATCAAGACAGTCTCCTCTACATATTTTATTTTTTGCGATAACAAGATATAATCTAACATATAAAATTACATTACTTAATTTATAATTTTTACAAGCGAATTCATATATATCCCAGTTTATCGGAGTAGTGAATTTATCCCTAAGCCTATCAGAAAATCGATCTATAAGATTAATCATAAATTTTGGTTCTAAAAAAGAAAGATACCAAAAGGATGTGTCGTGATGTAATAACTGTTCATTAATTAAAGTGAAAATTTTATCAACCATGACTCCATTTCCAACAAATAATGCAATGTCAACTGTATTTATCATTACCTGCAGCCCAATGAAAACAGTTTCAACATTTTGTTGTTCATTCTCATATTCAGTTAAATATAGATTTATAATATAAATTAGATCTACTTTATTTACTATATTTTCTTTAATCATTAGCAAAATTTTATCTGACAATAAGGTAGGATTAGCTTTAACTAAAATTTTTAAATCTTTTACATCAAATTTGCTCAGTATAGCATGTTTTTTGCTAGCTTTATCTGCTTTATGAAGCATCTCAAAAGAATTAAGCAAAGCCAATTCATACGAATTATACTCGTTGCGATACGTATAATTAGTCAACCAATCTTTAAATTTATAAGAATTCTGAATTATTCTTAAGCAGTACCCTATGTCGTTCCAATAGGCTGCATTGTTACGCACTATAACAAACAACTGCAGGTTATTCTTTGTCAAAAGATTCATTAAATGGTAAGCATTATTAAACATGTATGAATCGTGCGTTTTCATTAACTTACATATATACATCAATATGCTTTTCCTTGTTACGGTATATAAAAGGTTTTTATAAACGCAGGTTTCAATTATATTCAACAGTGTAACAACAATACCATTTTGAGCGTGATCAATGCTCTTACTACTCACTATACAAAGCAGCATTTCGTTTATTTGATCATAATTATCGCGAGCTTCCATTAATTTTGATTGCTTAGGTGTGATTGTATAAACTTTATTCCTTAATTTATTAAAAATATACGAAAAATAAATATTAATATCTATATCAATCATTTCTTTACATATCATTCCATAGTCTGACTCGATTATTTCTTCAAATTTATCAGTATGAACTCCTAATAATCCTATCATCAAGCTATCAGACAGAGTGTTTGAAATTTTCAATAACGATTCAACAGGTTGAAAAAGTGAATCGTTTGAATTTTTATCATTCATGCCAGTAAGAAGTACAACCGAATTTTCTCTCTTAGTTCTTAAAACCGCTGAAAGACCAATAAGGTCATTATAATGAATACTTGCCTTCCATATGCCTATCAATTTGTTCCAAGGCATCATGACTTTAGATTCTTTTTCTATATAATCAGTTTCAATAAATTCAAACCCTTTCTCACATAAATTAGATGCTAATATAACTAAGTTTAATGAAAAAACAGCAATATAATCAAGAAGTGAATTACTTTTATTGTATCTTTTATTGTCAAGCATCGATACCGGTATGTTTGATGTTGTTAATACCATTTTTAACTGATGCTTAACGAATAGCATTAGTTTTTTCTTAAAAACATCTTCCGAAAGATTATTGTGTGAACTCTGTAAATTATAATTATATACAGCCAAAGGCAAATGCTCTACCATCATTTCTAAAATAACAGGTTGAGTATATAAAGGAACATCTATGATACAATTAACCCATGCGTGATTATAGTCATTGAGTTCAGTTTTTGCCTCACACCAAATCATATTTTCTGATTCATCCACTAAAGCAATTACTTCAATAAGACTTTTGAGAATGAAGTCAGCTATCAAGAATTCACAAAAAGTATTATGTAAAAACTGATATACGCATGTTTTTTTCTCTCCCTTTTCGATTATATTAACTTCCGTTTTTATTGAATGTATAAAATAGAACTTGCTAAATATAGCCTCGGATTCTTCTAATATATTATTTATAGATTTTCCGTAATCACGATGTATATCATATAATTTTAAATCTTGTTCTAATTGTTTTGTGGTTATAGAGTTTTCTTTTCTATTGAACATTCCTATTGCAATTATACCTAATATGTTCATTTCTTTTTCAATTATTTTCTGTTTTTCTATTTCATCTCTGTACGAAAAATCCTTAATGATTCTAGAACACTCTCTTTTTATAAAACGTCTGATAAGATTATTATATAATTCATTGCGATTCATAGCCTTTTGATTTACAAGATCATTATTCTCTGAATCATATAAAGCCAACATCAAAAGTAACAAAGGTTGTTTAGCTAGATCACATATATTATCTAACTTATTTTCAATCGGCAAGGCAAAAGGCTTGATTTGATAAGTATTAAAATAATTGCTATTGATTTCATTCCATTCCTTTATCCACGCTGTTTTTTGGTAGGAATCAAATCCCATTAAATTAATAATTACAGATTTCATAGGTATCTTAATTTTACTCAAAAAAGTCTTTCTGCTTGTTACAATAATTCGTACCGGCCTTCCCAAATTTTTTTGTGCCGTCTGAAAATTATGCAATTTACATAAATATTCATTTAATACTTTCCCTTGAGCTTGGAGCAATTCATCAAAGCCATCCCAAAATATGGTAATAGGATTGCCGTTGAGTTGTGCAGCAAACGTACCATAACCACCCACTATGTCTCTCCCTGTAACTTGTTTTATATGAGTTTCAATAATAGTCCCTATTTCTGCTTCAACATTTATGTTTTGCATAGGAATACGGATTGCTATAAAATTACTTTCCATAAGTTGTGTAGTTAAAACTTGAGTTAGCAAAGATTTGCCACTACCGGGATCTCCCAATATTATCAAAGGATAATCAACACTCGTTAATGAGTTGAAATACTCTAAGAAATAACTATCTATTGTTCTAATAGTTTTACATTCTTCCCATAATAAGTTTGATTCAGGGTTCATATTCTTTTGATTATATATGATACATTTGCATAACTGCGGAATAAAGGCTTTTATTTTAGTAGGAAATTCAACATTTCCCTTCTCATCGCTTAATCCTAAATCTTCCTCAGTAACTAAAGGTTGATCAGTCACCCCAGTATACGTAACCCTTAGTTCTTTAACGATATCTTGAGTTTGTGCTTTATTATAATTATTACTTTGCATACTCAAAGATTCTTTTAAGTTCGCTAATCCAACATCAATTTTTTCTGTATTAGCCAGCATTTCATCTATGAGTTTTCTATTTTGTTTGATTTCTTCATTTACACCTATGAAGTTGTTTAATTGTGCATATTTGAAAAAATCATTAAACCTGACAGTCAATTCAAAATACTGCGCTTTATATTGTTCAACGGCTTTTTCCGGCAATGATTGTAAAACTTCTTCTACGTCAACTTCTGTTTTTTCATTTAGATAAGATTTTAAAATTTGGATTATTCGTTTTGTTGTCATTTCATATAGACTTAAAAGATGATCACTTATATTTGCAAATGAAGTAAAAGAATCAACATAGTATATAATACACGTAATACTATTGAGTGAAACTGCTTCCATATAACTATTTTCATTTTGTTTGACATCCTTTAAAATAGATGTAGGCAAAATATCGTGAAGTACATCAAAATATGCTGTATAACAAATCAAAGCATAAGCTGCTTTAATCTGCTCAAGTCTTATTAAAAAATATGTATTTTTTTGTTTCAAAACAAAATTATATATATTCCGTCCTAATGAAATTATATTGTTTAAATTCTTAAGTATATTTATAGTATCCGAGAACCCTTTTTCACTAAAGATAGGATCAAATACTGAAACAGCACTTTTAAAAATATCAAACCCTGCCAAAATCTCTTTGTTTTGGCAAGCATTTGTTTCAAGAAACTTCTTAAGATCATCAAAACTATATTCTATAAGCATACCGACTCTCCCAAATTCATTTTTAAACTATGTACACTTATTTTACAGCTCATTTATAAAAAGCGCAATACTAAAAGATTTTTTAAACATTCTCTAAACTAAGATCCGGATATTTACTCAGCAGCCTGAATTTAGGCTCTAAAACATAAGGCACTGTATAAACCTGATCCAAAGGAGTCTTAGCCACCTCTTGGAAGCTGCTAACATATAAATGCAGACCGTGAGCATCCAATTTCTTCAGCTTGCACAGCAACGCTTCCTGTTGCAGCTTTGTCTGAGTTACAAAAAGGACACGCTGCTCAACCAAATTATAGCTTATTCTACCAGTATAAAGCTTCTTGCTGATTGATAAAGCATAACCATTCAGCTTCCTGATCAATGACGCATTACTCGCATAGGATCGCTCGATTTCTAAAAATACCATGATAGCATTCCCTTGCGATTGCTTGCTTTTAAATATCAGTGCAGCATCCGGCTGATTTCCTGTATCATCAATATAAGCCTCTTTTTCGTTTAATATTTGTACCACTTCCCAATTCGAACGATCAGACTCATTATATTTCTGCTGCAGAATATCGCATATGGTTGAAACCTGAACCTGATGATACATGCGATACGGACTGGAAATCTTTATGCCGGCGGCATGATCCGCTGCCTGCATATCATAATCGGCCAACAGCTCAATAGCCGCTTTACCCAACGCAATAATTTTATATCCGATCCGATAATTAACGGTATAATCCGGCGGAATAAAGGTTCGGTTGATCAACAAATACTTATACCTTTCAAGCTGCAGTAAGCGCTCATCCTTCGTGCGCTTTTTCCTTCCCCTATAAGCAAACCGATAGATATAATCCATATCAACAAAGCCATGCTTCGCAATCCTTACGAAAAGATCTAAATCATCTGCATTAATCACAGGATAATTCTTATTCCCCATAATCAGGCTCCCAGTAACATAGGCAAAATTGCCAATATCAATATAATCAAGTAACCGATAGATATCGACATCTTTAAGCTCTTGTAGTATTTCATACCCACATATCCCAAGGAAATACATACAAAAAGTATAAACACCGGCATCGTATCATTTTTTAACAGCATTGACATCAGCTCATTGATTTCTGTTTTTAATGAAATCAAATATACCGAACCGCTCACTTGAATCATAAAATCCATAAATATCAGCATACCTAATATACCCGATATAATAATAAACGGCTTTCGATGCTTATACGGAAATATTTTTGATACGCTGTAAACAAAATATTTTATTCGTCCCAAAGTGCATCACCTTCCTCTAATAATTCTATTTCTGTCTGCAGCTGATCCTCTTTCGCAAAATGCTTATAAAAAACGATTCTTTCGGCCTCTTGCTTGCTCATAAAATCACGCTTCATCAATGATCGCGCAAACTCTCTGTTCTTTTTGATATTTATATTTGTTGCGGTATTATTAGGATCGGGATAGGGAACGATTTTTCCATCCGTATAACGATATGGCGGCGAAACTTGAATCAAAACCGATTTATTCACTTTCCCATCTTCTGTGCTCACATAGCCTCTCATGTCGGGCAACCGCTTTAAGCTTTCTCGTTCTAATTTACCGGGTAAGTTATTCACAAGCCTACGTGCAGCATCATCGCCCTGTCTGAAAGTAATCTTTGTGCCGACATTGCCTAAGAGTGCTTGTAGATAATCCGGATTATACTGGTCCAAATACTGTGTCATGGGTACCAGTGCTAAACCGCTTTTCCTTAACTCAGCCAGCCACCGCTGCAGTATTTCAAACTGCAGCTTGTGACTTTCATCCATAAAAGTCAAATGAAGCAATGCGTTATCATTTCGCTGCAGACCGAATAAATAATATTTTAAGGCTATATATCCGACAATAATACGATTATCATTGTTATTCAAGCCTTTTAGATTGAATAAAATAATATGACCCTCATCGATCCAATTTTTGATTTTTCTAAGTCCGTCATATTGACTCGTCATTCCAAACATGAGCTTTTTCTTATCTGTATTCAAAAACGGATCGGTACGATTTAAAATAGGCTCAATCTGCTGCTGATTAAACTTACGATTCAGAAAGCTTTTCACATCTTCTGCATAAATGTTTTTATTTAATCGCATCAGCAGCGCTTGTCTTAAGCCCTCATCTTGAAACAGTGCCGGCACATCTGCAATCGTATGCTCCAAATCATCTATAATTAACGCATTAATGGCACTTGTCACAAGACGATCTACTTGGATAGTGGCGCTGTCCCCAAATAATGCTTTGAAAAAATCAAGAATTTCTGTAGGCGGTATATCCTTATTCAATAATGAAATAGGAAATATACAATCGTCATAGCTGAAGTCGATGTAGTGTATCATCTCTTTCACTCTCGATATATCATAACCCTCAGACTCAAGCTTCAGTAGTATATCAATTACACCCAATGCACTTGTTTCGGCCGGATCAAAAAAAGTCAGTCCGGGAACATGCTTATCTCCCTTCACTTTCTTATGTATGATATCTTTAATCATCTCCTCTGCCGCACTGGATTTTCCCGATCCTGTTTGCCCGGTGATAAACATATGCTTACGGAGCTGATTCATACTTAGATACACATCTCGCTCCTGCATCGGATGATATATCGTACCGCATTTAATTCCCGAAGCAAATTCACCGTCCTTCAATGTCCGCTGTCCTATCTCCAGTTTATGAATACGTCTTATAACCTCTAAGTCCTCAGACCTTTGCCATAAGGTAGGTATGCGTACCAAATTCATCAATTCGGCACCGCTTAGTCTTGAAGTACGATATATGTCACGATATCTGGCTTTAAATTCCTTCGTTCCGGCTGTCAGCGAAAGTATTGTGTTGGTAATCTCCAGTATCTCATTGCGCTGATATTTTGTTTTGGCCGATACCTTTATCATCACCTCAGCTTTTATATCGCTGTTGCCCTTTTTAAACAAATTGTTATATCGAGAGCGATCCACGCTGAAATCGATCGTAATTCGAGTCTTGTTTTTCATTGTACCCAAGATAAATAAGAATGCCTGATCGTCCTTAAACACCGTCAGCTGCTTTGGTGTTTTATCATCACCGGAAAAATCATCTGTTGTATACAAGGTATGGACCGTCGTATATCGTTCTATCTGCTTATCTACCGGAAATACATCTGCTTTGTCCTGACACATATTTTCTAATGAGTTGATGACTATCGGCGCAGTCTTATCATTATTTATTCTGAAATAAAATGAAATCATGTTATCGTCACAATCAATCATAAATTGATAATTCTGTACAATTCCGTCTGTATCGAAAAGAGATTTGAATCCGTTAAGCATCAGTTTGTTTTGCTTTATTCCCGATAAAGTTTTTAAAAACATTTCCATTTCTTCATTATGAAATATATAATCATATCTAGGTAATATTTGATACATCATGTTTATCACTCCGTTTCTGTTTCTCTATATGAGTAGTTTATATGTATAAATCTATGTTACAGGATAAGGTAGCTTCTGTTTTAAAGCGTAAGGCATTCATATGGTAGAGTTTATAATATATTAAAATAAGGATTTTAGTATACTATTTTAAATAGGCGACTTTTATTTAAGCCCTTAAACAAAGGATTTTTGCTTGATTTGCTATGGGGTATGTGCGATAGCAGCACCATAGGCTTCCCCATAGCAAATAAGCATTAATGCTCCAATCTTGTCATTGATTTTATATCAACTATTTTTCCGTTTTTAAGCTCTGCTTCCAACAAATAGCGCTGCTCGCTTTCATTTATTTTGGTTATTGTTTTGAGATTAAAGATAGCAACTGCAGCATCTTTATTTACAAAATAACGTGCATGTTTTACCCTTGTTTCATAATGACTTTCAGCTGCGGCAAATGATTTTTTAACATCAGCAAGTATATCCGGACTGACAATTTCAGATAGCGCTGTAATATCAACTTCTTTATTGTTATGTGTATACGCAAGTTCAACATAGCGCTTGATCACATTTATATTGTTTTCATAAACAGAAGCTGCTTGTGGTTGCTTGACCGGTGCTTTCTCATCTGAAGTTTCAGCTGAAGCTTCCTCGTAACGTATGCCCTGATGTTCGGAATCAGATGACGCATCTAAACGATTATAAAGTATAAGCAATGATGCTGATACGATAATCCCGATTACTATTTTTTTCATTTTGATTGCTCCTTTTTTTGTAACAGCTTGCTTGGATCTATTAATCCTGTTTGCGTACTGAGGCAGCTGTCGCAGCCTTGATGTATTTCTATATGCAGATGAGATCCGGTGCTGTTTCCGCTTTGACCTTGTGCACCGATTGCCCGTCCTTTTTTTATCTCCTGCCCTTCCTCAACAAAGACATCCGACATGTGCATAAAAATCATATATAGAATTTTATCTTTATATTTGACCTCAAGTTGAACATAGTTGCCGGCACCTGACGCGAAATCATGCAGCGGACAATAGTTCCCGTAAAATCCGCCGTCAGGCATACAGTTCCTTGATACTTTATGTACCTTAGCATCAGCCGGCGCATAAATATAAGAACCGTACCCGCCGGCAATATCTAAACCATAATGAAAACCGTCAAGATCTCTCGGCCCGAATGCTGAAGTTACTACATAATCCTTAAGCGGCATGATAAAATCTCCGTCGCCGCAGATAAAAGAATATTGCGAGTAGTAATTTAAAACCTTATTCGCATACGGCGGATCACCGTATGCTGTCCATCCCATTTTTTCGGCCATCATAGATGAAAATACCGTTGCTGCCTCTAAAGACCACTTACCGTCATAGTTTTTCCGAAGCCATTCGATAAAGCCGTTTCCGAAATTATAGCTGCCTAAAGCCACCTTAATATTCTCAAAATCATCAATAGCCTTCACGCCAGCTTGTTTTAAACAATTTTTTAAATCTTTGATACCAACCTCTATAGAATAAATCGGATCCATAATGGCATTAGGCTCTCTCGGAAATTTTTCGTTATACTGCGACTCTGAAGCCTGCATCGGATCATTGCCGGTGCCCGCAGATTCTACCTGCATGACCGAAAGAATCAAATCAACATAATCTTCCATACCGTTTTCCTTCGCAATCTCTTGCACAGTTTCTCGATAGCTTTCTACTAAAGGACTTATTGTTGCCGGTTTATCTATTGTAGAGTTATTCATATCTAATGAATCTCTTGCGAGAATCAAAACTAAAATCATAATAAGTAAAATCGGCATGAGCACAATCAAAAGCATTATTCTACGCATCCATTTCATCGTCTTGTTCCGCTTCAGAAGAATCAATTTCAGTCGGTTCTGATCCTTCATTCTCAAAATCATCAACACTTTCATTTCGCTCAGCTGCTGCCGACGATGAATGATCTTCAGTCGATTCATCTACATTGTCATTCGCACTGTAATCATCATAAGGCTCCTCGGTTTTTGAATCAGCTGCTTGTTCATCTGACGGTGACTCTGTATCATACAAAGGATCATCATCCTCGATATCATGCAGATCCTCGTCCTTCATCTCTGAGCTTTGTTCGGATTCAACCTTTTCTATAGGCGCAGTTTGTGCATCATCCCCCGATTCATCTGTAGAATCTGATTCAATATCAGCCAAGGAAGCATCGGCAGAATCACTTAAATCGTCATTCTTCTCTGCATCTGTATCATCGGCAGTCTTATCATCTTGTGTATTCTCTATTTCATCCGATCCATGCTCTGAAGGCAAATTCTCTTGTCCGTCATTTGATACCGCTTCGCTTGGTGTATCATCAGCAGTGTCGTTATTTACATCACCGCCTGCATCATCTGCAGCAGTATCCGATTCATTCAGATAATCATCAGTGCCTGTATCTGAATCTCTCTCATTGTCCGATAAATCCTCGTTAGATTCATCATACACTTCATCAGTGTCAGATAATTGTTCATCTGTATCGGCATCGTTTGTATCTCTTGTATCACCGGTATCATTCGATAAATCACCATCTTGGGAATCACTGTATTTTTGTTTATTTAGTTGATGATATACATCTGCCGGAGAGCCTGTCAGCACTGCTTGTAAAACCGCACCGCCGTTATCCTTGATTTTGGCGAAAATAGTGCCCATGTTTTTAATCAAGAATGTAACGATCACAAATAACGCAACATCAAAACCAATCATCAATAAAGGATGTATTTCTGATATTACATTACATGCCTGCATCAAAAAATATAATGCGCTGCTGAATAAAACATCTGCAGCGATTGCTGTTATACTCCATATAACACGATCACTGAACCATTGCTGAGCTGAATTACTTCGTTTAATCAACCACCATATCAACTGGTAGATGCTCAGCCACAAAAGCAGCTCCTTCACCAGTTTAACAGCCCCGGCAACTATACATAGAATACTTATTATCAGGCTCATCAAAAAGCGATGTACTAATTCAATCAGCGAAATGAACAGAATAAACATCGCGCTCCCGACATCATGACTGATTGAATTATTATCATATTCATCATATTCCTTTTCGGCATTGTCCTGACTTGGATCGTCCAACAGCTCTTTTACTCTTTTTGCTGCCACATCCAGTTTCTGATCGGATCGCTCTGCCAGCTTTTCAACACTTGATACCCCGAAATGACGAAGCATAAACGGCTGTTTCTGCAGTATATTAAAAATATTCTCCTTGGTATTTATTTCCATATTACCTGATTGTCCGTCAAAAACAAAGGTTTCTACAACCATCTCCTTTGTCTTATTTTCAACAGCACCGATAATTTTCCGCCCGTTTTGTCCGATGAAAACGATAAGCGATGTTGATAGTACAGTAGCTACAACTATCTGCAAGATTTGCTTATATCCTCTAAATTTCGTAAAATTTTTAATCAGCTGATACATCACACTCAATAACGCTGATATAACTAAAACCTTAATGATCCATGAGTTAGGGTTAGACCAGTCAAACATGACCTTTTCGATATTAGATATGATCGTTCCGACAACTCCCGATATGAATGTAGTTGATGAAAAGTTATAAATCAGCATTACGAATAAAGTAAAACACAAGGCGATAATTTCTAAAAAATACGTAAGCAAGTTTAAAAACATCGTTATGATTGTGCTTGGCTTAAATAAATTCAGTGATTCTGTAGAAGCTGTCAGACTTGAATTATAGAAATTTTTCATATAATCCTTATCCGCCTCTTGTGCCGCAGTATTTTCGTCTAAGCTTTTAATTGCCTCTGTAATAAAATCGGAATCGTCCTCTGCTTCTTCCTCATAACAAATATAATCCCTTACCTGTGCCTGTGCTTCTGTTTGAAAACAAGGTATCAACAGAAACAGCATAAACAAACAGATGACCCACTTCTTTTTCATCATAGCGGATCATCTCCGTTCGTTATTTCAGCCTTTTTGATAACGATGTCATCTTTTTTGAATGTATTGAAAGCCTTTGAGAATGTATTCATAAACTTAAGCTTCGTAATAGCCTTGCGATTGTTGTAGTCGCAATACAAAAAGTTATATTTTTTTGCTTCGCTCAAACCTTCATCTTTGGTTCGATTCACTAATACTGAAGCCAATGCAGAATTGTTTCCCAAATCGAAGTGTTCCAAAATAAGCTCTATTTCCTTCTTGCTTTTCATGTTTCCGATAAAAAACTGGCCGGTGTTATTGATGATAGATTCAGGCAGATCACTCCAGTTTTGCAGGATGATCAGCATATTCATTAATTCCGATCGAGCTATCAGATTGTTGTTCACAAGAACATCCAAGCCGCCGGGAATTGTCGACCATAGCTTTGCTTCATCGACCAACAATGTTTTTGGTTTTCCTTTTTCTAAACGGATAAACATATTTGTTATCTCAGTGGTTTTGCTGATGATAAGCGCAGATACTCGATGATTCAAATCCTTTTCGCTGTATATGTATTTACCTGTTTCCTGCGAAAATACCGGAAGCTTTGCGAACGTAATTAAATTGAACGGCTTATCAAGCTTGAATACATTAGTAAGATCAGTATTGTCATTACCGAAAAACAGCCGAGCCATCGGATCCCTTTCCAACGATTTTAAATTACTGGCAGTTTCAGGATCATGCTCCATCAGAAAATCTGTTAAATGGCTCATCGTCAGCTGCTTAATCTGTCCCTGTTGCTTAGCGAGACACATGCTTTCATAAGCTACATCAATGTTCATAAGATTCAAGCTTTGTTTTTCATTGACTGCCCTTACTAAATTGATAATGTCATTTTTAGCAATAGCCAACGCCTCGACTTGATTATCCTTATGCAGTAAAAAGGCATCGAACATCCCTGCCGGTGAATCCTGATTACCGATAATCAGCTGACTGCAGATGTCTCCGAAGCTGTTTAATTTATCAACCAAATTATTACGATCTCCTTTAGGATCGATCAGCAGCAATCGATGGCCGTAAAAAATCATCGACAGAATCGCTAGATTATTTGCTAACTGCGACTTACCGCTTCCCGTTTCACCCGCAAAGCAGACCGTACTTGATGCGTTTTTGGTTTTACCTTTGATCGGCGCTTCGATGTCAATCAATACCGGCAAATCAGCCGGCATCGTATAAGTTGCTATGATGCCTTCTTCTTCCTCTCCGATATATAAGCCGCCCAAAAAATTAAAATGTGCAAAGAACAATATATCAGTAAGATTTAAGCAATGCGTATATTTACTTTTATGCGCAAAGATATGCTCGGCCAGTTTCTCTTGATCGCCGATTGCATATGTCAAAGGCACCTCTTTTCCTTCAAAACGTTTCATCATGCGATCGATGCGCTTTGTCAGCATCTTAGGGTCATTGGCACGCACACGAAACAACATCTGCCAACGGATCTTATTATCCTCGGCTGCAGGATCGACATTCTCACCGATCTTAGCCAATTCGATAGCTTTGTGAGCATCCTTATCTTTACGATCCGATAATTGATAATATCGCTTTGCACTTTTTCTGATGCCTTCTCTTTTACTCGACATATTGCGTTTAAAGGTCTGAGTATGCTCTAAATCGAATTTAATGATTGCGTCTACCGGATAATCATACTCTTGTATCCTGTTTACAACCGTATTCGCTACTCTTGCATCCTTCAGCTGATTATAGCGAATTGCTTCGGCGATCAGCATACTGGAATATACAGTACGATATTCATTTTGATTTTTATATTTATAATCATATTGAATCGAGGTAGCCTGCGGTGTACTGTAATAGCTGCTTAAGCTTCCTTCCACAGGAATCGCCAAATAATTAAACAGGGATTGGATCTGCGTTTTATCAGGTCGATCGACTGTTAGGTTTGACGATAGCTTTTTATATATTTGTTCATCCACGACATCGCATAGCTCCTCAGTTCTTTTATCCAAACGGCAGTTATCCTTTTTTATAAAGTCGGAAAACATTCGTTTTTTCAAGGGATCTCGATTATCGGTAAACACGATATAGATTTCATAACGATAGCGGACTTTTTGCGCTAATTGCTTTTTTATGTCACTTAATACACTGTCCTTTAAAGCCCTTAATTCAGGCTTGCCGTTTGCCTTAAATAAAGAGTTATAGTAATTCAATATTCTTTGTTCATTGACACGCTTAGGCAATATGTAAATAGCACCGGCCATATTCACCGACATTATCTTTTCATGCAGCGTTTCAATCAATGTCTGCAGCTGCGTATCACTTGCATATAAACTGTTTACCGGCTTAATTTTATAATAATACGCAATACATTCGCAGTAGGATACGATATTACCGCATCCGTATGTATAAATCGGATCAACATACATAATAAATCACACCTTCCCTTTTTCCCGATATATAGTGCCGCTTTCCCTTTTGATCGTAAATCAGCCTGTATTTTTTAAGGTGTGTATAGTAAAAGACAAGCAGTTTGTTTTTTCCGAATTCATGATCGATTTCAGAAATAAAGGTAATTACAGCTGTTTCAATCAAGGCTGTTATTGCCAGTGAAAATATATAGGCAAAATCGCCGAGAATAAATGATAAAGGCACACCGAGCAGAAACACTCCTAAGAGTGTTCCCGCAAGCATGCCTAACACGACAGTCCATCCGCTGAATTCAATTCCGATATACGGAATATAAATTCGCTGCTTATGTCGTTCTACAATCGTATAATTGTATGCTGCCTTCATAAGCTATACCGGGATATTAACGAAGCGAAGTAGTTTAAGAACCAAATCCCATATAAATTTAAGCGGCTTCTGCATCCATGTGATTACCGATGAAGGCGACTGCATCGCGAACATAACAAATCCTACCGTGACGACAATTCCAAGAAAAAGCTCATCAAATATCGATGAAATTTTTCCGCCAGTGCGCTTTAACGAGGCAATCGCGCTGCGTACCAAACCGACCATGATTGCCAGCCATATAATAGCCAACACAAGATAATATATCGTTGAAAAACCGGGTGCATTAGTAAAATCCATAATTAATATTCCTCCATGTCTAATATTTTGTTTGTATTTTTATCAATGATAAAGCGATACTCTCGATGCTGTGTAATTGTTTTATTCGTAACAATCGCTACATTCACATCGATAATAAATTGTGTTTCAGTTTTCCTGATGCTTTGAAAATTCTCCGGTGTCAATACAGTTCCTGAATCAACCGGATCTAATCCGTCAGCATCATTCATCAGCAGACGAGCCTGTTCATAATCACTCACATAAGTTTTAAGAAACAAGCGTATCGTGTTCTGCAGCTCCTCTTTTTCTTCATCGCTGCAATCACTGCCCTCAGCTTCCTTATGCTTTACAAAGGCTGCCTTATCTTCATCATTCATGCCCTGTGCCTGTACATAGGTCATCTGCAGCGGCTCACTCACCGCAAAGGTCTTACCGATATTGGCTGCTGTAAGCTTCAGCGATAATTCTTGTACCGTCTTTTTATCGCTTGTATCCGTAACCTCAAGATCTGCCTTCATATAATACTCTTTGGTACCGATATCGTGCTCATCCACAAAGTACACATCGACATCAATTATTTCCGCAGCCTTTACCTTATTTAAGTCGTATTCACTGCGATTTGTTCCGTTGACGGTAAAAAGCTGAAGATAATTTTCATTTTCTTTGGTCTGAGGGTAGTTAAAGTAATTTGAAACATATTCTTTCGCAAACGCATAATGATTGATTGCTTTTTCATACGCAATCTCTTTTTCATCGGTAAAGAGTGACTTTAGACCGCCGATGCTGACTAATAGAATCACAATCAACAATGAAGCTTCTTTTAAGCGCTTGCGATGCTTTTGCTTCTTTAAGATTTGTTGATACTTCACATCTAAATCTACATCAGCGGCTTCATTTTGTAATGCTTTCTCAGTTCGTTTAAATAACACAATCATACTCCTTTCCAAGTTTTGCCAACCCTTGCAGATAACGATCCTTTAAATATCCGATATCTGCCTTCGTGAGATTATCAGTTAAAAACGCTGTATTTCCATACCTTTCATAAACATCGGAAAATTCAGCATAGGTATTCGGTTCATTCCGGTACTTCTGATAATTATCCAGTATTTCAATCGTTGCCAATGACTGATTATTTTCATAAAATTCAGTGATTAAGCTCAAATATACTTGAATGATTCGTTTGTAGCGTTTTGGATAATCCGTCTTTATTTTTTCAAACATATTGATATACGCTATCATTCATATAGTTCCTCCTTCTAATAAATCAGTTGATATCCAACCGCAATATTCCCTTCGTATAAAACATCACATGTATATCGTACATTTAATGCCTCAGCTTCTTTCATACAGGCTGCTTTTGCGCTGTTGAAATCATAACCGTCCCGAAACTTCCAAATACGACGGTTTATTGAAGGCTTTTGCGGGTTGTGCGGCTTTTTATTTGTCCCGGTGACCGGGACGTTTTCAGGTTTCTTGATCGGCTGTTCCTTTTCCTTGACTGTTAATTTCAGCTCGGCTTTACTCTTTAGCTTTCCTGAATTTTCAACAGTATAAATAATCGAATAGACACCCGATTGCTTCAGATTGTAATTTCCGCTTACCTTTACCTGCAGCTTTCCGTCATATTTATCGTAAGCATCCTTTACATAGTCCGACGGATTAAAATTCTCACCGGTATAAACGGATACAGCCACCTGTTTAAGCTTAATCACAGGTGGCTGCGGCGAATATATATTTATTGTTTTCAAGAATTCTTTTTGTGCTCCGTTTTCATCTACAGCAATATATAAGAGCTGTTTTTCACCGGGAGCAGCTGTATCTATTTTAGGATAGATAATATTGGTGGTGGATGCTGTCTTTATCAGGGATAAAGGATCTATTGCTTCACCTACCTTAAAGCTGCTCCTTTCTACAAATTCTAAGCGAATCTTTTCTTTGTCTGTGCCTTTAAAAAACAAATACCAAGTCAATAATGTAAGCATGGCTGTAACACTCAACAGAAAGATAAGATAGTGCTTCAGCCGCATTAGTTTACCTTACGCTTTTTAAGGCACCAAAGAAGCGAAATGAGCGATGTTGAGAATAGAGACATAAAGAGTAGAGCGTTTGTGCTATCGCCTGTATTTGGGCCTCCTGAAGCCGAGAAAGGACGATCCGGATAGACAATAATGCGTGTTTCTTTCTCACCGTTGATCCAAGCGTCATTAATTGTGACTTTGACAACCTCATCGGAGAGCTCATAGCCTGCCGGTGCGCTTGTTTCTTTAATATAAACGGTAGTACCAAACTTGATATTATCAAAGTGCGCGATTCCGTCTTTTCCGGTTTTTATCGTTTGAAGCACCTTTGTACATGCTTCATCCGCATACATTGTGAAGCCTGCATATGGTAATACTTTACTATGATCATAGTAATCTACTTTCTTTACATCAACATAAGAGGTCATCAAATCATTATCTGCCTCAATCGTTTCCACTTGTCCGTGCTTGGTTAGTTCTACCTTGAACACCTCATCAGTTAAAACATAATGCTGCAGCGTAGATTTTTATAGCGATAGGTAAGATTTTGATACAATCTCCATCTTTTCCCCCGCTCCACACCGTGCATGCGACTTTCACCGCACACGGCGTTCCATCTAATTCTTTAAAAGTTGATATCTGTTAAATTACATTTCTTACGCAATTTGTT
>CAJTJP010000035.1 GCA_910576855.1 Erysipelotrichales bacterium
GGCTTACAGAAACTGGGAATCGGAAAAGATTTAGCAAGACAGACATCTTATATGGGAAACCACTATCAATGGGTCGTAACGAAAACATGTGTAGTGAGAGCAATCAGTAAAAGAAAACTAACCCAAAAAGGATTGGTCAGTTGCCTAGATTACTATACGAAGCAACATACTTTGAATTTGAAACGAACCGCCATGTGCCGAACGGCATGCATGGTGGTGTGAGAGGGCAATTAAATTTGCCCTACTCGATTTCGGGAAGCATCTGATTTAATAGTGATTTTTTTCTGAATATATTGACATGGCAGTAATGAGTTACTATGCTATTCGGCAGGAACTTGTTCCTACTAAATACGGTGGCAAAAATAGATGAAAATGGACAAACTTTTTGAAGAATACGACTGTGATACCGAACACAGAGTACAAGCGATATTTTCAAGTATCTTTATACTACAAAATCGTATGCAGACAGCGGGTGAAAAACTTCAAACGGAAATATCCCTGAAGCAATGGTTATTACTTGTAATGACAACTTGCTGTCCAGAGCCATGAACATGAACAAATATCAGAAACCTTATGGGCTGTTCCAGACAGAATATAAAAAAATTAGCTTTAACTCTTGAAAAGAAAGGATTTGTCCGTTTGCTATTAGGGGAAATAATTCTGTCCGTATTTGGCTAACTGGATAAAGCAGGTCAATATGCCGAAGAAATAGGAGAACGCCATTCACAGTTTTTGAAGTTGCTATTTACAAATTTCAACGAGGACGAAATAGATTTGCCTATTTTCTTTATGTTAAATTATTTGCTGGCATAGAGCGGGTAGAAAAATATGCGGTGAAATTAGGCTAATGAACATTGGGAATGGGTAAACGTTTTTCATCATCACGCATAATTTGATTGCCGCAAACCGATTTAAGGATTATTTAATAACTTCTATGCTACAATTGAATCACAAAGCGAAAGGAGCAGCGGAAATGTATTTACAAATTCTGAAAAAAGACCTTAAACGCAAAAGGGCGATGAACGTGATATTGCTGGTATTTATTATACTCGCGTCGATGTTCATGTCCTCAGGCGTGAGCAACATCATTACCGTGACGAATGCGCTGGACAGCTATTTTGAAATGGCGGACGTGCCAGATTACTGGGTATTGAGCGAAAACAAATCCTCGGACAAGGACATTGGCGGGACACTTGAAAACGCCTCCGCGATAGACGAGTTCCGTATTGAGGAGTTTATCCGTATGTCCCAGTCCAATATTACGCGGTTCGGCGAGCCGCTTGACGATTCCAACGTCAATCAAATATTAGTATTACAGAGCGACAGAGATATGGGGATGAATTATTTTTTGGACGATGAAAGTATTCTTAAAAGCGTACCAAAAGGAGAAATTTACGTTGCCCGTTACATAGAGGAAAACATGGGACTTAAGGTAGGCGACAAAATTACTGTCGAAATAGAGGGCGTAAGTCGTGAGTTTACCTTTGCGGGCAGTTTCAGGGACGCTGTCTGCGGCACGGAATTGATAGGCATTAAAAGGTTTATCATTAACGGCGAGGAATTTGACGAATATATGTCCGACAAGACGACAAAAAATATGTATGGCGGAAAGTTCTTATATATACACACCGCCGACCTTGACAAGACCCTGTCTCAGTTAGCGGATATATCGGACAGTTTTACATTTGAATGTGACGCAGATACACTGAATCAATCCTATATTTTTGATATGATAATCACGGGTTTTGTCCTTGTGGTGAGCCTTATTCTTATAATTATATCCTTTGCGGTGCTGCGATTCACCATATCTTTTACTCTCTCCGAGGAATTTCGCGAGATAGGTGTTATGAAAGCAATAGGTATACGGAACATAAAAATCCGAGGGCTGTACCTTACAAAATACTTTGCTATTTCCGTTGTTGGCGCGGCAATTGGTTTAGTGTTCAGCTATCCGTTTGGCAAAATGCTTATGAGCTTGTCAACAAATTCGATTATTATCAATGAAGGAAATACCATTTTTGTCAACGTTATCTGCGCAGTTCTGGTAGCGGCTATCATTCTCCTGTTCTGTCTCGGCTGCACGGGCAGGGTAAGCAAAATGTCCCCAATCGATGCTATAAGAAACGGGCAGACGGGGGAACGCTTCCACAAAAAGAGTGTTATGCGCCTTGGAAAATCAAGACTTGGCACGACGGCTTTCCTTGCCGCAAACGATATTGTAAGCGGTCCTAAACGCTACGCTGTCATTATCCTTACGTTTTTTCTGTGTATGTCGCTGCTGATAATGCTTTCCAATGTCACGGCGTCTCTTAAAAGCGGAAAGCTGCTGAAATATTTTGGGCAGGCGGACTGCCACGCCGTTACGGACATCGGCGATGAGGCTATGAAGTTTATGGCCGCGGACGGACATGAAAAGGTTGAAAAATATCTTGCGGACATGGAGCAGACCCTTGCAGAAAACGGTATGCCCGCAGAATGTATGACAGAATATTATATTTATTCGATGATAGGACAAGGCGAATATGAAAGCAAGACAGCTATACTTCAGGGAACGGGAACAACAATGGATATGTACGAATATTTAGAGGGTAGTCCTCCCCAAAACAGCGGCGAAATTGCAGTGACGACCCTTTTGGCAAAAAAGCTGGGTGCGGAAATAGGCGATACCGTTACCTTGTCCTACCCAACAGGTGAAACGGCGGAGTTCATCATAACCGCCCTGTATCAGTCAATGGTCAATCAGGGCATATCCGTAAGGGTTCATACCGACTGCGATATAAACTATATCGCAGCAAGCGGTTCCCCCGGTACACAGATAAAATTTACCGACGACCCCGGCGATGAGGAAGTATTACGCAGAATGGAAAAGATCAAGGAGCTTTACCCTGAATTTTCAAGCGTTAAAACAGCGGGCGAAACCGTAAAGGACACCACCGGAGTCGGCGATGCCATAGACGCGTTTAAAAAAATGTCCGCCGTCCTTACGGTAATATTAGCCGCGCTTATAACCGTGCTTATGGAGCGTTCCTTTATCGCAAAGGAGCAGGCGGAGATTGCCCTCATGAAAGCCATAGGCATGAGGAACGCCAAAATATACGGACAGCACACGTTAAGATTTTTCATTTCGGCAGCGGTGGTTGTACTTCTTGCGGAGCTTTTGGGTATGCCCCTTACAAAGCTTTTCTTCGACCCTATTTTCGGGACGATGGGGCTTGAAATGGGCGTAGAATATATGCAAACCCCCATGGAGATATACGCAGTATTTCCCGTTATCGTCCTTACCGCCACAGTCGTAAGCGCGTTTTTGACCGCTCTGTACACAAGAAAAATCAAATCCTCTGATACGGCAAACATTGAATAATGAAAGGAAGAAGCAATTATGAATATTCTCGAAGTAAAAGACCTTTGCAAAACGTATATCGTAAACAAGCGGCAGAATAATGTACTGAAAAATGTAAATTTCAAAATTGGCGAGGGAGAAATGGTTGCTGTTATGGGACCGTCTGGCTCTGGAAAATCCACGTTACTGTACGCAGTTTCGGGCATGGATGATGTTACCGCAGGAGATGTGAATTTCTGTGGAAAAAATATTGCAGGGATGGGCGAAAGAGAACTTGCAGACCTGCGCCTTGACGAAATGGGTTTTATCTTTCAGCAAATGTATATGCTGAAAAACCTCACCATATTGGATAATATCATACTTCCTGCAACGCAATCCAAAAAGCTGCGTGAACCCCGCAGGGAAACGGCGCGGCGCGGCCAGGACTTCATGCGCAGACTCGGCATTATCGACATTGCCGACAACGACATCAACGAGGTTTCGGGCGGTCAGCTTCAGCGGGCGTGCATTTGCCGCAGTATGATAAACAATCCGAAAATGATTTTTGCTGACGAGCCGACAGGGGCTTTGAACCGCGCTTCCTCCGATGAGGTAATGGAAGAGCTTGTAAAATTAAATTCTGAGGGAACAACAATCATGCTCGTTACTCACGATGTTAAGGTCGCGGCAAAATGTACAAGGGTCATGTACATTGTTGACGGGAACATAAAGGGAGAGTTTGACTTAAGCGATTGCTCCACACAGATAAGAGAACGGGAGCGCACATTGAATAACTGGCTTCTGGAATTAGGGTGGTAATATGGATATTCTTATTGTTGAGGACAACAAGGAGCTTGCTGATCTGCTGTGTGATTTTCTCCGTGCGGAAAATTATACAGTATCGGCGGTTCAAACAGCCGAAAAAGCCTTGCTGCTGTACGAAAGATACGGCGCAAGGCTTGTCGTGCTTGATATCATGCTGCCCGATAAGGACGGATTTTATGTTCTGGAAAAAATCCGCAGGTCGAGTAACATGCCCGTATTGATTGTAAGTGCGAAAACGGAAAAGGATGACAAGCTGAACGGACTGAATCTCGGCGCAGACGATTATATAGAAAAGCCATATGATATTGATATTATGCTCGCAAAAATAAGCGGGATTTTTAAGCGACGATACGCTCTTGACGAAATTACTGACGGCAATATACGCATAAATAAGGCGAGCCGTGCCGTTTACAAAAACGAAAAAGAACTCGAAATGACCGCGAAGGAATTTGAGTTGCTTCTGCTTTTGATGGAGAATAAGGGTAGGGCTTTGAGCAAGGAATACATTTTTGAACAGGTCTGGGGCAGCGACAGCTTTTCAGAACAACAGACACTGACGGTACACATAAAATGGCTGCGGCAGAAAATAGAGGACGCCCCAAAAAATCCTAAAAAAATAGTTACTGTATGGGGGGTGGGTTATAAATATGAAAGCGTTTAACAGAATTTTCTCGGTAGTTGCGGTTGCCGTGATACTATTGTTTGCTGTCGTGAATCTGATTCTTGCTGCCGACAAGACCAATAACGGCAGACTGTACCGCGTAGAGATAAGCCGCCTTGTTCGAGAAATAGAAGCGAACGGTTCTGCCGACATTTCCGAATGTGTGTACGTTACAAATATTGAACGATACGGAGAAAAATTTTACAGCACGGGCAGCGACTATGTTATCCGTGAAATAAACGGAGAACTTTATCGCTTTGATTACAGTACTAACGGCTACTCCGACAAAACGCAGCTTACAGGAATTGTAAATGCCGTTCTCGGCGTTATGGCGATTTTAATCATAACGGTTTTGCTTTATATAAAATTCGCAATTCTTATGCCCTTTGAACGTCTGAGCGGTATCCCTTACGAGCTTTCAAAGGGTAATCTCGCCGCGCCGATAAAGGAAACGAAAAACCGTTTTTTCGGAAAATTTCTTTGGGGGATCAATATTCTCCGTGAAAATATAGAACAGCAGAAGCAGCGCGAACTGGAAATGCAGAAAGAAAAGAAAACACTGCTGCTATCGCTCTCGCACGATATTAAAACGCCGCTTTCCGCTATAAAATTGTACTCGGCAGCACTGTCGAAAAATTTGTATTCGGACGCGGAAAAGCAGCACAAAATCGCTGAAAACATCAACGAAAAAGCGGAGGAGATCGAGGGCTATGTTTCACAGATTATAACGGCTTCAAGAGAAGATTTCTTCAGCTTTGAAGTGAATATGGGCGAGTTTTATCTTTCGGAACTTGTTGAAAAAATCGCGGGATATTACAAGGAAAAACTGGCACTTATCAAAACAGATTTTATTATCGGAAAATATAAAAACTGTCTGCTATCGGGGGATTTGAGCAGGAGCGTTGAAGTGATGCAAAACATTATGGAAAATGCCCTCAAATACGGCGATGGCAGACGTGTGGAATTGATTTTCCCTGAAGACGACGAATGCGTCCAAATTGCAATCATGAACGGCGGTTGTACGCTTGAGAAGGACGATTTGACGCATATTTTCGAGAGCTTTTGGCGCGGAGCAAATGCAGGAAACATTGGCGGCAACGGGCTGGGACTTTACATTTGCAGACAGCTCATGCGCAAGATGAATGGCGAGATTTTTGCGAAAATCGATAATGACATCATCACCGTCACCACAGTTTTCGCAAGAGCGTGAATGATTGAAAATTGAAAACCTGAATTGCAAGTAGAAAGTGGAAATAAGATAAGAGATCAAACATAGAAGCAAGAATCATCATAGAAACCAATGTTAGTTAATTCATGTAAGAAAGATTGTTCGGCGGAAATGTAGCCAAGAATCTTTCTTTTCTTATTGTTAATCTGCCGATTAATGGAACGAGAAACAGCTATATCGATGGTGTTGATATCAGTACCTTTTTTGATGAATCTACGAATAAGTCCATTGCAGTTTTCATTGCTTGCACGATCACAAGAATGGTAGGGTCTGCCGAAGTATACAGACGTCCTTTTTCTTTGCTGCCGGGCTTACGTTCAATATCAGCATATCTAGCGAACTCAGATCCGTTATCTTTTGAAGAAGGTGTGATAATATTGTAGTTGTCCATAGAAATGTATCCTTTCTGTTATGGTGACATAATGATACTATTTCTACGGACTTTTTTCATCTTTTCTTAATTCCACTTTCATTTTACAATGAGCAAAAAACAGAAAGAATTAGGAAACTATGGCAAATTCGCATAAACCATTGTATAATACTACTGAGTAAGGAGGGTGAATTGCCTTGATTACTTATATTCGTAAAAATGGCATGTTCGTTGGATTGCTTACGGTACTGATCGTTGTCAGCATCTGCTTCGGCGGATATATGCTGATTCAAAGAAATGAGCATAAAGAGGTAGTACTGCCTCCAGATCAAGAGGAGCCGACAGTGAGTGATGCGGAAATTGCTGAATTTGAAGGCAGCTACGGAAATGATGCAAGCGTTCATTTAAGCTGGAGCATCAAGCGAAATAATCATGAATTAAAAAGCGTCAAGCTGTTTCATGACGGGAAACAAATCGGCGGGGAAATGAAGGATTTGTCTTCCTTTGAAATGGCTCAAAGCCTGTATCAGTTTCCAGCTGGTAATTGTAAATTTACCTTACAGGCTGAGTTTGATGAAAATACCATGCTTACAAAAGACGTTAATGTTTTTATTCGCTATGTTATGAATATCGAAATGGAACACCAGCCGGTTAAGAACGGAGTTTTGTTGAAGCTGAAATACGCTTATGATGAACAAAGTCCTGTCAGTGTTCCGCGAATCAAATTTACAAACGGAAGCAATGTGCCGTTTTCCGTGTCTTATCAAGCTACGAAAAAAAAGATAAACGGTACGATCGTTCATGCTGAAACGACTTTTCAGCTGAACACGCAAAGCATTGCACCGGGGAGTTATCCTGTCACGATACGTTGGATTTTTGAAGGCTTAAATATCTCCAAGGATTTCGAGATAATCGTAACGAAGAAATAATGAATAAAAAGGATAGGTGATAGAATGAAAAGCATCGATCAAAAATTAATTGAAAATCAGTATCGAATGATCAGAGGAAGTTACTTGCATAAGCAGCTGGAACAGCTGAATGAACAACTGGAGCGTGAACAACAGACCTTATTACGCCTAAAGCAGGCAGTCACAAAGGAAAACGATGATGTCAGCCGTTTAGCCAATATTTCGATGAAGCGCTTATTCTCCGTATTGAACGGCAGAGGTGAGCTGCGCTTGGAGAAGGAGCGGGCAGAGGCATTTCGGGCTGCGTTGGATTATAAGCTGAAGCTGAACGATATCGAGTATTTGAAGCATCAGAAAAATCTATTGACGAGCGAGCTGAAAAACTATGATAATTTAAATAAGACCTATGAGGAGCTGTTGGAAATCAAGCGTAAATCACTTTCCGTTGATGCCTTAAATGCGGTCAGAGCGGCAGAGAAGCGTCTTGATGACGCAAAGCATCAAGAAAAGGAATTGAAAGAAGCATTGGAAAGCGGAAAAAAGCTTTGTTCCTGCTTCACTTATATATTGGATCATCTGAGTGATTTGGTTGAGGATTCCACTGATGCGAAAAGCTTATGGTATCCGACGGTATCTCAGGATGAAATCGATGATGTGATGAAGGAAATCACCAATCTGAATACGATTTGGAATCACTTTATCAAGGAGCTCCGAGATACGGATGTCGCACTGCCTGAGCAGTTCGATCAAACATTTTTATTAAATGTCAGTGATTATGTAGCTGATGGAGGCAATCAGGATGCAAAGCGCATTGATACCTCTTATGATTGTTTGAATGCGACTTATTCCGATGTCAGAGAGCTGTTGAATACGCTCAGTATGCGTTTACAGGATTTGGAGTATCAAATATTTGATCAACAGCTGATGATTGAGGAAAGCATTGCGAGCGGAGAATAATAAGAAAAAGAATAGGCATTGACGGTGTGACACAAGGCTTATTCTTTTTTTGTTGAAATATATATTGAAATGTAGGTCAAGATGCTTGAGCTGCCTTAAACTGACTTTGATATAAGGAAGCATAGGCACCTTGTTTTTGTAAGAGCTCCTCGTGTGTTCCTTGTTCAATAATGTTTCCTTGTTCCATCACAAGAATTTGATCGCTGTTGAGTATAGTTGAAAGACGATGCGCAATCACAAAGCTTGTTTTATTTTTCATCAGCTTTTCCATTGCGATATTTACATGTACCTCACTTCGAGTATCCATATTAGAGGTTGCTTCATCTAATATTAAAATTTGCGGATTCATCAGCATAACTCTTGTGACGGACAGCAGCTGGCGCTGTCCTTGAGACAGGAAGGAATGATTGTGAATCACTGTTTGATAACCTTGCGGCAGCTTGATGATAAACTCATGTGCGCCGCTTTCCTTTGCGGCTGATATGATTTCATCATCGCCGGCTTCTCGTTTCCCGTAGGCGATGATATTGCGTATCGTATCCTCACCTAAATACGTATCCTGAAGTACCATGCCGAAATGGGCGCGCAGCTGTTCTCTGGAAAGCTTTGCGATATCGACACCGTCTAAGAGGATTTGTCCGTCGTTTAATTCATAAAAGCGCATAATAAGATTGATCAAGGTCGTTTTACCGGCTCCGGTTTTACCGACAACAGCGATTCGATTGCCTGCCGGGATATCTAAGGAAAGATGATTCATCAACAGATGATTCGGCTCATAACCGAAGGATACCGCTTTGAATTCAATATGTCCCTGACATGTTTTCAGCTCACTTTTTGCTTCATTATCCTCCTGCGGCATATCCAATAGTGCGAAAACGCGCTGTGCCCCGGCAAGTGCTGCCTGCAGCTGCGTCATAACACCGCTGATTTCATTAAACGGCTTAGCGAAGGTATTGGAATAGATCAAAAAGCTGGAGATATTTCCCATTGTGATTTTTCCCATAAGCGCCAAGAAGGTTGCACTGATGCCGACAATCGTATATGCGCCGTTTGTCACAAGTCTTGTCGATGGATTTACAAGTGAGCCGTAAAACTGCGAGTTTTTTCCTGATACATAGAGTTGATCATTCAAGGCTTGAAATTGTTCGCATGCCTTTTTTTCTTGATTAAACAGCTTCAGTGTATGAATGCCCTGCAGCATTTCCTGAGTGAAGGCGTTTATTTTACCGCTGTCATTTGCCTGTGCGATAAAAAACTTATGAGAATGCGAAGCGATGAATTTCGCAACCAAAAAGGTAAAGGGGGCACAGAGAATAACGATGATCGTCATAGTTAAATTGATGTTCAGCATAAAGAAAACTACCGCTATGATCGTAACTGCACCGCTTAATAGGGTGGAAAGCGCCTGTATGAGCCCATCTGACAATAATTCGATATCATTGGAGAAGCGCGTCATGATATCACCGTGATCGTGCGTGTCATAGTAACTGATCGGAAGTAGTTCCAGCTTCTTGATCAGAGCTTTTCTAAGCTTATAGCTGAAGGTAAAGGCAACGCGATTGCTGAAAAGCATCATAAGCCATGTCGCCAATGAGGCGATGCAATACAAAAGAATCAAAAGAATCAGCCTTTGAATGATTTCATCAAAGGGAATTTGATTTGTGATATCATCGATGATATCGCCGATCAAAAGCGGCGCATATAGATTGGTACCTACGGAAAATAACGCAAATATCATAGCTGCGATCAGTGCACTTTTATCTTGACGAAGGTAGGAAAAAAGTCGCTTTATAATTGCTTGATTCATAGCGCACCTTCCTTCCCGAACTGTTGAGAATGACAGATTTCACGATATACAAGACAGCTGTCACAGAGGTTTTCATGCGTATCAAAACCAACCGCATTGCCGTTATCCAGCACCAAAATTTTATCGCAGCGATATAATGTGGCAACACGCTGTGAGATGATTATTTTTGTCATATCGGTATAGCTGTTCAATGCTTCTCTAAGCTTAGCGTCTGTTTCATAATCCAAGGCGCTGAAGGAGTCATCAAAAACAGTGATTTTCGTATTACGTAAAAGACCGCGGGCAATCGCAATACGCTGTCTTTGTCCGCCGGAGAGGTTTTTACCGCCGGCTTCAATGGGGAACTCAAGCCCTTTGCCCTTTTGCTTTACGAAATCGATTGCCTGCGCATCATTCAATGCTTTCCATAATTCAGAATCGCTTGCATCACTGTTGCCCTGCATGAGATTATCGCGCAGCGTACCGGAAAACAGCTCACTTGTTTGCGGAATCAAGGTAATAAGCTCATTAAGAAGCCGAGTATCATATTGAGCAGGAGCTGCGCCGAACAGTCGAATTCCTTCGCATGGATACAGATTCATCCAAATGGCTGCCAAGGTTGATTTACCGCTGCCCGTTCCGCCGATGATTCCGATGCTTTGACCGCTTATAATCTGAAGGGTGATATCATTTAATGAGGGATTTGCAGCTTTTTTATAGGTGAAGCTCATATGCTCGCACTGTATCGCTGTTTGTTGATCGGGAACAGTGTTTAATGTGCCGCTTTCTTGTTTGATTTCCGTTGCCAAAAGCTCATTGACACGTTCAGCACTTGCCTGTGCCTTGGAAAAAATTACGATTAAATTAGAAACAGCGACCAATGCCAATAAAATCTGTGTAGCATAATTGATAAAAGCAATCAACGTTCCGGCAGGAATTGCATCAGGCAGCGAAAGCATGCCGTTCCATAACAGAATGACAATAGCGCCGTTGATAATAAGCGCAGTAATTGGATTTAATAACGCGGATAAACGACTGACATGAAGCATTTGCTTCTGCAGGTCATAAGCGGCTTCTTCTAATTGTTTGGAGGCATGTCGCTGTGACAAAAAAGCTCTTATGACTCTGACACCTGACAGGTTTTGTTCTAAAATGCTTAAAAAACGATCGAGCTTTTTTTGATAGGCTTGATAAAGTGGTGTAGTATATTTAATATACAATGTGAGCACAAGGGCGATTAACGGTACACAGGCAATCAAAATAAGTGCCAGTCTCATATCCAGCAGCATTGCCATAATAACAGCACCGATTACGATAAACGGCGATCGTATGACAAGTCGTATCAGCATCGCTACTGCCAACTGCAGCTGATTTACATCGCTTGAAATTCTTGTAAACAGTGTTGAGTGAGAAAATTCATCTAAATCCTCATAAGAAAGCTTCATGATATGGGCAAATAATAAATTTCGCATATTCGTGCCGAAGCCTTGAGAAGCAATGGCTGCATTATATTGACATACAAGAGAAAAGCCAAAGCCGATAAATACCATGAGCACCATAAGGGCACCGCAGGCTATCACGACCTGTTGATCGTGCTGCATAACGCCTTCGTTTATCATAAATGCCATAATCGTAGGCAATATCAATTCAAGAATTGCTTCAATCCATTTGCACAGCGGTCCGATGATACATTGCTTGCGAAACGGCTTTAAATAGGGAAGTAATGCTTTCATAATGCGTCCTTTCTTTCCTTAGCTTTCTTATTTATTCTGCATTATTTTATCATAAGTATCCGTGAAAGGAAATATTTGTTAAAGACAGCGGACTTTATGTGCAGGTATTGTTTGCATTAGGGGTAGATTAGCATAATATCGTGATAACATAAGCATATAAAAAAGAAAAGGGTAAGTAAGTGTGTCTCTTACTCACCTTTTCGCCATAATGATAATCCTGATACTGCCGAGAAGCTTTTAAATGATTCCGAGCTGCAGAATATTGCGTCTTCGGTCTTTGCTTATCTGAAACTGTTCCCCCGGTGCAGGAGGGAATAATATATCGTATAGTTCTAAAGATGCCCTGTACATGTTCTCACATGTGTTTAATAATTCTTCAATTGTGTCTAGTCCATAATGATGGTTTAATTCTTTAAGTCTATTTAAAATAGAAGAGATTTGTTCAATCTCTAAGGTGCACTGATATGATACTAAGCATTCCTCCAGCTGTCTTACGACGCTGAATACTCGATCGCTTCGAAATATCATAGTATCTCCCCCTTTCACGTAAGCAAAATCATGAAAGTCACCGAACAGTATCTGTCATTCCCAAATTTTAACATCATGACATCTGCATTGTAATTTAAAATGGCTAAAGGTTCAATAAAATAGGATAATTTTTTTTTAATATTGAGAAATTTGTTTATCATATAAAGACAAAAAAGGAAAAGTGTTCTTTTGAGATTCGACGATTATAGGAGAAGGCATTGAGTGAATCAATCCGATTTTAATTACTTTATGAGGCTTCTGATTATCAGTCATCCTATGATTTCTTAACACAGGAAAAAGGAATCATCCTTTTTATATTTTTGAGGAATACAAGAAAACTCAGCTGTATGCTCATTTCTTGATGAATCTTATCTGCCGCTATTGTTAGTTTTACAATCTTTCGCATAAATTGTAACTCAACGATTGCTATTATATTTAATACAATCGGTAATACCTACAATTACAAATGCTGTTGCTGATAATAGTGTTATCAACCATTTGGAAATATCTTCTCCATTTATAAGTAATATTATAAATACTGCTATTGCCAATGTTCCGATTACCGATTGAGTTATTGAGCTAATTAAACTTAATTTACTTTTCATATTTTTTCTCTTTATTTTTTTCAATTATGAGCGGAACCGCCAGAGAGGATATCCAACCGATAACTCCTACTTTAAATCCTACTTCCCAAATGTTTTCATAGCCTAACTTAAATAGCAGATCTAATATCTTCATCGTAGCTGTTCCGCATAATATCATTATAATTAACAATAGTATTTTTAAAATCATGATTTTTATTACCTTCATTATCATTTCTCCTCACTGAAAAATTCCGATTGTGACTCGATGATTTTTAAGGAAAACATTAGCTGTTATATTCTGTAATTAAAATCTCTGCTAATCCTTGAAAATACTGAGTTTATCGTAGGTGAGCTATCACTTAAGTTTTCCCTTGTGTTATATATTCCCTCAAGGCATTAAGAACTCTGATAAGGGAAAATATAAGGGAAACAAAATCCCATAAAACATTATAACACAAAGTATATGGGAATTGGCAAACTGATTGAAATGCTTGCAAAAAACAATGAAAAGAGGACCGATAAAAATGATTATGATTTACACAACATACAATATCAACCATAACAGCATTGATGTATACAACTATGCTGTTATTTCTTGCGGATAGACTGCAATAAAGCAGAAAAAGTATTGAAAATTACTTCCTGCTCTGAGTGTACCTTAAATGTTTTGGCAATAGATGAAGCGTTTGAATATGCGAGACTATACCTTGAGGGAGATATGCAGATGTGGGTGGATGCGGAAGACAGCTTTGAGCTGCGGTAGTTTTAATTCCCTCGAATTCGGGGGAATTAAAACACTTCAAAATCTTTATAGTCTGTTATTTCAAAATAGACATCTGATGTATGGTAAGCGAGTGTCGCATTTTTTTGCGTAAACCGTAAATATCAGGAAGAAGCGGAAGCAGTGAACGCTTTTTCTTATATACTTGTTTTCGTCGTTTTACGTAATTGCCGTTTGAAATTCTCAGTCGAATTTGTGAATTTCATCACCGGCATCATTATAAACATTAACTTAACTGTTCCATTCTTAACTTTGTAAGCAGAGTCTTTATAATATCCAAAATTTCATTTGGCATTCATGTTTCTATAGAGTTAATTTCTACATCAACAATCCTCCTTCCCGGAAGGAGGATTTAAGCCTTTTATAAAATAAGTTGCATTTAATTATAGTGTTGTTCATGAATAGTGTCACAACACTATAATTAAATGCAACTTTCTACCTAAAAACTAACCAATTTGTACCAAAATTTGATATTTTTAAAAGAAATATATAACCTTAGTTGGTACAAAAATATGTACCTTACATATTTACATTTATAATATTTATTGGACTAACAGGAATTTCTAATCCATAACTCGTTATTTTAAATTTATCAATGATGGGTATTAATTTAAATGGTTCATTAAAGTAATTACCTTTATTATATTTGAGCATAAATTGATGATCATTAACTTGTTCTTTCTTTAATTCTTGATAGTCAATAGGAAAGCTTAATTGTAATTTAATCATCACTATCTTTGTTAATGTAGTTATATTTTTTTATTTTAATAATTAAATAAATATAAACTATAAAGAAAATTATTGCTAGGCTAATCCCAACAGGCATAGCAAATTTTGAAACACCATTTATAGCAATACTAATAAATAAAAATTCTAAAAATCCAACTAGCAAAGTTATTGCAATATACTTTACTACTTCAGGTACTTTGGTACTATTTATTATATCAGCAAATATCCATTCCATACTCTCACTCCTAAATTGTAATTTAATCTTCGATTTTCATAATAATATCGTATGCAACAGAACATTCTTCTTTTGATAGTTTTGTTTCATTAACAAGATATTCTATTGCTTCATCTTTAGTAGAAAAATCTTTTAATATATTTTTTACTTCTTTAAATTTCTCAATAACTTTTTTAATTTCATTATTCATATTCTTATCTCACTTTCAAATTACTATTTGTGCATCATTTTTATAATCTAATTATACTACTTTTCAAGGCATTTTAATAGTGTTTAAGAGCAAAAAAAAGAGAACTACTTATAAAGTAATTCATCACTTATAAAACTGACTGAAAAAACTATAATTCAAAGTCATCTCGACCTTTATCTTTATGTTTATCATTTTCTTTATTCCAAATATAATCTTCTTTAATTGATTCAATAGTATCATCACTAAATATGCCGTGTTCGTACATATCTTTTGAAACTCTCCAATAATCTTCTCGTTCTTTATCTTTACCAAACATTTTATTTTTGATGAATTTTACTAATCTGCTAAATAGATTTTTAAAGTAATCGACCACTTCTTGTAGGTGCTTATTATCATTTTTTAACTCTTTAATCTCTTTGTTTTTATCAAAAAGTTAACAAAAAATCTTTTCTAGTAGGTAAGTTCAAAACAAGAAAAGTAAACTTTTTTGTTTTAAACTCATTCCATTATTTATCTAGTTATTTCTAGTCAAGAGTTTCACGAGTAAATAAATTTACCCTTGACTAGAACTATCATTTTTCATTGTTTCTATATTTACTGGTTTAACACCTATCTCTATTGGAATAGGTTCTTTCAAATAAACAACACTATCATTTGTTTCATCAGGTATATAATTAAATGCCGAATTTATATCTTCCATTTGAAATTCATCTGTTCCTTTGATAATCTTTGGTGTAGTATGGCAAAACTCACAAATAAACTCTATACGTTGTTTTAGATTACTTTCCATTTCTAACTCTTGTGTAGTAAACTTTATCATAAAAATCACATCCTTTCCTTGTTAATTCTTTTGTAAACACAAAAAAATCAACCCGAACGGATTGATATGTATCTCAAGTTCAAACTATAAAAGTTCGAACAGAAACGTCATTGGAGCGAGTGATGAGAATCGAACTCACGTAGTCAGCTTGGAAGGCTGAAGTTCTACCATTGAACTACACTCGCATTTGGTGACCCGTTGGCGATTCGAACGCCAGACCCTTTGATTAAAAGTCAAATGCTCTACCAACTGAGCTAACGGGTCAGTTGGTTTAAAAAACTGGCTGGGGTAACTGGATTCGAACCAGTGAGATGCCAGAGTCAAAGTCTGGTGCCTTACCACTTGGCTATACCCCAATGTCACAAATGATAAGATGGTGGAGAGGGGCAGATTCGAACTGCCGAACCCTAAGGAGATGAGTTACAGTCACCCGCGTTTAGCCACTTCGCTACCTCTCCACATATTCTAATCAAAAAATGGTGCCGACTATAGGAATTGAACCCACAACCTACTGATTACAAGTCAGTTGCTCTACCAATTGAGCTAAGTCGGCATAAAAAATGGTGGAGGTTGAGGGACTCGAACCCCCGACCCTCTGCTTGTAAGGCAGACGCTCTCCCAACTGAGCTAAACCTCCAACTGGATATTTTGCTTTGATTCATAGCTGTTTGTTCTATCAACCTCAGCGCCTTAATATAATACCATTTTAGGTTTTATCTGTCAACGACTTTTTTTCTTTTTTTTCATAAACATATAATTTTAGAGTTTGAAGAATAAAAAAACCGTAAATAAATCCTTTTGTGCCCTCCGCCGATGTTGAAAATAATTCGGTAAAAGGATTTGTTTTCTGTTTATGACTACCAAAAGCTTTGAAAATATTTTGAACTTATGAAGCCTTTTCTATATAACTATGAATTTCTTATGATTTCCGTTTGAATTCTTTGTGTTGCCTGTTTGTTTATGGTAAAATAATATGCGGTGATATAATGAAAAGCTTATACGATTTCAACTATGAACAAATACAGCAATATGCGTTAAGCAAGGGCTGGAAAAAATATCGCGGGCATCAAATTTTTCAATGGCTGTATCGAAAACGGGTTACAAGCATTGATGATATGAGTGATTTGTCCAAGGAAACAAGAGAAATATTGAATCAGGAATTCATCATTTCACCGTTAGGCCTAAAGGATATTCAGATTGCGAAAGACGGTACGACGAAGTTTCTTTTTGAACTTCTTGACGGAGCCTTGATTGAAAGCGTATTGATGATCTTCGATTACGGCAACAGTGTTTGTGTTACGACACAGGTCGGCTGTAATATGGGCTGTGCCTTCTGTGCCAGCGGCCTGACTAAAAAGCAACGTGATTTAACGAGCGGTGAAATCGTTGCCCAGATTATGTATGTGCAGGGATATTTAGATCAGCGTGAGCAACGGCTCTCTCATATCGTAGTAATGGGGACGGGAGAACCGTTTGACAATTATGAGGAAATGATGAATGCACTGGCGACAGTGAATCATGATCGAGGTCTTGGTATCGGAGCTAGGCATATCACAATATCAACGTGCGGTGTTGTACCGAAAATATATGCTTTTGCGAAGGAGCATGTACAATATAACTTAGCGATTTCGCTTCATGCACCGAATGATGAGCTACGCAATCAGCTGATGCCGATCAATCGTGCGTATCCCTTGGCAGAATTATTTCAGGCAATTCACGCTTATTGTGATGAAAACAATCGTCGCTTGACCTTTGAATATATATTATTAAAGGGAGTCAATGATACAAAAGCATGTGCCAAGCAACTGGCAGAGCTTGTTAAAGGATTAAATGCTTATATCAATTTGATTCCTTATAATGCGGTTGATGAAAAAGGCTTTCAAGGAGTCAATCATGAGCATGCGATGATATTTTATGATATGCTGATGAAGCAAAATGTTCGCTGTACGATACGCAAGGAGCACGGCGGAGATATCGATGCGGCGTGCGGTCAATTAAGAATCAAGCATTTGAAAAAGGAGGCACAACGATGATAAAGGCATTCGGCGCAAGTGATATAGGATTACATCGAAAACAAAATCAAGACAGCTATTTGATTGTGGAAAACGAAGCGAAGGACTTATTGGCAGTCGTATGTGACGGAATCGGCGGCGGTTTGGCGGGTGATGTTGCTTCCCATATGGCGGTGGCTCATATGAAGGAACGCTTTATTCGCAAACAAAGCTTTCACGATGATTTAGATGTTAAGCATTGGCTGAAAACGATTATTCAGGAGGCCAACGATCTTATTTTTATGCAGTCTGCAAAATCAATGGATCAAAAGGGAATGGGAACGACCTGCGTCGGTGTGATTTATGCGAATCATCAGACGTATATTTTCAATGTCGGAGATTCACGCATATACAGTATTTATGACGATGAATTGATCTGTTTGACAGAGGATCACTCCTTTGTCCGCGATTTATTAAAGGCAGGCGAGATTACCGAGGAAGAGGCCAAGCATCATCCTAATCGCAATATGCTTACCAATGCCTTAGGGATTTGGGATCATGTCAAAATTGATATTAATAAAATAAAAGAAGGCTATCATTACTTGTTGATCTGCAGTGACGGACTTCACGGATATGTGAAGGAGGAGGAAATCTTTCACATCATAAACAAGGAAAAGGATGTAAGACATATCGTTCATGAGCTTATCAATGCGTCTAAAAGTGCAGGCGGCTATGATAATGTGAGTGTTATCATACTGGTACATGAGGAGGGTGATTCTCATGAATAAGATGATATCCGATCGCTATATGATCGTAACCTCACTCGGTGAGGGCGGAATGGCTGATGTGTACTTGGCAATCGATACGATTCTAAATCGTGAGGTTGCGATAAAAATATTAAGAGGAGAGCTGTCAAGCGATCCGGTAACACTGCTTCGTTTTCAGCGTGAGGCCAATGCGGCCAGTAAGCTGAATCACCCTAATGTCGTGGATGTATATGATGTCGGTGAAAGCGAAGACCGACACTTTATCGTAATGGAATATGTAAGAGGCAGAACCTTAAAGCAGCTGATTTCACAGCGCGGAGCATTGGATAAAAAAGAGGCTGTCGATATTATGATGCAGTTGACCTCGGCGGTCCAACATGCACATGAAAATCATATTATTCACAGAGATATCAAGCCACAGAATGTGCTTGTAAAGGATGACGGTACGGTAAAAATCACCGATTTCGGAATTGCTTTGGCTCATGATGCCGTACAGCTGACGCAAAATGATGCGGTACTGGGAAGTGCTCATTATCTTGCGCCGGAAACGACAAGAGGCGAGCCGGCAACGAATCAAATCGATATCTATGCATTAGGAATTGTATTTTATGAACTGTTGAGCGGCAGTGTACCGTTCAAAGGAGAAAATCCGGTGCAGATTGCGATGAAGCATTTGCGTGAGGATGTACCTAATGTCAAAGATTTTAATCCGACTTTACCGCAATCGATTGAAAATATCATTATCAAGGCAACGGTAAAAAATCGTAAGCTGCGCTATCAATCGGCTCAGGAGATGCTGGAGGATTTGAAGTGCTGCTTATTACCTGCATATGCCGATGTTGAAAAGCTTGTGTTTTCCGACTTGGAATCACAGCCGACAGTGAATGTTCGTGAGCGTGTTGCCGTCACAGAGAATAACGGACAAAAGGCAGAAGTGGTGGAGGAAATTGTTGAGCCTAAAAAGAACAGTTCAAAAAAAGGTCTGTGGATAACGATAGGTATTCTTCTCACAACCGTACTTACGTTAATCATTCTTTACTTCAGCGGGGCATTGGGTTTCTTTTCCTTCGATCCGATGATTAAAATTCCCGAAATCAGCGATTTGACAAAAGAGGAAGCGCTGCAGAAGCTGATTGAAGCCGGATACCAAGAGAGTGATATTACCTTCAATGAGGAATTGAGCGAGGATACGGAAACGGGACATGTGTTCGACTGCAATCCTAAGGAAGGCAGTGAATCCAAGAAAAGTGTCGGTATTCAAGTGTCTGTTTCAAAAGGAAACTTTTATATATTGCCGGATTTCAAGGGTAAAACACTTGATGAGGCAGAGGCGGAGCTGAAAAAGGCACTGCCGTTAGCGGTGATTTCGGTGGAAACGATACCTACCGCAGGAAAAAAAGCCGGAGTCATTTTAGAACAGAGCGGTCCGACGATCGGTGATAAGCTGTCTCCTGAAAAAGAGATAACCGTTTTCCTTAAGGTGGCAAAGGCACCGAGCCTTACGATACCTGATGTGATTGGGCAGGACGTAGAAACAGCCAAAGAGCGCTTAGAATCCTATGGCGTTTATGTGGTACTGTATCAACGTCCGACCGTCGGTATGAGTGAGGAAGAAATCGCTGCTTTGGAAACGGGTGTCGTTGTTGAGGTAGATCCGCCGAAGGGGACTGAGTATAAGCAGGATGGCTCCAGCAACTGGATCACGCTGTATTATTATTGATATGGAAACGGGACGTATAATCAAAATCATCTCAAATCAATATTTGGTGTTATGCGGAAATACCAAATATTCCTGTATTGCGATGGGTAAGCTTCGCAAAGGAAAGTCACCGATCGTCGGTGATTTGGTTGAGATTGAGCACTTTGACGAACAGAGTGGAATTCAAAAAATCTTGCCGCGCGCAAATGAACTGCGCCGTCCGCCGGTAGCCAATGTCGATCAGGCAATCATTGTGATGTCCTGTAAGGACCCTGATTTTTCTGTGACCTTGATCGATCGCTTGCTGTTTCAAATTGTTTATCACGGAATTATACCGATCTTATGCGTAACCAAAACAGACTTGATTACAGAAAGCGACCCTGTCTATGAGGCAATCAAGCGTTATCAAAACAGCGGATATCAGGTCTTTACAAGCAGCAACAAGGAAGCAAGCAAGGAGCTGATCGCATGCTTAAAGGATAAGATTACCGTTCTTACAGGGCAAAGCGGTGCCGGTAAAAGCTCATTGTTAAATCGTATCGATCCAAGCTTTCACCTGCAGACGCAGGAAATATCCAAAGCACTGGGCAGAGGCAAGCACACTACAAGACATTGTGAACTGCATGAAATTGCCCAAGGCTGGGTCGCAGATACACCGGGTTTTTCGGCAATGGATTTCACGTATATGGATATTGCGAAGCTTTCTGCCGCAATACCGGATTTTAGGCCTTATCTCAATTGTTGTCGATTTCGTGATTGTATCCATCTTAACGAGCCTGATTGTGCAGTGCGTGATGCGGTGGCGAACGGGACGTTGTCGAAGGAGCGATATTCGCATTATCAAGAGGTCGTTTCAATGATACAACAGGCCAAAAAGCGCAGATAAGTGTATGTTATATAAATAGGAGGCTGTTATGCAGAAATTAATTATATCACCGTCGGTTTTATCCTTAGATTATGCCGATATGAACGGACAAATAGAACAGTTGCGTGCCAGTCATGCAAAATGGCTTCATTTTGATGTGATGGACGGTCATTTTGTGCCTAATCTGACCTTTGGTCCTGATTTATTAAAGGGCTTCAAAAAGGCCAGCGGGTTGATTATGGATGTGCATTTGATGGTATCTGACCCATCGACGGTAGCTAAATGGTTTATTGCGGCAGGTGCCGATATTATAACATTCCATTTAGAGGCATGCGAAAATATCGCGGGCTGCCTGAAGCTTTGCGATGAGATTCGTGCACAAGGCAAACAGGTCGGTGTCAGTGTAAAACCGAAAACACCGGTCACAGAGCTGCTTCCGTATTTGGAGCGAATGGATCTGGTGCTTGTGATGAGCGTAGAGCCGGGCTTCGGCGGTCAATCATTTATGGCCGATATGCTGGATAAGGTTCAAATACTGCGCAAGGAAATCGAAATAAGAAAGCTTACTACCCGCATCCAAATTGACGGCGGAATCAATCAGGAAACAGGCAAACTTGCAGTTGCGGCCGGCTGTGATACACTTGTGGCTGGCAGCTATGTATTTCGTTCCGATATCGTAAAGGCGATTGATTCTTTATTATGACAAAAAAAATAATGCTGATAGCGGCAATGAGTCAAAATATTCCGAGGCTTTCCGATTGTGAATATGTCGGTATTGATAAGGGCGCATTGACTGCAATTCGTGCACAGCTTCCGCTTATTTGTGCAATCGGTGATTTTGATTCTGTGACAGAAACAGAAAAAGCGGAAATTGCGGCTCAATGTCCGATTGAGACTTTATCGAAGCACAAGGATGAAACAGACAGCGAAAAGGGAATTTTGTATGCACTGGAACATGGTTATGATGAAATCATTTTATACGGCGGTTTGGGCGGACGAATCGATCATACGACAGCAAACTTGTATCTTTTGATGTATCGTGATTTTCCGCTGACGCTTATGGATGAACATCATTATATTAAAAGGTTGAAAAAGGGCAGCTATCAAATTCCTAAGCTGTTTACCTATTTATCTTTTTTGGCACTTGAAAAAACAGTGATCAGCGAAGCCGGTGTTGCATATCCTTTAAACAGACGCATGATTACACCAAAGGATATTTATCCGATTTCGAATGAAATTATCGATGATTATGCAGAAGTAACGATTCATGAGGGAAGCGTCATCATGTTTCAATGCGAGGATACGAACAGCTTGAAATAGTTAAACAAATTGCCTGTTATACTTTCTTTTACGGATGAATTCAGTTGATTTTAAAAAAGGGTTTATTAAAGAGCAATCAAAAGGAATAAGTGAAAGATTAAATCTTAAAATAACAGACAAGCTGCGCTTAGGTATATACGGGATTTTAATTAAACCTTTTTTATTATCAGCTTAACGCTCAAGACAAAGAAAAAAACAGGGGTTACCTGTTTCAGTTTGCATTAGATTGCATTTTTTGCTTTCAGTGTTTTTAATGCACGAGCACTGATACGCAGCGTTTGAGGCTTGCCGTCAACGACAACTTTCACCTTCTGTAAATTGACATTCCATTTACGACGATTTGCACGCATTGAGTGAGAACGTCTGTTACCGGATAAAGGTCCCTTACCTGTAATTGCACAGACTTTAGACATATCGTATACCTCCTTTATAATCTTGAAAAGCACATTTGCCTATATATGATAGCATTTCTTTTATGAAATTACAAGGAAAAAGTTTTAAAACAATCGCAAAGAGTGATAGAATGGTAATAGATGGCCTAATATAAACTCGACAACGGGACTTTGTTGGATATGATTTGAATTCGCAACATCATCTTTACCAAGATAATAAAAAACAGAATTTACTGATATACAAGGCTGTTTACATCAGCATATACTGTGGTAGAAGCAGGCTTATTTTATTCGATATATTAAGCATTGCCGTGATTTCAATAACATTGCTTAATAAGTGATTATCAGCTTTCGTTTAAAATGAATCCCTGTATTTTTTTACGGTTGAAATAGAATGTATACTATCGCGCATAAAATAAGCAAAATGTAAATACTGGGAATGACTATTATAAATTGCATTTTTCGATAATGTGGGTTATAATCCCATCTTTAACACTTAATAAAAAACGAAACAGCGCTAAACTCTTTAATAAAGGGCTCAAATGCTGTTTTGTTCTTTGTAATGAATATGCGTATATTATTTAGTGTTTTTAATAATATTTCGTATGTTTTGCTTAGTGCTTATTTCATAGTCAGTA
>CAJTJP010000036.1 GCA_910576855.1 Erysipelotrichales bacterium
CGCAGCATTCTTCTTATTGCCATTAGAATCCACAAGCTTTTTGATAACATCATACTTTAATTGTTCATTCATTCTAAGATCAACCTTTCTCATAATGACCTCTCTTTCTCATGAGGTCTTATTTTATAACATACTTTAGGACAAAATCAATTTCGTTACATTAAGACATTATCATTTTCGAATCATACAAAATGAAATAAATGAAAAGAGGTATCTGTACTTTATGCCTGATTTATCGTATAATACCTCTAAATGAACGGAGGTCTTATATGAAAGCAGTAGTAAGTGTATTAGGCAAAGATATGGTCGGAATTTTATCCGATGTCAGTAACGAATGTGCAAAGGCAAACGCCAATGTGTTAGAAGTAACACAAACAATTATTCAAGATATGTTTGCGATGTTTATGATGATAGATATAACAAAGCTGAATCTGCCATTGAGTGAATTCAGTGTACATATGGAAGAAACAGGAAAGAAAAAGAATTTAGTGATACATGTAATGCATGAGGATATATTTCAATCCATGCACAGAATATAGGAGAGATAAGCATGATCAATGTAAATGAAATCATGGAAACGATCAAAATGATCGACGAGGAATATTTAGATGTAAGAACGATTACGATGGGAATTTCCTTAATTGACTGTGCAGATGCAGACATAGATAAATCCTGCGCTAAAATCTATGAGAAAATTACAAGAGTCGCTAAGGATTTAGTGAAAACCGGAGAGGATATTGAAAAGGAATACGGCATACCGATTATCAACAAGCGTATCGCAGTTACTCCGATTGCGATGCTGCTGGGGGTAAGCGGCGGTGATCCGTTGAAATATGCACAGACCTTAGAAAAATGTGCACAGGCTGTGGGCGTGAATTTTATCGGCGGCTTCAGCGCACTTGTTCAAAAAGGCTTTTCGGCAGGTGATGAGGCTTTAATACAAGCGATACCGCAGGCCTTGGCACAGACTGATCATGTATGCGCCAGTGTCAATGTCGGTTCTACTAAGGCCGGAATCAATATGGATGCGGTGAAGCTGCTCGGAGAAAAGGTCAAGGAAGCGGCAGAGCTGACAAAGGATCGAGATTGTATCGGCGCAGCAAAGCTCGTTGTATTCTGTAATGCACCGGAGGACAATCCGTTTATGGCGGGTGCGTTTCATGGTGTCGGAGAGGCAGACTGTGTCATTAATGTCGGTGTTTCCGGACCGGGCGTCGTGCGTTCTGCGTTAGCAAAAGCACCAAAGGATTTGCCGATGAACGAGTTGGCTGATTTAATCAAGCGTACTGCCTTTAAGATTACTCGTATGGGACAAATGGTCGGAACGATCGCGTCAAAGCGATTAAATGTTCCGTTCGGAATTGTCGATTTATCCTTGGCACCGACACCGGCGATCGGTGACAGTGTTGCTTATATTTTAGAGGAAATGGGTTTGGAGACATGTGGTGCCTACGGAACTACGGCATGCTTGGCAATGCTGAATGACGCGGTAAAAAAAGGCGGTGTTATGGCTTCAAGTAATGTCGGCGGACTTTCGGGAGCGTTTATTCCTGTTTCTGAGGATGCAGGGATGATTCATGCGGCTCAGGAAGGCGTACTGACACTGGAAAAGCTGGAGGCGATGACCGCAGTATGCTCTGTCGGCTTGGATATGGTCGTGATCCCGGGAGATACAAGTGCGGAAATTATTTCAGGTATTATCGCTGATGAAGCCGCAATCGGTATGGTGAATTCCAAAACGACTGCAGTACGTGCGATTCCTGCCATCGGAAAACAGGTTGGTGATGAATTATCCTTTGGCGGCTTATTAGGCAGCGGACCGGTAATGCGCGTGAATACAGCATCTTGCACCGTAATGATTCAAAGAGGCGGCAAGATTCCCGCACCGATGCAGGCATTGAAAAATTAATAAGGAGCATTCGGGTGAAGCTTTTATCATTAAACTGTAATAAATTCGGCGGAGAACAATCGGACGGCATGGGTGTATTCTTTCAAAAGGCTGTCCTTACGGTAATCACAGATTCACTCAAGCAGTTTTTAAACGAAGCGACAGACCGACTTGTCATTTTACATGAGGTGAATTATCGAAAAGAATATTTTTCGCTTTTTCAAGCAGAGTTTAATAATGACTATCGGATTCATCTGCCGACTTTTATAAATGATATCAATGATAACGGCAGAAGGATTCGTCCTTACGGCTGTACGCTCGCAATCACAAATACAAAAAGCAAATGGATTCAACAGCCTTCCTTAGAGCTGAATGCAAGGCAGCATGATTATGCGAATAAAAGCATTATTTTAAAGCATGGGGAGCTGACGGTACTCGGTGTACATATGCCTTATGATATCGCATTTTGGGAGTCATTAGAAAGCTGTTACGGCACATACCGAGAACATGCATTGCTTATTGTCGGTGACCTTAATGTGTATGACAAAGGGACAGATCGTAAACAAAAGCTGGAGCAGCTTCTGAAGCTTGGAATCATCGATGTATGGACCGAAAGCGGCAATGATCCATGTACTGCGACGTGCAGCACAGGTCGACGAATTGATTATGCACTGATGACAAATAAGGCATATACACAGTTTCAAGGTATACAGCTTAATGACAGCTATCTGAACAACAAACTCAGCGATCATACGGCATTGATCGTGGATATGAAAGCATAGTTACAATAAATAGAAAGATAAGGGCGGAGAGTCTCCGCTTTTATAACGCTCAAACGCAAGCAAAATCACATCGGAAAGCTGTAATATTGCTGAAAATGAGAAGCTGTCATAAAACATTAAAAATATAAAATCGTTTTATGTACTTAGAACAGTAAAATATGGTAAAATAAGTAACAGAGCTAATGAGGTGAAAAACGATGCTTACATTAACAAATCTATCTTTTCGGGCTGATCAGCATGAAATCATATCCAATATAACGGCAAGCTTTCCCGAAGGCAGCTTTACCGTCATTACCGGACCGAACGGCGGCGGAAAATCAACATTGGCGCGCTTGATTATGGGAATTGAACAGCCGACAGCCGGAACCATTCATTGGAACGGTACCGATATTACTAAGTTTTCCATATCTGAACGCTCCAAGCTGAAAATCGGCTATGCATTTCAACAGCCGCCGCGTTTTAAGGGCATGAGTGTAAAAAAGCTGCTGACATTGGCACACGGTAAGCCGCTTACTCATGAGCAGTGCTGTGAATACTTAAGCGCAGTCGGTCTGTGCGCAAATGATTATTTGGATCGTGATGTGGATCAATCCCTTTCCGGCGGTGAGGTCAAGCGAATTGAAATTGCGACGCTGTTGGCAAGAGATTTAGAACTGGCAATATTTGATGAACCGGAAGCAGGAATTGATTTATGGAGCTTTGCGAAGCTTGTAGAAACATTTCAGCAGCTTCATCAGAATAAAAAAATCAGTATCCTTTTGATTTCCCATCAGGAGCGTATTATGAAAATGGCAGATGAAATCGTTGTGATCGAAAACGGAAAAATTGCGAAGCGCGGTGCGCGTGATGAAATATTACCGAACTTGATGCAGGATTTCAGCGCATGTGAGTTTAAAAAGTAGGTGAATCTATGCAGGAAACAGATAAGGCATTATTAGCGCAAATCGCAGGTATTCGCGGCTTTCAGCCCGGAACGGCATTTAATTTGCGGCAAAACGGAGCAGGTGTAGAAAGACATTCAACGCAGAATGTTCAAATCGTTAATAAAAGTGATCAACCCGGTATCGATATTCATATTTCATCAAATACAAGCGGTGAAGAGGTTCATATCCCTGTGATACTCACACAAAGCGGTATGAATGACCTTGTATATAATGATTTTTATGTCGGTGAAGGGGCAAATGTGAAAATCATTGCCGGCTGCGGGATACATAATGACGGGTGTGATACCTCTCAGCATGACGGGATCCATACGTTTCATATCGGCAAAAATGCCAGAGTTACATATATTGAAAAGCATTACGGTGAAGGCGAAGGCAGTGGCAAGCGAATTTTAAACCCGACCACTGTCATCTATATGGAGGAAGGCTCCTATCTGGAACTGGACACGGTACAAATCAAGGGAGTCGATTCCACAAAGCGCACCACTGAGTGCTATTTACAGGCAGAGGCCAAGCTGATGATATCGGAGCGCTTGATGACGCACGGCAAGCAATCGGCAATTTCCGATGTCAAGGTAGAACTGAACGGTGTGAACAGCAGTGTACGCATTGTTTCACGCTCTGTCGGTAAAGAGGGATCCGTACAGGTATTTCATCCGATCGCTGTAGGAAATGAGCGGTGCAGAGCACATATTCAGTGTGATTCTATATTGATGGATCAGGCAAAAATATCCTCAATTCCCGAAATTACTGCCAACCATGTCGATGCTCAAATCGTTCATGAGGCAGCCATCGGCAAAATCAACAGCGAACAGCTGATAAAGCTTGAAACCTTTGGCTTAAGTGAAGAGGAAGCCGAAGCTGTTATTATCGAGGGCTTCTTAAAATAATGGATTCATCTATGTGTTAAATATATAGCTATGCAAAAAGGTTGTATAATACAAGCGATATACCAAACAGCGGCCGGATTGCTGCTGTTTTTTTACTGAAAAGCAAATGCCGCATGCTATACATGTGGTAAAAGAAGGTATTGAACAGCTGCAGCTGATGAATGAACCCCCGGTCTTGATTACGCTGAAAAATATTTTTTTAAAAAAGATATGCTTCAAAAGTCCTTGAACTTAAGGCTTAAACGACTTATGAAAATATTTTCATAATTTTTTTGAAAAAATATGTTGCATTTTCATGAAGTCATGCGTATAATATAACACATAAAAGGCAAAGAACAGAAGTAGTACATGTGAAAAGCATTGTCAAAGAGAGCTGACGATTGGTGAAAGTCAGTCAATGAAGCAGCATGGAACGTGTCTGGGAGCCGCACCGGCGAAGTGGAAACTGAGACGGTTGCCGTAATCCTTGCGTTAAAGGAGAGAGTGCCGATGATGCTTATCATCGGAAATAAGGTGGTACCGCGAATTCATCGTCCTTTGTATTTATACAAGGGACGTTTTTTATTGAGAGGAGAGATGCTATGACACTGCGATTTGACCGATTGGGGCCTTATCTGCCGTTCTTGCTGAACGGTATATGGCCGGTAATAATATTGTCATTGGTTGCTGCATTCTTTGGTTGCGTTATCGGCTTTATCGCTGCATTGGCGAAGCGAAGAGGCGGAGCAATCGGAAAAATATTCGGCGCTTATATCGATTTCTTTCGAGGAACACCTGCCTTTGTACAGTTATATTTCGTTCATATGGCATTGCCGCAGATATTGAAATTCAACTGGCCGGGCTGGTTATCCTGCGTTATCGTGTTCTCACTGAATTCGGGCGCATATTTGGCTGAGGTCATGCGTGCCGGGATTGAAGGAATCGACAGAGGGCAGATCGAAGCCGCAAAGGCTTTAGGGGTAAAGAGCAAGGATATTACCCGCGATATTATTGTTCCGCAGGCTCTAAGAAAAATATTACCGGCGATGTTTAATGAATTTATCGCCTTGACGAAGGAAACATCTATCGTTTCCGTAGTCGGAATGATGGATTTGATGCGGCGTTCCAGTATTATTCAGGGAACGCTGTATATCACATTTGAACCGCTGCTTGTTGTCTTAGTAGTTTATTATCTGCTGAATAAGATACTGAGCTTCTGCGGCAAATGCTTGGAAAGGAAGCTGAAATATGATTAAGGTAGAGCACTTATATAAAGACTATGCCGAGGATATCAAGGTCCTTCACGATGTGAATTTCACCTTTGAGGACGGTAAGACCTACGCAATCATCGGCTCCAGCGGCGGCGGTAAATCTACCTTTATCCGATGCCTTAATATGTTGGAGGTACCGACTTCGGGTACGATAACCTTAGACGGTACAGTCGTAAACGACCCTAAAACCGATTTAACCAAGATTCGTGAAAAGATGGGCATGGTATTTCAGAACTTCAACCTTTTTGAGCACATGGTCGCTAAGAAAAATGTTGCCTATGCGCTGATGAAGGTAAAGGGCATGGAAAAGGAACAGGCTTATGAAAAAGCCGTTGAGATGCTGGAAAAGGTTGGCTTGGGACATCGAGTAAATTCTTATCCCCATCAACTGTCGGGCGGTGAAAAGCAGCGTGTCGCTATAGCGCGTGCCTTAGCGATGGAGCCGGAGATCCTGCTTTGTGACGAACCGACAAGTGCACTTGATCCGGAAATGACAACAGAGGTGCTGAAGGTGTTAAAAAGCCTTTCACATACAGGATTGACAATGATCGTCGTAACCCATGAAATGGCATTTGCCCGTGAGGTGGCAGATTATATTCTGTATATGGATCAAGGTGAAATCACCGAATGCAGCACCCCGGCAGAATTTTTTACAAACGCAAAAACAGAAAGAGCAAGACAATTTGTCGCTAATATGTTATAGGAGGAAAGAAAGATGAAAAAATTATTTACGTTAGCAGCATTAAGCTTATTGGTATTGACAGGATGCGGCAGTGAGTACAAGACTGATTTCAAAGACAAGCCAATCACTGTTTTGACAAACTCAGGTTACCCGCCGTATGAAATTCGTAATACTGACGGAGAGCTGGAAGGCTTTGATATCGAGCTGACAGAGCTTATCGCAAAAGAATTGGGTGCCAGTGAGGTCATTTGGGAGGATATCGATTTCGACGCATTGATTGGTGCGGTCAATTCGGGAAAGGGCGATATGGTAGCCGCAGGCTTGTCTCCGACAAAGGAGCGTGCCGAGGGTGCTGAATTATCCGATGTATATTACAGCTCTGAGGAAGAAACAGCGAACTTCGTATTGACCTTAAAGGACGGCGATATCAAGAAAACTGAGGATATCAAGGGCAAAAAAGTCGGAATTCAGATCGGTACGATTCAGGAATCTGCCGTGAATGAAATCAAGGATGATTATGAATTGAAAACCGATGCCAGAAAATCAATCGGTGATATGGTTCAGGAGATCAAAAATAAGAGAATTGACTTCGTCGTTGTAGAAAAAGCAATCGCAGATAAGTATGTAGAAACAAACCCTGAATTATCTTATTTTCAGTTAGAGGCTGAAGGAAATTCTACCGGTAACTGCTTTGCCTTCCAAAAGGGTAATACTGATTTAAGAGATGATGTAAACAAGGCAATTAAAAAGTTGCAGGATAACGGTGAAATTGATAAGCTTGTAGAAAAATGGTTCACGGTTGAGGAAAAGAAATAATAAGCATGTAGCTTGCTTAAATCTTGACTTATAAAATAAGAGTGTCGTAAAGTACGGCATTCTTTTTTTGAACAATTTTCGACAAAAGCTTTTGAATCAATGAAAGCGGTGAATACAGAATGAATTAATTATGGTTGTTTTCTTTTTTTTGTATCGATGAATTGTGAAAAGCCTACTAAGTGAGTAATCATTACGCTGTATGCCTTTCTTTTTATACTCAGCTTTATTTTAAGAATTCATTCTTTTCATGATTAATAATAAATACATAAGCTTTAAAATAAAATTTCGCAAGGGTCTTTTTTAGATTATTTTGTAAAAACACAGGTTTTTTTCGATTTCAAGTCTTTATTTCAAAAAATTATCTTGTATAATAAGATGGAGAGGAGTGCTATATGAAAAAAGCTTTAATAATGTTCCTCATATTACTATGCAGTACGCTTACGATCAGTGCGAATACGAGAGTTCGAGTTGAATTTCAAAAATGTACTGACGGAGACACCGCTCATTTTCTTATTGATGATGAGGATGTAACTGTTCGTTTTTTGGCGATCGATACGCCGGAGTACACAAAGAAAAAGGAGCCCTTCGGCAAAGAAGCGAGCGAGTTTACTTGTCAGGCATTGAAAAGTGCCGATGTGATTGAACTGGAATATGATGACGGAAGTCAAAAAACAGATAAATACGGCAGAGCTTTGGCATGGGTATTTGTTGACGGATCACTCCTGCAGAAGCAGCTTGTGAATGCGGGCTTGGCAGAGGTTGCCTATCTTTACGGTGATTATGCCTATACGGATGAATTATATGCAGCACAGGAGTCGGCAAAACAAGAAAAGCTCAATATATGGAGCGATGAAGATTCAAGCGATACAGTACTGTATGCGCCTTTAGCTGCAATCATCGGGGGTATTATCATCTTACTGTTGACCGTATTCAATGTCAAAGGGAAAAGAAAGAAAATCAGGATAGTAAAAAAAGTGACGAAGGAATTCACAAAGAGGTAGACCATGGAAAAAGTATATGCGACAATCGAATGTATAAAGAAAGCCTTTCCGGAAGGAATCGATCATGTTTATTTTGAATTAATCGCATGTTTAAAATCCGATTTTACCGAACAGAATCTGGCGGCCTTGCTTTCCTATTTATGCGGGAAAGAGCCGTTAGTAATCATACGCGATATTCAAAATGACGAAAGTGAAACAAAGCCGCAAAAGATCATGGAAGCATTGCTTCAAAGCGGCTATCATTGCGCTTAGCTGTACAGATGATATTGATAAAACATGGGGTTTCCCATGTTTTTCTATGGGCAGAAATTTTATTAAAAAAACGATATCCGTTTTATGTCTGATATCGCTTTTTGAATAGTCCTTGATGTTAGAAAAGCTTATTCCGCCTCATTCTTTATAGAATTCGCAATTTCCTGTCCGAGCGCTTCCAATGCGCTGAGATCATCCTGTGAAGGAGTATAGTTTTGCGCCAACAGCTGATCGCTCAACAGCTCAAAGCCGCATGCTTGAAGGCGCTCATTTATTTGTGCGGTCGTGTTGCGGAACCACCCGTAAGAGCCGAAACCGAGTGCTTTTTTATTTTTAATATGACATGTGGACAGTTTAGTGAGGAAGCCGCTGATATTGCTTGCGATTTCATTGTTGTAGCATCCGCTGCCTACCAATAGCGCTTTTGCATTTAACAGCTCGCTCATGATCAAAGCACTTGATGTTTCTGATTCCTTATAAACACGAACCGCTACACCGCCTTGACCGATTCCCTCCGCCAATGCTTCAGCCATGTCCTGTGTATGTCGCCAAATGCTTTCATATACGATAACGACTTTATTTTCCGGCTTCATCGTTGCGTAGTCCATATAGGCTTCCAACAGTTCATTGATGTAGGTACGCCATATAATACCGTGAGACGGTGCAATCATATCGATTTCAAGGTTCAGTTCAGTGATATCCTGCAGCTTTTTCTTAACGCGATCGCCATACGGCATCACAATATTCGCATAATACTCCTTTGCCTTCTCCAAACATTTATTCAGTGTATATTTATCATCATAAAGCTCATAGCCGGCGATATGTTGACCGAACGCATCATTGGAAAATAAAACATGTGCTTCCTTGACATACGTCATCATATTATCGGGCCAATGAATCAGCGGCATTTCAATGAATGTCAGCGTATAGCTTCCGGTATTGATTTCATCTAAGGTTTTTACCTTATGATATGCATAATCTTTAAAATACTGCTTCAGCATGATCTGTGCACCGGCATTGGAAGCATAAGGTACCGCATTCGGGTACTCCTGCATAAAGCGTAAGAAGCCGCCGGAATGATCGGGCTCCGCATGCTGAATGATGATATTATCAACCTTTCGCTTACCGATCACGGAACGAATCCGCTCTAACATGATATCCATAAATTCGGCTTCAACCGTATCGATGACCGTGATTTCCTTGTCTATGATCAAATAGGCATTATAGGTAGTACCGTCCTCAATCGGAAACATATTGCCGTGAAAATGACGGCAGTTAAAATCATGAACACCGACCCAATACATATTTTCTGTTATTTGAATTGCTTGCTTCATTTGATATCCTCCTAATTATTACCATTTACTTCCTATATATTGTAGCTGTATTTGCTTGATTTGTCTATTAAAGTGATTGTAAACAGACAATTATCTTTATTGTAATTAGTATAAAGCGCTTTACTTGTTTCATACTAAGGGCAAGTTCTTAAAAATATCACAGGAAGTATTTCCCAAAAAATCATTTTGGAGTATAATATACTCATAAACAGGAGGTCAGATTTCATGATAATTCAAAGTAAAAGAGTTTGGGTCTTAGGACAGTTTTTAGAAGCACAGCTGGAAATTGAAAACGGTACCATTGTGAATGTACTCGCTTACGGGGCAAAGCCGGTTGATGAGGATTACGGTGATAAGCGTATCGTTCCGGGCTTTATCGATATCCATACCCACGGTGCTTACGGCTGGGATACCAACGACGCGACAGAGGACGGCTTACGCAATTGGATGAAGCATATTCCCGAAGAGGGCGTAACTGCTATTTGCCCGACGACGATTACGCAGACTGAGGAAGTGCTGACAAAGGCAGTTGAAAATGTAGCCAAGGTAGTTCGTGAAGGTTATGAGGGTGCTGAAATTCTCGGTATTCATTTTGAAGGACCGTATCTTGATATGAAATATAAAGGCGCACAGCCTGAGCAGTGTATCGTAAAGGGTACGATTGAGCAGTTTGAGCGCTTCCAAAAAGCCGCAGACGGTTTGATCAAGATCATCACTATGGCAACCGAGCAGGATGATGATTTCGTATTAACAAAATACTTGGCCGATAAGGGCGTTGTGGTTAGCATCGGACACTCCGCAGCTACCTATGAGCAGGCAAGCATGGCAGTCGCAAACGGCGCTAAAAGCATGACGCATGTATTTAACGGTATGACTGCATTCCATCATCGCGATCCGGGCTTGGTCGGTGCGGCTATGCGCTTCAGAGATACGTACGGTGAAGTCATCTGCGACGGCAATCACTCTACACCGGCCGCATTAAATGATTACTATACGGCCAAGGGCAGAGATTATGCGATTATGATTACCGATGCCTTAATGGTCAAAGGTTTACCTACCGGCACAAAGGTATTGTTCGGCGGCAATGAAATTGAGTTATATCCGGACGGTTCCGCACATTTGACAAGCACAAAGGGCCTGGCAGGCTCTACGCTGAAGGTCAACGAAGGCTTAAAGGTATTGGTGGAAAAAGCTCTTGTTCCGTTTGATGCAGCCCTGAATTCCTGTACATTGAACCCTGCGCGTTTACTGCAGATCGATGATCGTAAGGGTAAGCTTGTAACGGGACATGATGCGGATATCGTTGTCTTAAATGATGATTATTCTGTAGAAATGACTTATGTGAAGGGTCAGAAAGCATTTTAATAAACATAATACTATTCGTACTTCACTAAGGACGTGAAGTGGTTGTGCATGAAATGCGGTATAGTTTCGACTATACCGTTTTTTTCGTTCAGCATTGACAGTATGTTCTGTCAGGGAGATAGCGGCGGTAACAGGATAATGGCAACAGCCCCTCTCTCTTTTTGGGGGAAGAGTTTTCTTTTTGTCTGTACACGAAAAAGAGCCGGGTTTCCTACTCTCCGGCTTCCGGAATAAAAGGGAATTTATTTGTGTCGTGGATATTCGGTCATCAAATCAATCAATTTAATTGTCTGTCCTTCTTTATCCATCGTTTTACCTTCCTTAACCAATTTTGATTTATAAAACTCGCTGAGCTACAACCACAGTATAGTGATCCGTGTCGCATGTAATCCCCGTCTCCTTAAAATTGTTTTTATGCCAAAAATGCTCTGCCTGGGGATTGCCTTTAACCCAACCAAGTCGCACGCTCAAAAGCCCAATGTCAGCCAGATAGCGGCACAAATCGTCAATAATGTTACTGCCAATTCCAGTATTTTGAATCAATGCCGATGTCATAAAAAAGCCTATGAAAGCAGTTTTTTCATCAGGATATTCCATAATCAAATCCATAACAGCAATCAATTCTTCCCCCTTGTAGTACCCTACATAATACTTGTCGCACATTTCTTTATTTGGAGGCAAGGCATTCATATCATCAAGAATACTTTGTTCTGTTACAAATGGCGGACAGTATTGGTAATACAAACCGTTTTTACTGCAAAGTAAATATATATCTGCGACATCCGCTTTCTCCATGCAGCGCACAGTATACTCATTAGAGAAAAGAGATATATCCATTTGAGTCACCTCTACAAATTTTGATTTGTTACAACGTCCAGTTTATCACATTTATAGAACATCTACAAGAATTCGTATATAAAAAGATCGATTACCTAAAGTCGATTTGTTTATTTATAGAGCAGTGTGATTTTCTTGCCCTTGACATTAATAAAGCCCTCATCCTTCAGATTCTTGATTTCACGAAACATAGAGGAACGATTTACCGCAATATAATCAGCTAAATCCTTAAATGAAAACGGCAGCGTGATATAATTTAAGCGTGTCTTTTTTTGTTCGATTTCAAAAAATGCCAACAGTTTATTACGTATTTGTTTTTGTTCTAAAATCTTTATCCGTTCATTTCTGTTCATAAATTTCTCATTGATGATATCAAACAAGTTGCGCAGGAACACATTATAATAGCTGTGCTTGATATTATCGGGATGAAGCAGCTTATCATAGTCAATGACCGCAACACACGTATCCTCTTTGGCGGTTATATGATATGTTTCCGTATTGGTCGCAGATATACCGGTGCCGAATACACTGTTTTCCTTCAGTTGTTCTAAAATGATATCATTTCCGTTATATTCAATATGAATGATCTGTGCAGAACCATATAAAATAATACCTATGATATTCTCATTTTTTATCGTCGGAATAATTTCATCATTTTTATGATACGTATACGTATGAGCTCCCAATAATTGGAATAATTTGGCAGTTTGTGCCTTTGATAAGCCTTCAAAAGGATTGTTCATTTTTATCACCTGTAACTATTTTAATAAAAAAGATTAAAAGTTGCAAGTGCGACTTTTTTATTTTATGGGTTATGGTAAAATTGTGGCAGACACAAATAGGAGGAAATGACATGAGAATCGTAAAAAGGGATGGTCATATCGTTGATTACAATCCGGATAAAATCAAGACGGCCATCAATAAAGCCAATTCAGAGGTACAGACAAGCAATCAAATTTCCGATGAGAAAATTGAGGAAATTATCAGATATATTGAATCCTTAGACAAGAAAAGGATTCTTGTCGAGGATATACAGGATATCATTGAGGAAAAGCTGATGGAATATGATAAATATCAGCTGGCAAAGAAGTATATCACATATCGTTATACAAGAGAATTAGTCAGAAAGGCGAATACGACCGATCAAACGATCAAGGAATTAATCGAGGGTGAAAATGAGTATTGGAACAACGAAAACTCTAATAAGAATGCCGAAGTAGTAACAACACAGCGTGATTATTTGGCAGGTATTACAAGCACCGATATCACAAGGAGATTTTTATTGCCTGAGGAAATTGTAAAGGCGCATGATGAGGGCATTATTCACTTTCATGATGCCGATTATTTCGCGCAGAATGCACTGCATAACTGTGAATTGATCAATTTAGAGGATATGTTGCAGAACGGCACGATCATCAACGGTGTGATGATTGAAAAGCCGCATCGTTTTTCTACAGCGGCAACGATCGCGACACAGATTATTTTGGCGGTTTCATCATCAAGCTACGGCGGGGCTACGATTTCACTTTCTCATTTGGCACCGTTTGTCAGAGACAGCTATGAGAAGTATTATGATAAGTATAAGGAACGAAATTTTAATGAGGAGGATTGTAAAGCATACGCAATCGAGGATACGAAAAAAGAGGTTGCGGATGGAGTACAGACCTTTAATTATCAAGTGAATTCCATGACAAATACAAACGGACAGGCACCGTTCTTATCCGTTAATATGTATTTAGGTGAAACTGAGGAATACAAGGAAGAGCTTGCGATGGTGATTGAAGAATTCTTGAAGCAGCGTATCTTAGGCTTTAAGAATGAAAAGGGTGTGTTTATCACACCGGCCTTCCCGAAGCTGTTGTATATTTTGGAAGAAGACAATGTGCATAAGGACAGCAAATATTATTACTTGACGGAATTAGCGGCAAAGTGTACGGCAAAGCGTATGGTGCCCGATTATATTTCTGAAAAGGTAATGAAGGAATTAAAGAAAAATGCTTACGGAGATGGTGAGTGCTATCCGTGTATGGGATGTCGTTCCTTCTTGACTCCCGATCGCTTAAAGGATGTTGGAAATATTGCGAAGGCAAAGAATTATGAGGAAGGCAAGGGAAAATACTACGGACGTTTTAATCAGGGCGTGGTGACGATCAATCTGCCTGATGTGGCACTTTCCTCGAAAAAGGATATGGATAAATTCTGGGAAATCTTTGATGAACGATTAGAGCTATGTCATAAGGCACTGCAGGTAAGACATAAGCGCTTAAGCAATGCGACAAGCGATGTTGCGCCGATTTTGTGGCAGCATGGGGCATTGGCTCGATTAGATAAAGGTGAAAGCATTCATGATCTGCTTCATGACGGCTATTCTACGATTTCTTTGGGCTATGCAGGTCTTTATGAGTGTGTGAAGTATATGACAACGCATTCTCATACCGATAACGGTAAAGGCAAGGAATTTGCGTTAGCAGTGATGCAGCATTTAAATGATAAAGCGAATGAATGGAAGCAGGCAGAGAATATCGATTATTCAATCTATGGCTCACCGATTGAATCAACGACATATAAATTTGCGCGTTGCTTAAAGGATCGCTTCGGAATCGTAAAGGGCATTACCGATCGTGATTATATTACAAACTCTTATCATGTACCGGTATTTGAGGAAATCGATGCTTTCTCCAAGCTGAAGCTGGAAAGTGAATTTCAGCGTTTAAGTCCGGGCGGTGCGATCTCTTATATTGAAACACCGAATCTGCAGAATAATATTGATGCGGTGTTACAGGTGATTTCCTTTATCTATGACAATATCATGTACGCGGAGTTAAACACAAAGTCTGATTATTGTCAGAAATGCGACTTTGACGGTGAGATGCAGATCGATGATAATCTAGAGTGGTATTGTCCGAACTGCGGCAACCGCGATCATAATACATTGAATGTGGCACGCAGAACCTGCGGCTATATCGGCAGTAATTTCTGGAACAAGGGCAGAACTCAGGAAATCAAGGAAAGAGTACTTCATTTAGATAATAAGGATGCGGAAGTGTAGCTTTCTATGCGCTATAATAAAATCAGAAAAATGGACATTTCCAACGGTCCGGGGGTACGTGTATCGATCTTTATGCAGGGATGTACCTTTCATTGTAAGGACTGCTTCAATCCGGAAACACATGATTTTAACGGCGGAAATGACTTTAATGACGGGGTAATTGAACAGATTTTAGCACTTTGCGATAATTCCTATATTGAGGGCTTGTCTATTTTAGGCGGAGAACCGCTGCATCCTGCGAATATCGAGGGTACGACAAGGCTTGCCAAGGCATTTAAGGAACGCTTTCCGAGTAAAAATATTTGGGTATGGAGCGGATTTCTGTATGACAAGGATTTAGCGGATAAAGAAATCCTGCATTATATCGATGTTTTGGTGGACGGAACCTACGTGGCGGAGCTTCACAGTCCTAAATTAAAATGGAAGGGCTCAGCCAATCAAAGAGTGATTGATGTAGTGAAAAGCTTGAAGGAAAACAAGCTGATAGTAGTGGAATAGCAGAAAAATGGGTATTCTTTAGAGAGGATATCCTTTTTTAGTATCGCAGTATGTATGTCCGATTATATCAGTCAAAAAAAGAGCTGTATTCATCAGATCATCTAATGGCTTACAGCTTCTTTTTTTAGCTTATTTGCCCATTCCACATAACAATAATTAAACAGCATCGGTAAGTATCCCATCAGCAGCAATGCAGTTAAGCTCGAGCCACCTTCATTGCGTATCGGATAAAGAAGGCATAGTAATACAGCACCTATTATTAGGATTGTGATAAAGATAATTCTGAAAGGCTTCATTTCAATTATCGAATATTCTTTATTCTTATAGGCACGCAGTAATACAAGTACGGCAATTATGACAAACAGGATATCGATCGGATTAAAAATGTTTTCAATGAAAAACCACTTAATGATTTCATCTAAGTCATCGGTAATTTCGCCCAATAAGCCGTGATGATATATGATTCGTATAAAAACAGCATTCACAAAGAAAAAAATAATATTATACATATGATATTTGAATGAATTGATATGAGCTGGATTATTCATAGTATCACCTGATTTATTTAGCTTAAGGTACAGAGAAACGAGTGTTGCGGAATCTTTTGAATATCCTGTTGATTAACGAAACGATGCAGTAAACTCTTTCCTATACTTTCCTATTATAACATAAAATAATTGTTATTAAAGATTAATCAGAGGTGATTTGTCAGTTAAGCAATACAATCTAAATATACTATATTAACCAAGGCATTTTTGTATAATTGTATGCAGAAAGGGTTCAACCAATCAAAAAGTGATTAATGTGCTGAAGAGCTTGAAGAAAAACGGTTTGAAAGTCGCTGAATAGCAGAAAAGTGGGTATTCTTTATAGAGGATACTTTTTTTGAATAATCGCTATAATTATACAAGTATATTCTTTTAAATTATTTTGTCATATATTAAAATGCTTTCTAAGCGATGACTAAATAAGGCAGGAGAGGAAAATGATTGTGTATCAGGAAAAAGATAATGTTGAGCTAAAAAGAGAACTAACAGATGCTGTGAAAAAAGAAATAGTAGCTTTTCTTAATACAATGAATGGAACTATCTTAATCGGTGTAGAGGATGATGGAGGCGTTTATTGACCGTTCCAAGAAGAAAATAGGGATTATATTGATACTAAAGTAGCTAATTGGCTACAAGATTCTATCTATCCATTGCCAATTGATTTTAGAAGTTTTAAAAGAAATTGTTTCTTATCCGGGAGCATCATTAAGAGAAATGATTTTAAATGCTTTTGTGCACGCAGACTTTTTCATCAGATCAAATATTAAAATTGAATTCTTTGCGGATAAGTGTATAATTACGAGTCCCGGAGGGATATTTAATGCCTCTATGGAAGAAATCATGAAAGGAACACAAACTTATCGTAATCATAAATTAGTTAATATTTTTGATAAGTTGGGATTAATTGAAAATTTCGGAACAGGAATACCAAGAGCCTTAGATGCTTATAAGAAAGACAGCCTATATTCGAAGCAACAGAGAATTTTTCCTATGTTACGTTGCCTAATTTAAACTATGTAGGTACTGACCAAATAAATGACCAAATAAATGACCAAATAAATGACCAAATAAATGACTTGGATTTAAAGATATTAAATATCATTTACAAAAATCCGGGAATCAAAGTTTCAGAGATTCAAAAAGAATTATTTGCTTCTGATTTTGAAGTTAGTGAAAATAAAATAAGAAATTCAATAAAAAGAAAAATACGCGGCTATATAAACTATAAAGGGTCAAAGAAAACAGGTGGTTATTATATGAATGATTAATGTGTCATTATTTCATTCAGTATTCAAAATTATATTTATCAAATTTTCTATTTTTTCTAATAATCGCTCATGATTTGAAATTAGTGATAGGAATAATCTGCATATATCTACATGGTTTCTGCACATGAATACAGAAATTATATGCAGAAAAAGATGATTATTTCTTATTTATCTGCATATAACATGGTATAATAATATGCAGAAAGGGTGTTGCAATATGAGAAAATTTGATTATTCTTTTTTAAATAACGGCTTATTGCCCGCTAAGCTTGTGAATCTGACCGCTAATATTTCATCATTAAAAACAATGGCACAGGTACGAAAAACAGATCATATGCAGATATTTACGGCATTAGAGGCTGTCGCTAAGGTACAGTCAATCAAAAGCTCTAATGCGATAGAGGGCATTGTTACAAGCGATGAACGTATTGCGGCTATTGTCAATCAGGACAGTGCTCCGTTGAATCACAATGAAGCAGAAATAGCCGGATATCGCGATGCACTGAATGAAATTCACTTAAATTATCCGCATATGGATTTTTGTGTACGTGATATTATACGCCTGCATCAAATGATGATGGCATTGACGGGATATGAATACGGCGGTCAATATAAAACCGATGACAATGTGATATTGGAAATCGATAGTGACGGAAACAGACGAGTACGCTTTCGACCGACTTCTGCCGCAGAGACCCCGAAGGCAATGGAACAACTGGAACTGGCATATTCAGAGGCGCGTAATGACGCAAATATCAATCAGCTGCTTCTGATTCCGTGTGTGATTTTAGATTTTCTCTGTATTCACCCGTTTCGTGACGGCAACGGCAGAATGTCAAGACTTCTATCACTGCTGCTTCTATATAAAAACGGCTTTGATGCGGGAAAATATGTTTCCTTTGAGGAACAGATCAATCATTATAAAACGTATTATTATGAAGCCTTACGCATTTCATCTAACGGTTGGGAAAGTAATCAAAACAGCTATTTTCCGTTTGTTGAAAATTTTCTTTCTACACTTTATATGTGCTATAAAGAACTGGATAATCGCTTTGCGGTAATCAACAGTAAGAAAATCACAAAGACGGCAAGAATCGAGGCCACTGTGTTAAACAGCTTAACACCGCTGTCCAAGGCTGAGATATGCAGATTGCTGCCAGATGTCAGTCCTACCACGGTTGAAGCGGTGCTTGGTTCTATGGTGAAAAAGGGCATAATCCAAAAAATCGGCAGCTCACGCTCTGCGCGCTATCTGAAATCATAAAAGCATAAAAAAAGAGACTGAAACAAATCAGCCTCAAAAACCTTAATGAATGGAAAAACCGCCGTCTACCGGAATGATACATCCGGTCATATAATTGCTTGCCCTTGATGCCAGAAGCAATAATAAGCCGTCTACATCCTTGTAACAGCCCCATCTGCCGGCAGGAATCTGCTGCAGGATTTCATGATCCACCTCACCGTTATCATCAAGCTGAAGCCTTGTACCGGTCGTCATATAGCCGAAGGAAATCGCATTTACCTGAATATCCTCACTTGCGAATTCATTTGCCAATGCCTTTGTCATTGCCTCTAATGCACCCTTAGCGGCAGTAAACGGTAAGAAATCATTACTTGATCGTTGTGCGATAACACCTGAGGCATTGATGATTTTACCGCCGTGTCCTTGTTCGATCATCTTTTTTATGACTGCCTGACTTAAAAAGAAGCAGGCCTTGGCATTGATATCCATAACAGCGTCGAAGCATGCCTCATCAACACGCAGCGTGCGTTCCTTTCTGACGATTCCGGCAAAATTCAATAGGATATCGATATGTCCGTATGCAGCGGTGCATTCCTTGACGACCTGATCGATAACACCGGATGTCGTAAGTGATGCAGTCAGTGAATGATAGCGTCTGCCGCATGCCTCTACTTCTTCTTTTAAATGAGAGTCATCACCGATACTTACACCGAATATATCCGCACCGTTTCGTGCCAATGTCAATACACAGGCATATCCGAGTCCCTGTGAACAGCCGCTTACTAAAGCTACCTTACCCGTTAAATCAAATAATTCCATTGTGCTACCTCCATATATCTATCTTTAGTATGAGCACAGATTTCCAATGTAAACATGACAGGCAGCTTTAATAAAAAAATTCCCTAAAACGGGAATCTTGTACGATTATAGGTTTTTAAGAGATCATATGCAATCGGAAGCAGTATGATAAAGGTCAAAAAGAATTGAATCACAAATAAGACCAGCGAGGAACCGTCAGGATTCATCGAGCCATAGTATAAATATGGATGTAAATACTCATACAACGACGGAAACAGCATATAAACCAACTCAAAGAAATAATATCCTACCGGCAACCCGATCAGAATACCTACCCATATCCATTTATTGATCCAATAATTATTTGAAAACATAACGAACACACAAAGCAATACACTGATCATTGTAAAAATCGAATATAAGACATAATGATTCGGAAATGTAAAATACACTGTAATGCCTACTGTATAACAAAACAGAATACAGAGACTTGTAAACATACCTCTGATAATTTGTTTCTTTTTGCCCATTGTCAACACACCCTCTTCATATAATAAGAAGCATTTCAGCGTCAAAAAGTTCTAAAAACTTGTCTGACATTTATTTCCAAGTGTTCATTTATGCACTGTTGTTTTGATTTTTTGTCTTTAAAAAAGTAATATCAAAAAGCACAGAAGCTGCTGATATTTATTCAAATCAGCCTTTCTCAATCATTCTTTTGATTTGCGTTTAAGCATATGCACATGTTCGCTAAAAAGCATTAGAAAAAACGATGGAAAATACGATTGATAAACTCCCCCGGAATAAAATTTATGATATAATAGATTCGGATTGGAAATGATGCTATGACGATGATAAAAAAAGATATGCGAAATTATGCGGGTACTGCGCTCGGTAATTTTTTATTTGCGTTCGGCTTGAATATATTCATTGTACCGCTCGGATTATACAGCGGCGGTATTATCGGCTTTGCGCAGATCATTCGTACCTTATTGGCAGAGTATGCAGGAATACAGCTTCCCCAAGGCGTAGATATTGCCGGTATCTTGAATCTGTTGATGAATATACCGCTGTTTCTGTTGGCATATCGAAGTATATCCCGTAAATTCTTTGTAAAAACGGTATTCGGTGTTTTGGTACAAACGGTGTTTTTAACTGTTTTAACAATACCGAGTGTTCCGATCATTGAGGATGTATTGGCTTCTTGTTTGATCGGCGGGATCATATGCGGTGTCGGAATCGGACTCACGCTTCGAAGCGGTGGCTGCGGCGGCGGTATCGATATTCTCGGGGTATATTTCAGCTTAAAGCGCTCTAATTTCAGCGTCGGCAAGCTGAGTATCGTAATCAATGCAATCGTATTCGGCTTATGTGCATTTTTATTTGAAATACCGGTAGCGATCTATTCGATTCTGTATGCGGTCATTATGGCACAGGCAATGGATAAGGTGCATTATCAGAATATTAATATGACGGTGATGATCTTTACGAAGCAGGACGGTATTCAAAAGCGTATCAATGAAGAAATGCGCCGCGGTGTTACGTATTGGAAGGGGGCAGGTGCATATACGCAGGAGGATACGTTTGTGCTTGTGACAGCCATTTCCAAATATGAGGTGGCAACATTAAAGCGCATCATTCACAGTATCGATCCTAAGGCCTTTGTCATCTTTCAAGAGGGCATGAGCATCAGCGGGAATTTTGAAAAGCGTTTATAACGGCTGTGTACTCACAGCTTTTTTTTGTATGACGGGCATGCCCGTATTCTGTGGTGGAAGTCCACAAAGGCGTAGCTATCAACGAACTAAATAGCGACTGGCAAGTTTCATATCGCGAGGTATGGGAGAGAAGAAGCCATAGCGAAATCGTAGCCCTACGAACAGAAACCTGATAATAAGGCATATATGGCGGGCAA
>CAJTJP010000037.1 GCA_910576855.1 Erysipelotrichales bacterium
TTTGAGATAGCATTCATAAAAAATCAGCCTTTCTAAAGTGATGCTGTCAGCCATATAAACAATGCCATTATGTAAGAGTAAATTCAACTAGAATTTACTGAAAGACTGAATTCCATTTTTTACCCTTTGAAGTGGAATCTAACTTTTCACTTCAGGAAAATTATAAAATTCATTTTATATCTTGCATTTCAATTTAATTTCGTGTAAAATAATAAAGCAATTGCCCGAGTGGTGAAACTGGTAGACGCAACGGACTCAAAATCCGTCGGTAGCGATACCGTGCCGGTTCGAGTCCGGCCTCGGGCACCATTTATCAAATCGACTGTGATGGAAAGCTTTTGCGTCATGGTCTTTTTTATTTATTAACTATGTCAAAGATCAAATATAAGCTTTCTGTACGCAAATATCGCATCAATTCCTGCTGTAGGAAGCACGAGCAGTTTATGATCAAAAACACAACATACGAATTCAGCGAGATTATTTATGAAAAAAGATTATCAATATAATAATTTTTTAAAATCTATCACGATTTTAATGGTATGCACCTACCATTTCGGTATTGTATTCAGTAGCACCGATACTAAATACATTACACCCATAAAAACTTTTTTCTATAATTTATGTGTAGCCGGAGTATCGCTGTTTTTTATGGTAAACGAAGCTTTGCTGCTTAATAAAGAACTGAATATGAAAGCACACTATATCAAAATATTTAAAATATTTTTGTATATGGCGTATCATCACATTGTTCATAATCGACTTTTATACCGGACTTGATTTTTCTGCTGTCGGTTTTCGCCAGCTGTTTTTTTTCTGATTCCTAATTTATTTTATGTTCTCGTAAAACAGCTTCCTATGCTTTGTCATCTTGATTTGAACGGATAGAACAGTCTGCTTCCGTTTAATCTCAGTTTAGCCTGTATGCTGATGTATTTTATTATGGGTGGCTTGATTCATCAACAGAAAGATAAATTAAAAGAACTTCCGATTTTAAAATTGCTGCTGTGCTTATTAATGAGCCTTATCTTATTGACTGTCAGATGGACAATCATAAAAGATGCGAATCATGCTCCCTATGATGCAATCTTTAACGGTACGATGACAATTTCCGGAATGATAATTGCTGTTTCGATGTTTCTGATGGCGATAAAAATTAAAGCTTTACCATCATATTCACATATGCTTCTTCAAACGACAGCGAAAAATACATTGTTTGTTTTTACGCACATTGGATTGTCTGTTATCCCCTTTTAGAGTTCGTAATTTATCCGGTCTTATCGGTTCGCGGCTTGTTTGTTAATCTTTTCAAAGTAGTTTTGTTAGTTATCAGCTTATCTTATCTCGGTATATTGTAAAAAAAAGCTTCCGCTCATCAAGCATTTCATAAATCAAAAAAATATGTTCAAGCCTCGTATTGAACATATTTTTCATAATATATGAAATCATATTTGATAAAGAATTCATTTTATAAGCTGCTGTGCAAACGCTTCTTCCATCTCCTGCTTTGTTATCATTTTCTGCTTAACCATTGCCTGCAGAACCTGCTTTTGCCGCTTTTTCGCTTCCTCATAGTGATCGGATAATTGATAGTTTGCCGGTGATTGCGGTAAGCCGGCCAATAAGGATGCCTGCGCCAAGGTCAAGAACATCGGATCGGTATTAAAATAACCAAAAGCGGCTTCTTTGATGCCGATATGATTATCACCGTAATTAATGATATTTACATACAATGTCAGGATTTCCTCTTTGGAATAAGCTGACTCTAAATCATGGGATACGAACAGCTCAGATACCTTGCGCGTCAAAGACGGCTCATAGCCGAAGTATAAATTTTTCGCAAGCTGTTGTGTAATTGTTGAGCCGCCCGATCTGCCAAATCCGAGCACAGTCCCTAAAAATGCCCTGCCGGTTGCCAGTACATCAAAGCCGCCGTGCGCATAAAAACGCCGATCCTCAATCGCTACGGTCGCCTGCAGCAGATACGGTGCAATCCCTTCATAAGGCACATAATCCTCATTCGCCTGAATTGCTTCTACCTTCGGCGTTAAAGGCGACTTATTTACCGCCTGTTTATATTGCAGATAGCCGCAAAGCGTTATCATGCTGATTATTAATAAAACGGTTACCATAGCCGCAAGCAGCAGTTTCTTTATCAGCTTCATAAAATCACCTGCACTGATTATAGCACAATCACTCTGTGATAAAGTCTCTCTTACAGCGCATTACAAATTTGTAAGAATCATGTCCTTTTCTAAAGTTCCTTCAAAAAGTCGCACAATAACGCAAAGGTGCAGTCAAAGCTTTCCATATTTAAGCGTTCCTTCGGTGTATGCACATCCTCGCTCAGCGGTCCCATCGTGACGATATCCATATCCTCATCCATCATTTTAAAGACACCGCATTCCAAACCGCCGTGAATGGCCATCAGTGTCAATTCGCGATCATATTTTTCTCTGCATAAGTTCTGCAGAAGCTCTCTCATCTTTGAATTCGCATTATAGCTCCACGCAGGATATCGCGCATCTCGCACTGTATCAAAGCCGCAAAGCTTCGCCAATGCTTCAATTTCCTCCGCAATTGTATCAATATAAGACTCCAAAGCACCTCTCACAGAGGTATTGATCATAATTTCAGAATCATCTAAGCTGACAACGGCCGCATTAGAGGATGCGGTTGTAAGGCCCTCAATCGACATACTGCGATGACGCAGACCGTTAGGAATCAAGCGCATAAAGGTAATCAAGGCCTTCGTATCAGCTTCACTGATAAAGCGCTCGGCACTTGTCTTTGTCAGGGTGATGTTCAATTCACTGTCAGAAAACTCCAATTCCTGCTTCATTTCTTTTTCAAGCCGTGCCACGAGCATTTGTGCCTCGTCAAACGACATTGCCGCAGTAAATATCACAGTGGATTCTCTGGGAATCGCATTGTCCTTCAAGCCGCCGTCAATGTGCGAAATACGAAGCGTTCCTTCACTGCTGAGACGATGCAAAATGCGGGCCGCCAATTTATTGGCATTGCCGCGCTCCTTATGAATCTGACCGCCGCTGTGACCGCCCTTCAAGCCGCCGATATTCAATTCAAAGGCCTCTTGAGGCTCTTTTGTCCATGTCGGTACTCGCTTGCTGATGACATTGACACCTCCGGCACTTGTAATACCTGTCGCAAATTCACCGCCGCCGTCAAGGTTAATCAAGCGCTTCCCGTGAATATTTTTCTTATCTAAGCCCAAAGCGCCGAATAAACCGACCTCCTCCTGAACGGTAAAAACACATTCCAGCGGAGGATGTGCAATCGTTTGTGATTCCATAATCGCCAGCATATAGGCAACACCGGTACCGTCATCCGCACCAAGCGTTGTTCCGTCCGCATACAGCCATCCATCCTGCAGTTTCAGCTTTAATGCATCTTTTTCAAAATCAAAGCTGACACTTTTATTTTTTTCACAGACCATATCCATATGCGCCTGCAGAATTACCGGTTCGTGCTGCTCATAGCCGCTTGTTCCCGGTGCATAAATAATCACATTATTCATGTCATCGCGAACATAATCTAATTGATGCTTTTGCGCAAACGCAATCAAATAATCGCTGTATGCACGTTCATGAAAGGAACCGTGCGGTATCCTTGTCATTTCCTCAAAAAATCTTTGATGTGCCTTTGTGTGGTCTAATACATTCATATGATTATCTCCTTTTCCTATACTTTCGTTCATCTTATGTCGTCTTCATCATGACCTTAATCTTTCACACTCTGATTCACTTATTCCTTCTTATCCTTATCCGCAGTAACCCTCAATCGTTATGCTCCCTTTTCCGGCATAAACAGCTGTTCCAGCAGCATTGCTTCATCCTGCGGCTGTATCAGCCATTCATCCTCTGTAAGCTGTAAATGAAATACGACATCGAATTGCCGGGTTCGCTTTGCATTTTTAAATTCTGCGATAATAATATCAGCAATTTTTTTATTTTTCTCTTTCTCAGACATATCATCACCGTTGATTTCCTGAAAGCGCTCCTCTTTTTTCGCCGCGATATCCTTCAACACCTTTTGAATATCATATGCCTGTACATGTAGCGTAATCTCAGCATTCGAGTCGCTGATCACTGCTTCATCGCTTGTATAGTTAAAATTCAACAGCTGCTCATACAGCTTTCGCATACTGTCCTTGTGAAGCCCCCATGCCTTTGCATCCTCATCATTGATGGAAAAATCAACTCCGTTATGATCCAAGGTATATTCAGCCATTGTCAGGCCGTCCTGTTTTTTCAGCGCCTCTAAATAAAGTTGCATCACATCACCGGGAGCATGTTTCACTTCAATCTCTTTCTCACCTGTACAGCCGCATAATATCAGCATCGTAAGCATGACGCATTGAAGCAATCTTTTTCTCATTGTCTACACCCTTTCCGCTTCTTCAAGGAATATAATACCACACAATTATAAAAAAGACAGAAAAGTTTTGGGATTTTTCACTTTTCACGGTATAACAATGATAGGGAAAACTGTCGATAAGTTTTCGCTTAAGCAATGACTTGCATGATTTCAGCACGCATATAATGAAACGAGGTGATATCTTATGGAAAATCGAAAAGCAATCTATATATTCGGATGTATATTTTCAGTCGCATTTGCGCTTATTTATTATTTATTATTTCAAACCTTTTTAAATCAAAAACCTGCAGAATATACTGTATATTATCATCAAATCGGTTTATATCAGAATTTAGATAACGCTAAAAAAGCAATTTCGAATTTTAAGGAAAAGGATATTGAGGCATATATTTATGAAATCGATGATATGAACAGTATTATCTGCGGTCTAAGTAAATCAAAGGAGGAAGCGGAAAAATACGGTGAAGCATTGAAAAAGAAAAAAATTCCGTTTGTCGATAAAACGATACAAACAAAAAGTGAGTCAGTGCATGAGGCATTGTCAAAGAAGGACTATAAAACAGCATTGGAGTTGATCAAAAATGAAAGTAAAGGAAATGAACAAACAGGAGCGACCGAGGGAAAAAGCACTGAATAACGGTGTGGAGTGCTTATCGAATCGAGAATTGATAGCGATACTATTAAGGAGTGGCACCAGAGAAAAATCGGCATTGGAATTGGCAGATGAAATATTACGGCTGAGAGGTGATCTGTTATCTTTAATGGACCTGAACATTCGTGAGCTGATGGCAATCAAAGGAATAAAAACAGCAAAGGCAACGGAATTATTGGTGTGCTTTGAGCTGATCAAGCGAATTTCCTTGGAGCGAATGAAGCAGGAAGCTCATGCGGGAAAAAAGCCGAAAATAATCTCAGAATGGCTAATGAATCATATCGGGCATAAGGAGCAGGAGTTCTTTGTTGTATTGTTTTTAAATCAGCGCGGTGAAATGATTGCCTTTAAGGATGTATTTATCGGAACCGTATCCAAGAGCTTTGCGAATCCGCGTGAGGTGTTTAAAGAGGCTTTGCAGTACGGAAGCAGTCAAATCATTTGTGCCCACAATCATCCGAGCGGCAATGTCACACCGAGCTATGCGGATTGTATCAGTGCCGATACACTGGAACAAAGCGGTGAATTGATCGGCATCAGAGTATTCGATCATTTGATTGTATCGCGCAATGATTATTACAGCTTTCGTGAGCATTCAATGATGCGTGAACAGCGGATGAAATCAAAGCTTTCCGAAAAAAAGCACAGCTTTAAGGGATTTCCGCAACAATAAAAAAGCGGAACGCTTAATATTCCTCACGCCCGCTTCTGATTAATAAAATGATAAAGCATACCGCAAGCACTGTCCCTGCGCCGTACAGCACCATATGTAAATCCGTATCTGCGTAGGTAAACGGCTGAAATGACACTCTTGTGACTTCGGTATTGATGCTCGGCGAAGCTTCAATAAGATCATTTGGCTTCGCTAAATACAGTCCGAGCTGCCCGGCAGTCGCACTGCGCTTTGTCTCTACATAATAGATCGGTTCTAATGACGTCAGCTGCAGAATTTGTGCCGTCGGTTTATTCACTGACTCTAAGCGCTTATAGGTATCACCGCTTTTTTGTACCCAATAACCGGCAGGCAGCTTTTGAGCGACAGTGGGAATCGTAACCTGAATCACTTGATTAGCGATTGCTTGTTCATGATTCTGCCATTCGATCTGAAAGCCTGTTACATCAGTGATTTCCTCATTCTTAGGAAACAGCGGTGCTATGTTCTTAATATTCACATCATCGACCGCCTGTACATAAATATGTTCATCACCGTTGAAAATACGTGAATGAAGCATTATGGACGTATTCTTTGCCGTGACCTGCGTCAAAGCTTCATCATCTAAGATTTTACACAGCTCATCACTCTGATTACCGGCATAATCCACTGCGACAGCGCAAACTTTGTGTGTATTGCTGTCCGCAATTTGAAGTGAAACAGCACTGCCCTTCTGTACACCGCTGTGTAACAGCGTTTCTTTATTATCACTGTCAATTCGATAGATATGGTAGGATATTTCCTTGACACCGCTTGTTTTGATTTCACTGTTCATCAAGGAATCATCCGCGTTGATTTCAATGATCATACCTTCACCGAATACGCTTTGGAAGGTCAATTCATCAATAAACTGCTTCCAACCGCGATCTGCTGCCTTACGTTCCGTAACTGCGGTAATCAACGGTGCGTGTGTATCGATTTTAAAGGAAACCTTGGCAATCGTGCTCTTTAATTCCTGTGAATTGGTAAAGGCAATCGGCAGTGTAGCCTCGCCGTTTTCCTGCCATTTCAGCGAATCATAGCTCTTATCGCTGAAATGAAATGCCTTTGCGGGTGCATCCTTTTTCAAGGCCAAAGTCACCGCTGAGGTGTACCATCCGTTTTGTCCTTTGATTCCCTGAATGTTCAGCCACCGGGCATCGCCGAGCCATTCTTTGTTCAAGGCCTTCGCTTCCTTCACATGGACAAGGAGCGTTATCGCATTGCTTTTTTTGTAGTTGGCATCGCCGTCATTATAAATTTGAATCTGTGCATCACCGACCGCTAACGGGTCAATAATCAAGCCGCCCTGTTCACTGTAGGACAAGGAAACACATTGGTCCTTACCGATCACTTTGGCAACCAATGCACCGTTGCCCATTCGCCCTTCAACGAGCGGATCGAAGCGCCCGTCCTCAGGTGACACCGTTATTTCATTGCTCGGCAGGGATATTTCCTGATCGGCCTTATCGATCATGACGCTGCATTCGTAATATTCATCCTGCCATTTGGCCGTTATCACGATCGGCTGCTTACTGATTTTTTTCACGATGACATTTCCGGTCTGCGAAACATTCAAATACTCCGCATCCAATTCATCCTTTAATCCGAATAAGACCTCGTCTAAATTTTTATTGCTTGTGATTTGAAAGGAGTTATTTCCCTCCTGATAGGAGCGAACGATGCTTGATACGCTTTCTCCTTCATAACGGAATTGAAAATGCTCCTTTTGATTTTTATTTTCAGCACTTACCTCATACTCACAGACAAGCTCATAGGACTGCTCCCCTGCATGCACCACGACCTTAACGCTGTGCTTTCCCTCGGACTGCTTGCTTAAGACATATAATTCACCGTTATCGATTTCATATTGTTCAGAAGCCTTGTCACTCAACTGATACGTATAGGTTCCGCTTTGCGGATGCTCGATATAACCGATTTTTTGCTTATCCTTGCTTTCGGCAATCACAGGCTGTGTTTGAATAAAACGGAAATCATGCTCAGCACCGTTTTTGATCTGTGGCTTTGTCGGCTGAGTCTGATTCATTGCTACTTCAACGCGCAGCACACTTTCATATAAGCGCCTATCAGGCTCTGCAGCACCGTCAAAGACTACCATATGAATATCGGTAGTCCCTTCCTTTAATGCTGTGATATTCCCTTCCTTATCCACAACAGCGATTTTTTCATTATCGCTTGTATAAGTGAAAATCGGATTTACATCACTCGGCAATGTTCCGTAACTTTCCGGAGCGATCGTCTGCTTCGGTTCCATCATCATATGATCCTTTTGATAAACGATACCGTATACCGTAAATGACAACACACCGCTGATTTCTTTATTGCCGCCCTGCCCGCTGACCTCTGCGCTCAGCTCACCTTGATAGGCGCCGGGCTTATGAATATCGGATATCGTTATATTTGCTGTTTCATGAAATGGAATTTGATAGGTATATGCACCGCCGTGCAGCTCTCCGCCGCTGACGAAAAGAATGGCTTCATCATTACGATCGCTTGCCACAGTATAGGAAAATTCATCGTTTACATAGTGATGTCCCTTTTCATTTTCTGTAAAGCGTAAGGCAGATTCATCAGCCGCAAACAGTGAGCCGCTGATAAATGTCACCCCCCCTAATATACAGACGGAAAGAATCGAAACACAAAACTTTTTCCACATAGTATCGCATCCTATCAAAATATCACTGTTATTATACCATATTTTAAACTGTTCGCCTAGTCCTTACATACGCTTTTACAGCTATTCAAACACACTTTTTTCGGTTTTGAATAAAGGCTCTTTTTATTTTTAATACAGCGCTGTAAATCAGCAGCATCTCTCTGTTCAGCAATCATTGAGTAAGATTTATACAATAGCTAAAAACGCGATATTTTGCTTTGAGCAACGGCTCATTAATAAGGGACGCCTAGACCTCGTGATTTTTAATTATCAAATGTGCTTGTGTTGCAGCAACAGGAAAAAAATGAGCAGAATAAACAAACAGAAACAGACTGAACAGATTATCTTTCAAACAAAAAAGCGACAGGATCAATTTTGAACCTATCGTTTTTTATATGCTTTGTTAATTTATTCACTGATAAGAGAAAGCAGTTTATTTACTGCATCGGCTGTCGCTAACTCCTGTTTCTCATCAATACCGCGAATATTCAATTCGACGATTCCTTCGCTGATACCGCGTCCTACCGTAATCCGATACGGAATACCAATCAGCTCCATATCCTTGAATTTTACTCCCGGACGTTCCTTTCGATCATCCAACAATACATCGATACCTTTTGCCTTCAGCTCTTGATATAGGCTCTCTGCCGCCTGCATCTGAGCCTCGTCCTTAGGCGCAACCACAACGATAGCCACACTGAACGGTGCAACTTCCTTCGGCCAAATAATTCCCGCATCATCATGATACTGTTCCACGACAGCAGCCATACAGCGCTCCAAACCGATTCCGTAGGAGCCCATCACCACCGGCTTCAGCTTATTGTCCTGATCCAAATATTGAAGTCCTAAGCTATCCGCATACTTCGTTCCGAGCTTAAACGTATTCCCGACTTCGATCCCCTTCGTAAACGTCAGCTTCGCTTGACAAATCGGACAAATGTCTCCTTCCTTGACAAGCGCAATATCGGCAATTTCATCTGCCTTAAAATCATGTAGATTCGCATTGATATAATGATAGTCACTCTTATTTGCGCCTACGATAAAGTTTTTCATTTTAGTAATCTGACGATCCATAATGATTTTCACACCCTCAAGCTTAATCGGGCCGGCAAAACCGACCTTTGCCTTGGTGATGCGCTCTACATCCGTAAAGCTTGCCAGCTCCATTTCATTGGCCTTTAACAGCTTTAAGGCCTTTGTTTCATTTAATTCACGATCGCCGCGCAATAAGAATGCGACAAATTCCTTGCCGTCCACAAGGTATAACAAGGTTTTCACAAAATCAGTCGGCGCCTTGTCAAAGAATGCCGCTACCTCCTCGATCGTCTTCGCATTCGGTGTTTCGATGAGCGTTAGTTCCTTGAATGCTTCTTCGCTTTCGATCGATGTATCGATTACCTCACTGATTTCCATATTACTGGAGAAATCACAGCTTTCACAGCCGACGACAATATCCTCGCCGATTTCACAGATTGCCTGAAATTCCTCAGACAACAGACCGCCCATTGCGCCTGTATCCGCCTTAACAATTTTATAATTCAGATGCAAACGGTCAAAAATACGACAATAGGCATTGAACATTTTCATATAGGATTCATGCAATCCGTCTAAATCGGTATCAAAGGAATAAGCGTCCTTCATCGTAAACTCGCGAGTGCGGATCAAGCCGTAGCGCGGACGTGTTTCATCACGATATTTTGTTTGAATCTGATACAAATTATATGGAAAATCCTTATAAGACCTGCCCTTCATCCCTGCCGCAAGCGCAAATAATTCCTCATGCGTAGGCCCCAAAACATATGCCTTGTTGTAGCGATCCTTCAATGCAAACATATTCGCTCCGAAAGCATCTCTGCGCCCGCTTTTTACATAGATATCCTCTAAAATCAAAGCCGGCATTGACAGCTCTTGTGCCCCGCTCGCATCCATTTCCTCACGAACGATTGCTTCAATTTTACGCAATACACGCTTCCCCATCGGCATCATCATATAAATACCGCTGGAGCTTTTCTTGATCATACCGCTGCGAACCAGCAAGTTACCGGAACAGCTGTCCTCGTCCTTCGCATCCTCTCTTAATGTATAAAAGAAGCTTTCACTTAATTTCATAATCTTTCCTCTTTTCTGTTTTATTGATGCTTCCGTCATTCTTTATTCAAATAAATCACTTTATCATTCTATTGGCTTTTTATCAATTACCTTACGAATCATCGCATGCTCATTCAACGGAATTTCACAAGGTATTTTCACGATTCGCATCGGCTGATTCGCTGTTTCAAGACGCATATCGTCCTCGTCATAGATTTCTGAAATGATGAACTGACGCAACGGTTCATGCGGAGCAAATGCCTCTGCCAAGGTACCCGGATCAAATTTGTTGCGGACCTTCAGCACGGCTGTTTTATGTATAGAATCATATGCAATCACATCGGCAATATATTCACCGCTGATACCTGCACCGTTGACTCCGTACAGCTGATCGTTTGCCAAAGGCATGCCCAAATAAAAGCCGGTCGCAAACGGGCGATTTTCCGCCTTTGCCAGCTGTGCACAATACCAGTCCATTCTTTGATCAAAAATGCTTCCCTTGGCGTAAATTTCATCAATCAACATACGATACGTATGAATCAATGTGGCAATATAATAGGTGCTTTTCATTCTGCCTTCAATTTTTATACTGGAAATACCCATACGGATCAAATCCGGCAAAAAACGAGCGCCCATTAAATCCTTGCTGGACATACTGAACAAGACCTTTTCATCATGAATCGGCTGTCCGTTTTCATAGAGTCGATATTTCCAGCGACAGCTTTGTGCACAACCGCCGCGATTCGCGTCTCTTAAAGTCATGTGATTACTGAGCATACAGCGCCCGCTGTAAGAAATGCACATCCCGCCGTGGATAAAAACCTCTAACGGCAGCTCACTGTCGCCTTGTACCGCCTCAATCTGTGACAGTGTCAATTCCCGTGCCAATACGACTCGATCGACCCCTTTGCGCTTCCAATAATTGACTGCAGAACTGTTTGTAACAGAATGCTGCGTAGAAACATGAATTTCTAATTTCGGCGCATGCTGCTTCGCACACATCATAATCGCCGGTGAAGCACAAATGATCGCATGTACTCCGCATTTCTCTAAGGCCTGTAAATATTCGATCAGTCCCTGCAGATCATCCTCATGCGGAAGCATATTTACCGTAACGTGCACCTTGGCGCCGTATTGCTTCGCAAAGGCAACGCCCGCTTCAATATCTTCCAAGGAAAAATTGCTTGCCCTTGATCGCAGAGAAAACTGCTTCCCGCCGATATATACCGCATCTGCTCCGTAACGAATTGCCGTCTTTAAGCGCTCTAAATCACCTGCCGGTGCTAATAATTCAATTTTATTCATAATAACACCTACTTACTCGTACCGGTGGCCTGATAATAAAAGCCGCTCGCAGATACAGTTTTGGGAAATGCAGAGCGAAAAGCTTCCTTCGCACTTTTTGCGTCCAGCTCACCCTTGCGTAACCGATCATAGATCGAAACAACCTCCGCAATCTCCTCACTGCTGTGAAAGATACCGTCAATTCTTATTGCCCCGATTCCTGCTTGGATAAATTGATTCAGTTCGGTAAAGCTCTGCTGCACAAAGGCTGAAAAAACATGCGTACCGTGTGCATCCTCATAGATCGGCATTGCTTCATGACGCGTTGCTTCCTCTATCGTCAAATGATAATTATCACTTAACTTCTCTTTACGTCCGAGATGCTCCATATAGCTGCTTAACAAATTACGGCGAGAGTGCATCATCGCTAAATATCCGTGAGCGATCAATTCCATTTTGGAAGCATCGCTTGCTTTCGCGATTTCAGTTATTTCACTCACTGTGATTTCCTTAGCCAATACGATACCCTTCAAGCCTTCAGCTAAATAATAATCTGCGTCCATATGATTAGTCAACAGCGTATCACTTTGATAAATCAACAGCTGCTTCATATTCAATTCCTCGGAAATTGCCAGTACCGCTTCATCACTGAAATATATCGCATCGGTACCGATTTCCTTTAAAAAGGATAAATGCTGTTTCAACCGCGGTAGCTCATTATCGTGAAACATCCGATTCACAAGCACTCGCATTTCCGTATTGTGCTCATGGCAAAGCTCAACCAGCCTTGGTAGTTCAGCTTCTTCAAAAAGACCTGCAGAGCGCAGAGAAAAAAGCGCAGTTCCGAATATTAAACCATCGGCACCTGCATTTGCTAATCGTTGTATATCATCTTTTGTGATCGGAGTTGTCAATAGTTTCATTTTTCTCACCTTTACGCATATAGCTTTAATATCATACCATAGAACAGATGATTTTTCTATGTTTTTCCATGATGTAAAAGAACAAAGACATGAAAAAACAGAGAGAATTCAAGTAACGATTATCTTGAACAATCAAACAAAACAAAAGAGCCTCAAAAGAAGCTCTTGAATTTGATTGTGTTTATCTTTTAAACAGTGCCTTATAGTTGATCGGTGCAATCGTATCGTATTCACCCTTTAAATATTTACGCATATAGTTATTTTCACGATTGGCGAATTCTATCAATGTTTTCATTGATGTACCTGTCTTTGTCTTGGTTACAAATGTGATTTCATCACGACGAATAAAATACTTATTCAAATATACAGGGTTAAAAGTCGAGAAAATCAGCTGTGTTTCATTCTTATTAATTTTCGGATCATGAAGCTGGGACAATAGCGGAATCAAACGGTTTGGATCCATCGCAATATCCATATCATCCATAACCAGTACACCGCCTTCTTTAATAGCACTGTACAGCTTATCCGCAAAATGAATCAAACGCAACGTTCCCGCGGCCAAAGGTATTGAACCATCGATCGGTTCATTTAAATTCACTTTCTTCAAGAAGGCTGTAACCTCTTTTTCATTTTTTACTGACAGCGGATAATTTAAAGCATTGCCCGCTTCCATTGCGATAAAGACGCGTTTTTCAAAATAATCCTGAATCATACCGCCCAATGTCGGTGCAATCAAGCTTTTAAAGCCGCGAGTCAAGAAGATATCGGAGCCCTTATAACGCCTAAACTGCTTCTCATTGATTTCAATGCTCGGAATTCGCTGCTCATCTAAATACTCGACTGCTTTATTCGTTTTTGCCATATTCAGCTTAGAGCCCTTACGATCAAACATAACCGAACGATTAACACTCAGCTTTTCGCTTACTACACTTTCTTTATTGAAGCATACATCGTAAGCAATGACACGATCCTCATGGATAAAGCTCACTCCGAGTGAAATCGGCTGATCCTTGCCGTTTACATTAACCAATTCATCATACGGCACCGTAAAGGGAATATCCACTCTTCCGGCAGAGATAATTTCTCTCAGCACTTGAAGTCCCAGCAATAAATTACTTTTACCGCTGGAATTCTGACCGTATAATAGTTTTAACGGTACAATTCGATATTCATCGGTTTTATTACGATTCCATTTCATTACCGAGTCTCTGAATTCACAGATACTTTCTGCGGATAAATCAAAAACTGTCGGCTTCATCATCGAACGAAAATTCTCATAACGCACTTCTAAGATCATATTTTTTACCTCTCTTATTTTTTTGTTTTCTACTTAAAAGAAACTTTTAAATTAAAAAAAGTTCAAATAAAAGTATAGAAATTTAAAATGTCTTATTTTATGACATCTTTTATACAAAGTTTTGTATTCATACTTGACGCAAAGATAAATATTACCATAAAATCACACAATATTTCATTATTTTTCACATATAATAAAAAATGGCCGTCTTACGGCCGTAACATGCTTATATTAAGTTATTAATAAAAATTGCTTGATGTAAGTATCCTTGTCAAAAAGACTTGATTTTTAGCTATTTAATAGTTAATCGGCCAGTGTTCCCATCGGATCCCATGGTTCCAATAATTTCGGCTCCTTTTCTAAATCCACAAGCATTTCCTTGGTTAAATATTTTTTATGAATGACACATTGGTAGACAAAGCGTTCAAACCATGAATCACTGGCGATGAAATATCCGTTATGCCCGGCAGCGGAACCCCAGCTGTTTTCAATTTTCCATTTGATCGGCTTATCGTCTACGATATCGACACCGCCCAGTACCATCGCATGATTCATCGTACTGTCGCGCATATCGAGAGCTGTTTCTTTATCAATACTGAAATCAAGCTCAAATGCAGCGGTGTAATCAAATGATCGATCATCCCAAAAACCGCCTTTTTTATCATTGAATTGATTGCAGTCACTGCCGAACCATACAAGGCAGCCTGCCTTTAACTGACGTATTACCGCTTGTTTCAGCGCTTCCATTTCAACATTGAGATAGCGTACAGACTTTCCGCCGGCATGATCTAAGTATTTCACTTGGAACACCTGATGAAACGGCTTATCTTTGGTAGGGGCATGAATCAGACTGATATAATCCTCAAGATTCATAGTGATTTGGTTGTGATAGAATTCCTGCGGCGTCATTTCCTTCATATGATGTACATCTCCGTCCTTATCGGCATAGGAAAAGGCAAACGATTTCGGCGGTACGCCAAAGCAAGTACATAGAAAGCCATACATCTCCTGCATAACTTCCGCCTTTAACATCATGATTTCGTCCTCTTTTTGAAGTGAAGCTAGGTTACGTACCTCTTGTGCATATCTGCGTAAGCGAGAATTGATCAACTGATTCATCGCGGCAGTATTGGAGCTTTGATAGGTTTCCGGCATATAATCTTTCGGGAGGATTCCGTATTTGGTCACAAGATTAACAAACATATCCCATTGTCCCCCGTCTTGTACACCGTTGGAAACAAGCCATGCATAAGTACGATCATCAATCGGCTTGTCCTTCATCTCAATCGCCAATTCCGTAAATGTATGTATCTTTTCTAGCTTATCATAAAACGCCAAATAGTTTTGTGATAACTCAAACTGATTCATATGATTGCGCCTCGCTATTTCTTCACGCAAAATATTTAATCCGGCAAATATCCAGCAGCGTCCGCTTGTCAGCTGATCCGCAGCCGGCAGTGTCTTAATTTCAACTGAAAAATGATTTTGGTTTTTCGTCATGTTTTCCTGTACCATTACGCATTGGTCCAAAGGATTATTGTATACAGCATGACGCATCGCAGTCTGCAGCGGATTATGAATATAGGCATCGTGCCATTGATTGATTTGTTCAAACGTCAGTGTTTCCATTTCATCGACCTCACATAACTTTAGCATATCCCATCGTTGCGATTTTCATACATAATCTGTGGACGGAGTAATCAAAATGATCTGTATTTCATAGACTAGAATTGAGATTAGACGGCAGTTAGACAGCGCTTGGAGATAAAATTTAAGAAATTTCATCGTTTAGTGTTGCATTTTATTTGATTTAGTATATAATATTATAGCAGTGCTTCCATAGATGGTTCCGTAGCCAAGTGGTAAGGCAATAGACTGCAACTCTGTGATCACCAGTTCAAATCTGGTCGGAACCTCCAGCAAATGGGATCGTGGCGGAATAGGCAGACGCAACGGACTTAAAATCCGTTGGGAGAAATCCCGTGTGGGTTCAAGTCCCACCGTTCCCACCATTTACGAATAACTCCCTTAAAATAGGGAGTTTTTTAATATCAAATATGAATTTGGTGTAAATTTGGTGTAAATTTCATTGATATAATATAAATATGTATGAATGAAAAAGAATCAAGTCACTAACTCAGTTCTCCTTTTGCCTTGATAGGCTATTGTTATTTAGTACCGAATAAATTGTGACATCATAACCTAATCTTTGCAAGGATAAAAAACAGCCTACCTCTCATGATGAGGGGTAGGCTATTAACTTCCGTGTTCATACAACGAATGATCAAAGTCAAATCCTAATATATGTATCGCGGCTTTGCAGCTGGATGACTTATGTCCTATTAATCTATACTTATTACCTCCAAAGCGAAACACATATAATTTTGTATCATTTGTTAAACTCTTTTGCTTAATATTATTCACTATACTTCTTTTAAAATTCGATAATTCCATCGTTTCAAATCCCCCGTTGTCTTTACCTTTTGTTCTTAATTCTTCCCATGAACTTTGTGAAACTCTTTGCAAAAAAGATAATAAATCCTTGGAAATCCCCTTAGCACTGCCACCCTGATTTTTAATATATTCAAAATTATAATTTGAATCCGATGTGATATATTGAAAATTAAAGAAAATGCTGGTATCAGGTACACAACATTTTCCTTCGCTTATTACTAATCCAGAAAGCTTGTGGATCTTTCTATTTTGTTTAATCCTGCTCAATGTAATTCTCTTTGAAATAATCCTTAATTTTAGGCAAAGCAATCACATCATTCAAGTTAGTAGATTTCCAAGGGTTTTCTTCATGTGTCATATTTCTCAATCCCCAAGCTGAGTATTGACCGAATACGCTATATACCTGTTTTAAAATGCTAGTCGTAGATGGGTCAATATCAACGTGTTCTAACTGATTATCAGGTATACCATCAGAGCCGTATTTTTTGTATACCTGATATACTTCATTCACGACAGGACCATGTTTCCACGCCAATATATTCTCATTAAATAGTGGTTCATTAGTTAATGCCAAGTAACTTCCTTGAGCATAATATAATAATTTTTGTAATTTTAAATTAGAGATTGAATCGGCGTCATAATCATCTTTCATAATACGATTTTCTCTTAAAAACCAAATAGCTATCTCCTTTGCTGTATACTTTGCCATTTTCCTTTCCCTCTCTCCTTTTATAAAAAAATACTAACTCTATCCGAAACTTAATTCAGTTGTTAGTATGTTTCTTATCACCTATAGTATAATCACTTTTTTAGCTTTTGTAAACACAAAAGTTTATTTTTTTCACAACCTTAAGAACTGTTTATAACACTCTATACTCCTTCATAACGCTCAGCAAGACTCCATAACCGTTAACAAGTGTTGAGAATCATAAAAGTGTAGATGTAGTTTGTGAAATATCGTTTTTTCTGAACAAAAAAAAATCCCACCCCTCAATTAAGAGAGATGGGATATTGTTATTTTATAATCGCTCCCGTGCCTTTGCCGACATAGATATTAACCTTTCCAAAGGTCTGCGTTTGAATCGTCACAACATTTTTTTGTGGTTTAGCTAAGATTTCATATGTCAAGCCGTTATATCTAGCAGGTGCAAGCATTCCGCACTCATTACCGACAACGGGTGCCACATTTAACGGATACACTCGCCAAGTAGGCGCTGAGGCAGGCAAAGTAACTGTTTGCTTCTTAGGAGCCACAGGCTTAGGTTTAGCCGTTGTAGGCTTTGTTTTAACGCCGCACAACTCGTTTACTTTTGCCTGTACAGTGTTGTAATCATATCCCGCAGCTTTCAACTTCTGCTTACGGGTATTGCCATTACCCCATTTACCTGCAAGCACTTCTTGTGCGATCTGTTCAACGGTTTTCTTAACTGTAGGCGATGGCTTCACTACAGGTTTAACCTCTGTCGATGTCGTGGTAGCTTGTACACCAATACCAAAGCATTTCAAGATGCCCTTGGCAAGCTTATCGATGCCACTGTTAAAGACTTTCACATCATCAGCATTGGAAATAAAACCGCATTCGATCAATCGATAAGCATATCCTTTCGCATATGCTCGTGCAGGATTCGCTAAATCGCCTCGTTTTGAAATCGAGATAGAGCGACCGGGAAACATCCCTGATACGAATTTAGCTAAAGCAATATCATATTTATCAGGATCCAAGCCACCTTTAATGATAACATGCGCACCTCTCGCTGTGGCAGCTGCACTATCCATATGTAATTCGACAATTTGATAATCCTTTGAAATTGTTAAGCTGCTGATTCCGTTATCCGCATAGTAGTTGCGACTCATATCTCCCAATATTACATGATTACCGCCCAGCTCTTTGATTCGTTTCCCCAATACACGAACCCGCTCTGCCTCCTGATACCCGTTGGCGCAAGCGCCGGGATCTCCGGCTCCGTGTCCGCATATTACAAACAATTTGCTCATTTTACTTATCCTCCTTGAATTCTACACATTTGATTCCGTAAGCCATGGCACAGTAATGCTCAATCTTGCACCCTCTTGCCACTTCCCAACCTTTAGCAAAATAAGCTACATCAGCGTTAGCCAATAATTCCAAAGACTTGCCTAAAAACCATAATGGTTTAGCTTCGTCAGGTGCACTTTCAAAGTAAGAATCAATAACTTCCACAGTTGTGCTAAGCGATGATTCAATTTCCTCTATGGCTTGCTCTCTTTCCTTTTTTATCTCCGAATCAGTTTTTCCGTTCATTGGTTGTGAAATAAATAATTTTATCACTTGCCTGTCCTCCTTAAATAATTCTCAACTCATGGATTTCTCGATCCATGCCTTCAATCATGCCGTTTCCGCCTAATCGCTTATAAGCTTCATACATTTCTACCCAATTTCTGAGCGCATAGGACGGAATGGCTTTCTTTTCCATATACTTATCGTGATACTCGATCAGCTTCACACGCAATAAGCATTTGGTACCTTCGCTATTTGCGCTTCGTATTTTGGCTTGCTCCTTTAAAAGCCATACGATATAACCTAGCACGATAGGCAAAGCTATCGTATAGGTCGTCATCAGAAACTCATTCATGATTATCGCTCCGCTTCCGGAATACCGGCAAGTGATGTCAGTACGGACAACATTCCCGCAAGAACGGATGCAGAAGCCACTACACCGATATTGACCTCAGATAATAACGCAGCACTGCCGATCGTGGCAACCGCTGTCTGCGCCATAGTTTTAACAGCACGTATCATCGCTGCATACAGCCACGGATAATCCTTTCTGAATAAATCAAGCTTACTGTTTTTCTTTTGTTGTTCCATTTTGCTTTTC
>CAJTJP010000038.1 GCA_910576855.1 Erysipelotrichales bacterium
ATGCGGCTTACCTAATGATGACGGCAAGCAGCCGGTGAAAAAGCCGGACGGAAGTGTTGAAGTACCTGACGGCGGTAAGATTGAATTCCCTAACGGAACGGAAATCGAAACACCGGATGGGGCAATCATTCACCCTGACGGATCGGTAACATTACCTGACGGTACGGAATACGACCCTGACGGTAATAAAAAGCCAAATAAAGGACAATGCTCGGTTGATGATCTTGAAACAAATGTTGATACTGATAAAGACGGAAATCCCGATATCAATATTGATATAGACGGAGACGGCAAACCTGATATCAATATTGATACGGATTGTGACGGTATTCCTGATCTTAATATCGATACAAACGGTGACGGTAAACCTGATTATAATGTGGATACTGACGGAGACGGTGAAGCTGATATCAATATGGGAACATTACCTAAGCCATGGAAGCCGAATAAATGTGTAACGGTGAAAAAGGTTCATTATTGTACAATGGGCAATTTAAAGCCTACCATTAATATCGACACAGATAATGACGGACGTCCTGATTTAAATCTTGATATCGACGGTGATCGCTTACCTGATTTGAATATTGATGTAGACGGTGATAGGATACCCGATGTAAATATCGATACCGATGGAGACGGCAAGCCTGATATCAATGTCGATGTAGACGGAGACGGTGTTGCGGATTTGAATCTTGTGAGAATTAAAGAATGGAAGCCTGAATCAAACTTTACGGTGAACGGCTTTGCATATGATACAATGACCAATCTTAAGCCTAAGTATAATATTGATACAGACAATGACGGTAAAGCTGATAAAAACATTGTTGATAACAGCGGAAATCGTTATAATTTATCCGGGAATGATTCAGATTTAATGAATCGAGTAAATACGGGAGATTATACAAATCTGATTATGTGGTTCTTATTGTTTATACTTACAATTTTGGTTGATGCATATTGTATTAAAAAGCATATGGATCATAAAAAACAAGATAAACAGGCTTAAGGCTTAAAAGAAAACGGACTCTAAATTAACATAGGGGTTCAAAAAGGCAGAGGATAAGGAAGAAAATGAAAGTCCGCTGCCTTTTTATTATAAAAGAGTGAACAAAAAAAGGTGAACCTTCAATAATTTAGATATCGTAAGTAATCGAGCAGAGGATAATTCTACTCCTTTTCTGGTGTTGATTGAAGTATCTCATTTTCTTTAAATAAAAGCATTTTCCAATATCAATTCATCATTAGATATGTTATAATTGAATCAGCTAAAGGAAGCAGTTTAGGAGTTTTCGATTTTGTTAAATATAACGGTGGGGAGGAAATTTATGGAAGCTAATTTAGAAGTCGCAGATGCGATCGAAACCAATGATTTGAATAAAGCGTATGATGAGTATTGTAAGAAAATATTAAGTAATAAACAAATACTGGCACGCATTATGAAAGAGTGTGTGGCTGAGTATCGAGATATTCCTGTTGAGGAGATACCTTCTTATATTGAACATGATCCGCAGTTAGATGTGGCGGTAGATGATGAGACAGATAAAATCCAAGGTAGAAATGTTGAGGATCAGTCTGTTCATGGGGCGGAAATCAAATACGATATCTTATTCGATGCGAAGCTGCCGAATTCCGAGGAAAACGAAAGAATCGGATTATTTATTAACATCGAAGCACAGAACAGCAGTAATACAACGTATCCTATATTAAGCAGAGCGGTATACTATTGCAGCAGATTATTAGCGAAACAGAAAAATATGCAGGGCGGATTTCATAATTCTGAGTTTCAAAATCTTAAAAAGGTCTATTCGATATGGATCGTAATGAATTCAAGTAAAGCGATGGAAGGTGTGCTGAATAAGTACACAATCACAGAGGAGTGCTTGGAAACAAAGTATCAATTTCCGAAAGCGGATTATGATAAGCTGTGTGTCGTGATGATTTATCCAAACAGTGAATATGATATAAAAGATGATAAGAATAGTATGATGAAAATGTTGAATCTACTTTTTAAAGCGAAGATGAGTGCAGAGGATAAAAAATATCAATTAGGCAAAAACTATGGTATAATGATGACAAGAGCGATTGGCAAGGAGGTTGATGGTATGTGTGACTTATCAAAAGGCGTAAGAGCTGAAGGAATTGCGGAAGGCCTTGAAAAAGGACGTGTTGAAATGGCAATCAGTATGGTAATAAGCTTTATGAAAACCACAAACAAAAGCATGGACGAAGTAATGGACATGGCAGATATTGACAAAACCATTCGCCCCAAGGTAGAGAAAGCAATCAAAGCTATGAATCAATCAATCTAACAAGAAAAGCAGGACTCTAAATTAACATAGGGTTTCAAAAAGGCAGAGGAGAAGTAAGAAAATGAATATCCGCTGCCTTTTTCGTATCAAACAAATTAAAGAAAAGTTAGTCTTATTAAAGCAGCTTATTTTATGACCGAAACACTGAATATGAAATCTTTATTCATGGAATTGTGAGATTCTGTAATGCTGATAGATAACCTTTTCTCATTTATGACATTAAATGAGTCAAGAATATCATCTGACCAACTATGAAGCATTTTATAAACAGAAATAACTCCGGTATTTACTATGAAAGTTTTTTATAAGAGAATGAACAAAAAAAGGTGATCCTATAATACTTCAGATGACCAAAGAAAACGATGCAGTTTAAGGATTGCATCGTTTTTACATGCTTATAATTAGAATAGGGGACTTGTTTTTACAGTTGAGGAAGAATAATCGTAAATCAGTAATCACACAGAATAAGGATAAGAAAACAGCGTAAAGCTGATAGAACTGAATACGCTGTTTTTAAACTGTTGATAAAATAGGGGGATTTTAGACAATGCCCTGAGCCATCATAGCCTCTGCGATTTTTTCAAAGCCGGCAATATTGGCACCTGCCATGAAGTCATCGTTTAAGCCATATGCTTTCGCTGTATCGGCACAGGTATGATAAATATTTTCCATAATACCCTTTAAGCGCTGATCGACTTCCTCAAACGTCCAAGAAAGACGTAAAGAGTTCTGAGACATTTCCAATGCGCTTGTTGCGACACCGCCCGCATTGCTTGCTTTACCCGGTGCATACAGCACGTTGTTCGTTTGGAATACTGTGATTGCTTGCGGAGTACACGGCATATTTGCACCTTCGCATACGGCAATAACACCGTTTTGTACAAGCGTTTGTGCAGCTGCCTCATCCAATTCATTTTGAGTTGCACAAGGCAGAGCGATATCACATTTTGTATTCCAGATACCCTTGCAGCCTTCTGTATAAACAGCATTTGGTTTTTGTGCCGTATATTCTTTAATACGTGCACGACGAACTTCTTTGATATCTTTAATTAATGCTAAATCAATTCCGTCATTATCAACGATATAGCCGTTGGAATCACTCATTGCGACAACCTTACCGCCAAGCTGTGTTGCCTTCTGTGCCGCATAGATTGCTACGTTGCCGGAGCCTGAGATAACGACTGTCTTTCCTTGAAAGGAATTGCCTTTATCTTGAAGCATCGCCTCAGTAAAGTAGCACAGGCCGTATCCGGTAGCTTCAGTACGCGCTAAAGAGCCGCCGTAGCTTAACCCCTTACCGGTAAGAACACCGCTGTATTCGTTGCGTATGCGCTTATACTGACCGAACAAATATCCGATTTCACGACCGCCGACACCGATATCTCCGGCAGGAACATCAGTATCCGCACCGATATGACGATACAACTCTGTCATAAAGCTTTGGCAGAAGCGCATGATTTCACCGTCACTTTTGCCTTTCGGATCAAAATCTGATCCGCCCTTACCGCCGCCGATCGGCAGTCCGGTAAGAGAATTTTTAAAGCATTGTTCAAAGCCTAAGAATTTAATAATGCTTAAATTAACGGAAGGATGAAAACGTAATCCACCTTTATACGGTCCGATTGCGGAATTAAATTCCACACGATATCCGCGATTAACTTGAACTTTGCCTTTATCATCGACCCAAGGCACTCGAAACATGATTTGTCGCTCCGGTTCAATCATACGTTCGAAAATACCGTTTTCTACATATTCAGGATGCTTTTGCGCAACCAGCTCTAAGGAATCCAAAACCTCATCCGTTGCCTGAATGAATTCAGCATCATGCGGATTGCGTTTGCGTACTTCCTCTTTGATAAAATCTAAAACAGCCATAAGTTATTCCTCCTTTAAACACTATTATTATATATCAATTTTTTTTCATTGGAAAGGCAAATTTACAATTATTTTCTGAAATTTTTTTCACAGGATTAAAACTGCTTGTTTATTTATTATATATAAGGGGGTATAATCATCTTTTATCGGTGCATTACAACGGAAAATCGAGTATATAAAAATATTCTATGTCAGCGTCATTTGAAGTTTTTTATGAAACTGAGATTTAGTATTGCGAATTAATAAGAAATGTCGTATAATAACATCGATAAGTCGATGGCAAGAGCCACGGAAAAAGGAGCGAACTTGACTCGCTCCCTTTTTTTTACTATTCAAGGCCCCTAAACTATTTGCTTATATTCTCAAGCTTTTTAATGATAAGTAATAACACTAAGAGTGTTAAAAATTCTGCATACACTACAGTAGTTAGCTTCCTTTCATTCTTAAAGCTTGACTTATGAAATAAGCCGATAGAAAGAGCCTTGAATAAACCGCCATGATGAACCTTTCGGTGGTGAAATTGAGAAAGCATAAGCGCTTCTCCTTACCGCAATCAGCGGCACCATGATTATAACATAAAAACATCATAATAATACTGTAAAATAAAGGCGTTTATGAAATAAATGACTTTAATTTATCATTCGTTAATGATTACATAATCCTGCTCTATATTTTATATACACCACAAAAAACAAATACCCAAAAAACTTGAGGAATTTTTAGAAAAATGCGATTTAGTATTGCGAATTAATAAGAAATGTCGTATAATAACATCGATAAGTCGATGGCAAGAGCCACGGAAAAAGGAGCGAGTTCCCTTCGCTCCTTTTTTACTATTCAAGGCCCCTAAACTATTTGCTTATATTCTCAAGCTTTTTAATGATAAGTAATAACACTAGGAGTGTTAAAAATTCTGCATACACTGCAGTAGTTAGCTTCCTTTCATTCTTAAAGCTTGACTTATGAAATAAGCCGATAGAAAGAGCCTTAAATAAACCGCCATGATGAACCTTTCGGTGGTGAAATTGAGAAAGCATAAGCGCTTCTCCTTACCGCATAGAAACGGCACTATGATTATAACATAAAAACATCATAATAATACTGTAAAATAAAGGTGTTTATGAAATAAATGACTTTAATTTATCATTCGTTAATGATTACATAATCCTGCTCTATATTTTATATACACCACAAAAAACAAATACCCGAAAAACTTGATGAATTTTTAGAAAAATGCGATTTAGTATTGCGAATTAATAAGAAATGTCGTATAATAACATCGATAAGTCGATGGCAAGAGCCACGGAAAAAGGAGCGAGTTCCCTTCGCTCCTTTTTTACTATTCAAGGCCCCTAAACTATTTGCTTATATTCTCAAGCTTTTTAATGATAAGTAATAACACTAGGAGTGTTAAAAATTCTGCATACACTGCAGTAGTTAGCTTCCTTTCATTCTTAAAGCTTGACTTATGAAATAAGCCGATAGAAAGAGCCTTGAATAAACCGCCATGATGAACCTTTCGGTGGTGAAATTGAGAAAGCATAAGCGCTTCTCCTTACCGCATAGAAACGGCACTATGATTATAACATAAAAACATCATAATAATACTGTAAAATAAAGGTGTTTATGAAATAAATGACTTTAATTTATCATTCGTTAATGATTACATAATCCTGCTCTATATTTTATATACACCACAAAAAACAAATACCCGAAAAACTTGATGAATTTTTAGAAAAATGCGATTTAGTATTGCGAATTAATAAGAATTGTCGTATAATAACATCGATAAGTCGATGGCAAGAGCCACGGAAAAAGGAGCGAGGTGAGTCGCTCCTTTTTTACTATTCAAGGCCCCTAAACTATTTGCTTATATTTTCAAGCTTTTTAATGATAAGTAATAACACTAGGAGTGTTAAAAATTCTGCATACACTGCAGTATATATCTTCCTTTCATTCTTAAAGCCTGACTTATGAAATAAGCCGATAGAAAGAGCCTTGAATAAACCGCCATGATGAACCTTTCGGTGGTGAAATTGAGAAAGCATAAGCGCTTCTCCTTACCGCATAGAAGCGGCACCATGATTATAACATAAAAACATCATAATAATACTATAAAATAAAGGCGTTTATGAAATAAATGACTTTAATTTATCGTTCGTTAATTATTACATAATTCTGCTCTATATTTTTATACACCACAAAAAACAAATATCCGAAAAACTTGATGAATTTTTAGAAAAATGTGATTTAGTATTGCGAATTAATAAGAATTGTCGTATAATAACATCGATAAGTCGATGGCAAGAGCCACGGAAAAAGGAGCGAGTTCCGTTCGCTCCTTTTTTACTATTCAAGGCCCTTAAACTATTTGCTTATATTTTCAAGCTTTTTAATGATAAGTAATAATACTAAGAGTGTTAAAAATTCTGCATACACTGCAGTAGTTAGCTTCCTTTCATTCTTAAAGCCTGACTTATGAAATAAGCCGATAGAAAGAGCCTTGAATAAACCGCCATGATGAACCTTTCGGTGGTGAAATTGAGAAAGCATAAGCGCTTCTCCTTACCGCATAGAAGCGGCACCATGATTATAACATAAAAACATCACAATAATGCTGTAAAATAAATGTATTTATGTAATAAATGACTTTAATTTATCATTCGTTAATGGTTACATAATCCTGCTCTATATTTTATATACACCGCAAAAAATAAATATCCCGATTTTTTGTCTCTTTCCCATCATATCACATAATTTTTCGCATAGTATGAAATCTCTTTTTGAAATAGAACAGAAATCATTCGTAATATTGTGAGCGGTTTTGCGAATGTAATCCGTTATAGTATGCACGGTGATATCAATGAAGCTGACAGACGCAAAGATGAAAAAGTATTATCGCATTACAAATTTAGATTTTGATTGCATCAGTGAAAAGCGAATGATCTGCATGGGAATGTATCCGGGGGCATGCATCAGTATCGAGCGAAAAAATCAATCAAAAGCAGTTATGCTTGTATACGTATGCGGCAATTTGATCATGCTGCGCATTCGTGATGCACAAGGAATTGAGGTGGAGCTGTTATGAAAACAAAAAGGGTAGTATTTGTCGGAAATCCCAATGTCGGAAAAAGTGCATGGATCAACAGCTTGTCCAATGCTCATTTTAAGGTGGGGAATTGGCCCGGTGTTACCGTAGCAAAAAAAGAGGCGTTGGTAGAGTGGCAGAATCAAAAATACGAACTGGTTGATTTACCGGGAGCCTATCAGCTGGAAGACGGAAAAAGTGAGGAGGCAATCACAGCGCGATATTTAAGGGATGAAGCTGTTGATTTAATTGTCAATGTCGTTGACGCAACCAATCTTGCACGAAATTTATATTTAACGCTGAAGCTCAGGCAATATCAAATACCGATGATTATCATTTTTAACTTTATGGATGAAGTAGAGCGATATAAAATCACATTGGATTTAAATCAACTTACGCAAAAGCTTCAGGCACCGATCTATCCCTACAGTGCCTTTGATACAGAAGGAATTAGAATCGTTAAGCAGGCGATTATCGAATGCACGGAAGCAAAGGTGTACTATGCACCTTGTATCGCTGAGGAACGAATTGAAGCCTATTTATCGATTCTGCGTTATTTAAGAAAGCGGACGCCGCTCTATATGAATTTGAAGGAAAATGAGCTTGCCTTATTGGCATATGATTTGCTTTATCAAAAGCCGGAGGCAAAGGCACAGCTGAGCGCATGGCAGCTTGATTTGCCGTTAGGGAATGAACGATATCATGAGGATATCGATTTATATCATTATGTAGAGGAATTGATGGTTTATGTATCTGACAATGATAATCGCTTGGCGAATACAAGGCGATTAGATCGAATTCTGCTTCATCCGATTTACGGCATTGTATCACTGACAATGATTTTATCGCTGTTGCTGCTGTTTGTGTTTCAGGGCAGCGCACCTTTTAACGATTTCATTGATTTTTGTATTAACGATATGCTGATGCGCTATGCCAATGCTCTGTTTTCCTTTCTGCCTGCAGGAACTAAGGATTTGCTGCTGCACGGTATCATTGCCGGAGTCGGGGGAGTGCTCGTTTTTATTCCGCTGATGAGCTTTTTGACCTTTGCGCTTTCCTTGCTGGAGGAAAGCGGCTATATGGCTCGTATCGCTTATTTGTTGGATCATGCGATGCAGCGCTTTCATCTCAACGGAAAAAGCTTCGTATCACTGCTGCTTGGCTTTGGCTGTAATGTTCCGGCCATCTATGCGACAAGAACGCTCAATAATGAAAAACAAAAAAAGCTGACGGCCTTGCTTGTGCCGTTTATGTCCTGCGGAGCCCGATTACCTGTATATATGCTGTTTGCGGCTGCCTTTTTCCGAACCAAAGCTCCCTTCATGATTTTAAGCATCTACGGCATCGGTATTTTTATCGCCCTTATCGTTGCGCTGATCTGCTCGCATTTTGACCGTTTTCATGACGATGAACTTATGTTGATGGAGTTGCCGCCGTATCGCGTGCCGGCGTTCAAGGTCATCGGGCATAAGGTGGTACAAGAGGTAAAGCATTATATACATAAAGCGTTTCGCGTTGTGCTTTGGGCAATGATTGCTTTATGGGCCCTGTCTTATTTTCCGAACGGAAATACTCAAACAAGTTGGATTGCACAGCTTTCGAAAACGGCAGCACCGCTCTATGAGCCGCTAGGTTTCGGCAGTCGTTGGGAATGTGTGGCGGCACTTCCGGGCAGTATTGTCGCAAAGGAAACAGTTGTCGGCTTTATGGATCAAACGCTGCTGCAGGAGGCAAGAGCAGAAATTGTCGATATCGATCCGTTGAACGATATCACCGAAACGGTCCATGCCTTTCAAAGCGCCTGTATCGACTTCACGAAAGCTTTTTTACCGCATCCGATACAAGAGTCTCAAAACGATACGCTTGTGTCCGCAATCAAAGGGCTGTGGAGCGATGATTTGGCAAATGCACGTGCCTTCTCTTATATGGTGTATCTCTTGCTTTCCATTCCCTGTGTGATGAGTTTACAGGCCTTATGGCGAGAATACGGCCAGCGCTTTATGCTGCTTTCTGTCGCACTGATGCTGATCATTCCTTATATGACCTCATTTGTGATATTTCAGCTGCTATCGCTTGTTATGTAAAAGCACTGCTCTCATTCACAGTGCTTTTTTGTTTTCATGACAGGAAATCTCAGCGTTACATTGAAACTTTGAAAAAAAAGGTTATAATAATACATGAGACAATACGATATGAATGTATCGTAAAAGGAGTGAGCTTATGGCAAGAATAAAAACAGAAATATTACAGAGCTATCCCAAACTGCAGTCAACAGAGTTAAAAAATCCGATCATATTCGTAATCGATATGGTAAACGGCTTTATCAAAGAAGGAGCGCTGAGCGATCAAGCAATTTCGGCATGTGTACAGCCGATCAAGGAGCTTTGTGACACATTGGATTGTCATCGCATTTTTGTTAGTGATTCTCATCCGCCCAAGACAAGAGAATTTGAATCCTTTCCGGAGCATTGTGTAATCGGTACAACGGAAAGTGAAATCATTCATGAGCTGAATCCTTATGCAGAGGAAGTCTTTCCTAAAAACAGCACGAATGCTTTTTTATGTGAAGCGTTTAAGGAATTTTTGAACGAGGAATTTTATTATTATAACGAATTCATCATTACCGGCTGCTGCAGCGATATTTGTATTTTACAGCTTGCCTTAAGTTTACAGGCTTATTTGAATGAACATAATGAATGTGATAAACGAGTCATCGTACCGTTGAACTGTATCGATACCTATCATATTGAGGGAGTTCACGATGCGATGGAAAATAATGCTTTCGCAATTCAAAATATGAGCGCTAACGGTATTCATATCGTAAGCGAAATTAAGGAATAGTGATATATGAAAAATTTTGATGAAAAGTTTGATTTTCGTGATGCGCGCAATTTAAGCATGTGCATGGATTTCTATGAGCTGACAATGAGTCAGTGCTACTTCAACAGCGATGCCAAGGATAAGATCGTCAGCTTTGATTTATTTTATCGCAAGAATCCCGATAACGGCGGCTATGCGGTGTTTGCCGGCTTAGAGGAAATTATCGGCTTTATTCAAAATCTGCACTTCAGTGATGAGGATATCGCTTATTTAAGATCACTTCATACATTCAGCGAGCCGTTTTTGGATTATCTTCGCCATTTTATCTTTACCGGAGATGTCTATGCGGTGAAAGAGGGAACACCGGTTTTTCCGTATGAGCCGTTGATTCGTGTCAGAGCACGATTGATCGAAGCACAGATTTTGGAAACCGCAATGCTTTTGGTAGTCAATCATCAAACCTTGATTGCGACAAAGGCGAAACGAATTGTAAGAGCAGCACAGGGAAGGGCAATCATGGAATTCGGCGCCAGACGTGCGCATAACTTTGACGCAGCCAATTACGGTGCCAGAGCGGCTTATATCAGCGGTGCTGCAGGTACGGCAACCACATATGCGGGACAAAAGTTTGATATTCCGGTACTGGGGACGATGGCACACTCTTTTATTCAATCTTTTGACAGCGAATATGAAGCATTTCTTGCCTATGCGAAAACTTTTCCTAACAGCTGTACAGTGCTGTTAGATACATATGATACACTGCGCAGCGGTTTGCCGAATGCAATACGCTTGGCAAAGGAATATTTAGAGCCTAACGGGCATCGATTGGCGGGTGTACGCATTGATTCGGGAGATATGGCATATTTATCAAAAAAGATTCGTGAAGCTTTAAACGCAAACGGCATGAACGATACGAAAATCGTCGTATCAAACTCATTAGATGAATACTTGATTCAATCATTGATTTCACAGGGAGCGCAGATTGACAGTATGGGTGTCGGAGAAAACCTTGTCTGCAGTAAAAGCACGCCGGTATTCGGCGGCGTCTATAAGCTGTCCTCAGTCATGGAAAACGGTGAAATGATTCCGAAAATAAAGATCAGTGAAAATATTGAAAAGGTAACCAATCCCGGCTTTAAGAAGCTGTATCGCATCTATGACAAGGAAAGCGGAAAGGCAATTGCCGATCTTATGACCTTATATGAGGAACAGATCGACAGTGAAAAAGATTTAACGATTTATCATCAGATGAATACTTGGAAAAATAAAACGCTGAAAGGCGGGAGCTATACGCTGCGTGATTTATTGGAGCCGATCTTTATCGACGGTAAGCTTGTTTATGATGTACCGAAACTGCAGGAAATTCGCTCTTACAGTGAAAGTGAATTTGCCAAGCTGTGGGACGAGGTACTGCGCTTTGAATATCCGCAAGTCTATTATGTGGATTTAAGTGAGCGTTTATTAAAGCTGAAGCTCTCGATGCTGGAGGATATCAAGCATGTCAAATAAAGCAGAGAAGCGTTTAAAAAGCATATTATATATACTTGTGCTTATCTATGTGATAACGCTTGTTATCGGCTTTTATTTAAATTATCAGAATCATGATACAAACGCGCTCGGCATGGTATTTGTCGCGTGCTTAACACCGCTTATTGTACCGCTGTTGTTTCGATTTCTTCATCTTAAGCCTGTATATGAAATCTATATCTGTAATATCCTCTTTGTATACTTTGCTTCCCTCATCGGTTCCGGTTTTCACGGCTATTCACAGCCTTATTTCGATAAGGTCGTTCATTTTTTCAGCGGCTTGATCTTCACGATTGTTTCCATGTTAATTTTTATGATGATAAAAAAAGTATCACGAATTAAGGATCGCAATGATTATCATTTATTTTTGATCTTTATGAATACGGCAAATCTTGCCATAGCGGTATGCTGGGAGTTTTATGAATATGCGATGTTAATCTTTTTTAACAATGACTGCATTAACCATTATACACAAGGCGTTCATGATTCCATTACGGACATGCTTTGTGCATTTGTCGGCGGTCTGATCATTACGGCATATGCGGCATATGCGTATCATCATAATAAAAATAACTTTATAACGAATCTGTGTGAGAAATTTTATCGTTTAAATATTGAAAAAAGCAGTAAATAAAGAAAGAAAACAAGTGTTATGCGTCACTTGTTTTCTTTTGCATTCTGTTTTGTCGTTCATAAACCTTTAATATATCCTCTGCCTCGGGAAAGCCTTGATCGATGACAATTTGATCATGAATAAATAAGGTGATGATGCGATAAACCTCTTGACTGACTTTTTGATCCATCAATAAACGATGATGTCCGTTATGCAGGATAATAAGCTTCTTATTCTCATGCGGAATACGATCATATGCGTAAACACTGCTTTTTACACTGATGACCTCATCTTCATCTCCGTGCAGCAGCAATACCGGACAATTTACGTTTTTGATATAGGCTTTCAGATTTTTAATGACACTTGTAAAGGCGTTATAAAATGGTTTCGGTATTTCAATCTCATAATCATGCGATCCTGAATCACTGCCGCCGAAAATGGAAGTAGCACCCTTGGTAATAACGGAAGTGATCGCATCGACATTGATATATTGAAAAGCCGGTGCTAATAAAATTAGTTTTTTTACACTGCCTGAGGTAGCGGCTAAATAGGAAGCAATCACACCGCCCATTGAAAAGCCGATCAAATAAATGTCTTTTCCCGCTAATTCCTGTTCATTGATTACGAGTTTGGCACGACTGACCCATTTTTGCCAATCACAATCTGTTTCATCAAATAAATCATAGAGATCAAACTGAATGACTTCAAACTGTTTCATGATCGGATCATTTTTTGCCCATAAGGCGAAATGATCCATTTCATGTTTCCTTCTGCGTCCGTATCCGTGTACGGTGATAATCACCGGTGTTTTTCTTGTAGTTGTTTCATTATGCTTGGGCTTCAACAACGCCTTCAATTTCTCCAGCATTCAATCAGCTCCTTTCTTTGCACATTATATCATAAAAGCCGCTGTGCTTGTAAGCTTATGCATGATTATTTTATGAAGGCTTTTTTAATTGTGACTTGTTTTACGTTTAAAAATAGATTACTATCTTTTTTTGTTCGCTTTTTTTAATCATTCAGGTTATAATATAGCCTGATTTGAGGATGATTATGAAAAAGAAAGCAACCATGTTGATTCAGCACTTAGAGGCTGTATATACTATGTATCCAAAGCGAAATACGATAAAGCATCATGCATTTATCGCTGTTTATCATGACCGGATTTTAAAAATCGGAAGCGGTACGGGAAGGGAATTTATCGACAAGGATACAAGAATTATCGAAGGGAGAAATCATATAGCGCTGCCCGGTTTTATCGATATTGATGTCAGAAGCGAAGCGCTGAAGCAACAAACAAGTGATACGCCGTATCAGCTACAGAGCTTAAGCGGGACGCTGCTTCGGCACGGCACGATGTTGATTCATAATGAAACGGTATTGAGCGAAGTCAAAGAACAGCTGCGCCATCCGAGTATGATCGATGTACATACAAAGTCCTATCAGAGTAAGGCTGAAATATGCCGACCGCTGACAATGAAGCATGATCTTTATGATAACAAAAAGCCTTTTTGTATCAGCTGCGGCTATCATAGTGAGCCTTGTCTTGATCAGTGGCTTTGTGCAAAACTATACGCAAAACAACACGATATATCTGATCTCACTCATGTGTTGGCTGCCTGTACGCTATATCCCGCTCGTGCGCTCGGATTAAATGATTACGGCATTTTAAAGCAGGGCGGAAAAGCAAATATTCTGTTATTTTCAGGAAAGGAATTATCGCAGGTCATGAAGCGCTTTTACGGTGATGAATTGATTCATGTCATTAAGGACGGTATTCGCTTCTATCCTAATCCGATAATTTAGCTGTTTCGACACAAAGTATCTTTCAACTTTCATATACTACCTATATGGAGGTGAAGCAGATGGAAATCATCGCTCATGAAAAAGATGGGGATAAGATTTTATTAACAAGTGATTATTGTCCCAATCCGGCAATGAAAAACGCCTTTCAAACACAATTTTTTACGTGTACCCTGCGCAGTATCGAATTATGTAACCAAAAGCTTCGTCAATATGTTGTGTCAGAGGAAGCCATGTTTATTTGTCTGCATATAACAATTCAAAATCATACGAATGAAATCCTGACAATGTTCAAGGAAGATTTTTATATCCGCTTCGATGATGAGGGTCCCTTTGAGCCGGAAGAGGAATTTGATGTGTCACACCAGCTTCCCGATACGTATGCACTGAAACCGAATGAGACAAAGCGCGGCTGCTTGGTGTTTATCGTGGCGGCAAATACAAAAAGACTGACATTCAGCTATACGGAATATTTTGATGATGACAGTGAGGGGAAAACTTATCGTTTGAAATATCAATTACGAAAATAAAACAATTGGTTTTTTCATATGAATCCTGTATTGATCAAGGCTTTTTTGTATCTATGCGTTAAAGCTGAATGCATCTTTTATTAAGATTTGCGATAATAAAAAACAAAAAAAGATTGACGATATGAAAAAAATGCGCTATCATTATGAACAGATAAAAATTGACAATGAAAAGATAAGTAAACAGTGAACGCTTTTGTAGAGAGTCCTTGCTTGGTGAAAAAGGATAAAGGAAGTACCTGTTGAATATGGTCTTGGAGTCATCATGGTCGAGGCTTTGCTGAGGCTATGACGTGTGCGCTCGTTACAGCGCCGAGGTATCTCTGTGATTACAGACGTACCTGATGAGGTGAATTTCGTGAGGAATTCATAAATTAAGGTGGTACACGAACAGGTCTTCGTCCTTATGGGAGAAGGCCTTTTATATTACGGAGGTTATGATGAAGTGCTTAAAGGAATGGAAAACAAATCGAATGTGTATCGGAAAGGAGAATGCATATGATTGAGCTGAGACACGTGTCTAAGACATTTGAAACAAAAAAATTAAATGTACATGCGGTAAAGGATGTCAGCCTGCATATTGCTTCCGGTGAAATTTACGGCGTGATCGGCTTCAGCGGTGCCGGTAAATCTACTTTGATTCGCTGTATTAATTTATTGGAGCGTCCGACTTCGGGTGAAATACTCGTTGACGGCAGTAATATGTGTAAGCTGAATGATAAGGAGCTGCGCAGTGTCAGAAAAAAAATCGGTATGATTTTTCAGCATTTTAACCTGATGCGTTCACGAACCGTATTTCAAAATATTGCTTTTCCGCTGAAGGACAGCGGCTTAAGCAAGCAGGAAATCGCAACGAAAGTAACAGACTTACTGAAGCTGGTCGATTTAGCCGAAAAAAAGGATTCGTACCCTTCCGAGCTGTCAGGCGGGCAAAAGCAGCGTGTTGCGATTGCCAGAGCGCTTGCGAACGATCCGAAAGTGTTGCTTTGCGATGAAGCGACGAGTGCCTTGGACCCGCAAACGACGCGCTCGATTTTGCGGCTGTTGAAGGAAGTAAATCAGCGTTTGGGAATAACGATTGTTCTGATTACGCATGAGATGGCGGTAATTAAGGAAATCTGTGATCGTGTCGCGGTGATGGAAGACGGTGAAGTCGTCGAAGAAGGTAATATTATTGATATCTTTGCGCATCCCAAAGCACAGGTAACAAAGAACTTCATCAGTACGACATCAAGCTTGTCTAAAATCTATGAGATGGTGGAAAATAATTCGCCCATCACACAGCTCTCAAAAGGGCAGTGGCTGGTTCATTTGAAATACGGTGCCGGTAATACCAAGGAAGCACTGTTATCGCATATGACAAGAGAAATGCAGGTCGATACAAGTATTATTTACGGTAATGTTGAAGTAATTCATGATACGCCGTTGGGTGATCTTGTCATCATTTTGGACGGTAAGGAAAGCGATATAAAAAATGCGGTTGCCTATGCGAAGGCAAACGGTGTGGAAGTTGAGGTGATTGCGTCATGAGTTGGTTATCAGAGTGGATTCCCAATGTAGTGGAATTGGCAGATGAATTTCCGGCAGGTATGATGCAGACATTACAGATGCTGCTGATTCCGGGAGCGATTTCATTCGTGCTGGGAGTTATATTCGGTGTAACATTGATTGTTACGCGCAAGGGCGGCATTATGGAGAATCGTATTGTATTCTTCCTTTTGGATAAGCTTGTGAATCTGTTTCGATCGATACCCTTTATTATCCTGATGACGCTGTTGGTCGGTTTTACCCGCTTCTTGACGGGAACTTCCATCGGTGTTGCCGGAGCACTCCCGTCTTTAGTCGTGGGAACGACACCGTTTTTCTCAAGACAGATTGAAAGTGCCTTGGCAGAGGTGGATCAGGGCATAATCGAGGCAAGTCAGGCAATGGGGCTTTCACCGATGCAGATCATCATACGTGTTTATCTGCGCGAGAGCATTCCCGGGATTGCCAGAGCGACAACGATAACTTTGATTTCGTTGGTCGGCTTGACTGCGATTGCCGGAGCGATCGGTGCCGGCGGACTCGGTGATATGGCGATACGTTACGGCTATCAGCGCAATATGTATGATGTAACATATGTAGTGGTAATCATTATCTTATTGATGATTACGCTGATTCAAACAATCGGCGATGTGATTGTAAAAAAGACATCGCATTAAAATGACAATAAGTAAGGAAAACATACTTTAGGAGGAAAAGAAAATGAAAAAACTATTGACAGGTGCATTGGCACTGCTTGTATGTGTAAGCTTGGCAGGCTGCGGCAGCGGCGATAAGGAGAGCGATTCCAAAAAACTGAAAATCGGCGCAACCAGCGCTCCGCATGCGGTAATTCTAAATGAAGCAAAGAAGTATATGAGTGAAAAGGGTTATGAATTAGAGGTTGTGGAATTTACCGATTGGAAGCAGTTGGATCCTTCGACAAGCGACGGTTCCTTAGATGCGAATTATTTCCAGCATCAGCCGTATTTGGATCAGTACAATGCGGATGCAGGCTATGAGAGCGGCAAGGACGGTTATTTAATCAGCGTCGGTTCAATTCACTTTGAGCCGCTCGGGATTTACGCAGAAAATCCAAACGGAAAAAAGGAAATTTCAGCTGATGATGTAGCAGACGGTGATAAGATTGCCGTACCGAATGATGCGACCAATGAAGCACGTGCATTACTGCTGCTTGAAAAATACGGCATTATTAAGTTAAAAGAAGGTGTCGGTGTCAATGCTACCGTAAAGGATATTGAATCAAAGGCAAAGGATATTGAGCTGTTTGAAATGGAAGCGGCACAAATTCCTAACAAATTGGCTGATGTGAAATTCGCTGTTGTAAACGGTAATTATGCATTAGATGCGAAAATCACCGATAAGCTGATCTGTGCTGAGGAAAAGGATGATGAAGCTGCGAAAACCTACGCAAATGTAGTTGCGGTTACAGAAGCCAATAAGGATAATGAAGCAGTAAAGGCACTTGTTGAGGTTTTAAAGAGTGAGGATATTCAAAATTATATCAATGAAACCTTCTCCGGTGTTGTAGTACCGGCACAATAAGCAAACGGCATCGTCGCTGACGGTGCTTTTTTTGTGCGTATTAAGTGATACATGGAAAGTGTTGTTGTGAAGTTGCTTCGTTTGTGTAATACGACATGAATGAAACCAGATAAGGAGAAACTCAAAAATTATATTTAGGACAGCAGACACGACAAGATGGAGTGAATATCTTATTTGGAGGAATTACCAAATGGCAAAATCATTATTTGAGGAACTGGGTGGCAAATACGAGCGGCATGGCGATTATTTAATACCGTGTTTGTCTGTACCCGCCGAAGAAGAACAGCCCATAGGCATATGGGGACAGCGGCATATGAACTATCTGAAGCAGTACCATAAGGTTACATACACTAATCTTCTTACAAGCGGCATGCTCAACGCCTATCTTGTTGATGTAGACAGGCAGGCACAGGAACGCTCCCACAGGCTCATAGAGGGCATGAAACAGACACAAGACATAACAGAACAGCTAAAGGCTGAAAATGCCTTAGAATGGACAGGAAAAATGAATAACATAAGAGTTTGTGCGAGGGATATTGTATATGATGAAATCATTTACGCATAGACAGCAAGGAGACAGAGGGGAAAAGCTCTGTCGCTTTTCTTGTATGACGGGCATGCCCGTATTCTGTGGTGGAAGTCCACAAAGGCGTAGCTATCAACGAACTAAATAGCGACTGGCAAGTTTCATATCGCGAGGTATGGGAGAGAAGAAGCCATAGCGAAATCGTAGCCCTACGAACAGAAACCTGATAATAAGGCATATATGGCGGGCAAGTTGGCAAGAAACAACGAAGCCCAAAAGATAGCCGTAACCCATGTATGTAAATCAGGAGGGTAGACGAGGAAAGAATACGGACTTATCCCGTGAGGTCTCATTGGCTCAATAGCGAGACGTAGAACGACGTGCAGTGAGGAGTAGTAACAACGAACAATGAGAAGTCAGCAGAGGTCATAGTAGGTGGAAACACTGAAGGACCGAACGTATCAATCGTGCAACACAAATGTATGTTTTCTATGAATGTCCGACAGAGAAACAGCGGAAACGTAAATGAAGCCAAGAACTCATAAACGTAGGATAAATCATGGAAAAGCGGAAAGG
>CAJTJP010000039.1 GCA_910576855.1 Erysipelotrichales bacterium
TATCCTTTTCATATACTTCCTCATAGGCTTTATATTTATCCGTTTGTTTCGGAAGCTCATTTCCTGCATTATCTGTATAAATGAAGTTTTGTGAACCTGCCGTTACCGTGAAGGTCAGCTCAGCTACTGCCTTTGCCTGCCCTATTCCACCCTGCTTTTCTGCAACGATCGTTACTGTTCCTACTCCATGAATTGTGATTGATCCGCTGTCTTCATTTATCTCTATGATATTTGTTGAGCCATCTTTGATACTATACTTCACCGGGTTACTGTTACTGCTTCCTTTGACTGTCGCATACACCGTCACATTCGTATCTGTTGCCTTAGCGCTCTTTGTAGATATCACTACATTGGAGCTGCTGTTCTCATAGAATTTCAAATCCTCTGCCGCTGCCATTCCGACATTGATCGTTACCGGTATTTCTTTCGTACTCCATTTATCACTCACTGTTACGGTAATCGTATAGCTTCCTACTGCCAAATTCGCTTTTGTGGTGATTACACCTGTGCTTGCATTTACCGCAAAGAAGCTTCCGTCTCCGTCATTCTTTAATCCATACGTATAGGTGAATTTGCTTCCTGTTACATCATCCGGCGTTCCCGGTGATCCTTTGATCGTTCCTATCGTTCCGTTGATTTTAATATTAGGATCATTCGCACTAAAGGTCGGTGTACTGATATCACTTGAATTGGCATGAGGGGTTACACTGCCGTTTACCTCTGCATAAACTACAATTTCTTTTTCTGCATAAGCTGAATTATAGTTATCATTTCCGCTACTTGAATCATCATCTGCGGTTGCCCGTATTTTCACTTTTCCATAAGCACCGTTTCCTTTATAAGTTATCGCTCCTGTATCTGAATCAATATCAATCAGACCGATATCACCGCCCACCTTTGAATACGTAATCTTTACATCACTATTGTTTGGTGTGGCTGTCGCTGTTTCATTCCAACCACTTGCAGCATCAGCAATACTTTTCTTTGTCTGATTGGGATTGTCAAACGCTATCGATAGGGTTGCCTTATTCACATTGAGTGAGGCTGATATCTCTGCTGCCGGTGTTGTATCACAAGTGCTGTCCTTCACTTGGATTTTAAAATGATATGTTCCCGCATGAAGTGCATCGCCTTCCACAACAACGCTTTTATGATCCCCTGCCAATTTCACATGAGTATATTCATTTGGATATGCCGGATCGGCCGCAATCGTATAAATCGGATTTCCGGTTCCGTTCTGTGAGGAAACGGTGCCGACAGTATCTCCCGTATTTACATTTTTGCCATATTCTAAATCTGTTTTCGCTGTAAATGTCAAACCGCTTGAGCTTTGTGATATCTTTAAATCCTTGAAGCTTGTCAGCGCTGAGCTTTCTGCCGGTGCTGTATCACTTGCATTATAGCTCTCATTTACTAATGCGACCTTATAATCTCCTGCCTCTATCCCGGTCAAATCCAGCGCGTAAGACCCGCTTCCCTTTGCCGCCTCGATAGGGACATAATACGCAATTTCATTATTTTTAAAGAATAAGGCTGAAACGGTATTAACTTCATTTCCGCTTGATGCAGCATTTGCATTTGCATCTATATAGATCGTAGCATTATCAGTAACACCGGAAACAGCATTGCCGCAGGCATCCTTTATTCCGTTAAATATAATACTATGATTGCCTGAAGTATCAAGTATTCTCAATTTCAGCTTGTCGTAATTCGCTGTTGCGGTATAAATATTAGAATAGTTTCCCAAAGAAGGGCTTGAATTTTTCACTTTCGCAATATTTCCGACTGCACCTCCGGTACCGCTCGCGAACACTACCTGACTCATATCTAATTCAGCGGACAGACGTATCGCTGCCCTAACGGACGGATAGGTAGACTGTGTGAAGGATACATATGCTTGAGCGCCTGACGCAGAAAATGTACCCATTATCATTTCTGCAGAGGTATTATATTTAGATGATATCATTGTTGCATAATATACTTCAGAGAATACTAAATCCTTCGCAGTAAGCTTATAGCCACCTGCCGGTGATGGTATAGTGCCGGTAAAGCTGGAACCTAATAAGCTGAATTCATCCGGTAAATAAAATCCCTTCGGATTCAACAATGCGTAATGTAAATTTTCTTCATACGCATAACCACTGGCAGGGTTTAATGATCTTAAATCATATAATTTTTGTAGATAGCTGAGATTTTTACTCAACAAAAGCTGCTTGGTTTTATTCGGTATCGCTTTATTGATATTTATCAGTGTATCTTTTACCGCAAAATCGTTGCCGGTAGTTAAATATTTAGTTGGAATATAATAATAAATACTGCTGGTGTTACCGTTCAAACGATCTAATGCAGTCGGATATGCCAAAAAGCCTTGAAAACTGCTTGTATACGCTTCATTAGACATCGCAAGCCAGCCTGTGACATTAGGAACAGAGGTATCTAATGAATAAACACCGCTTCCGTTTACCTGTAGCTGATAGGTGTTGTATGTCTCCTTCGCCAATAAAATAAAGGATAGAGGATTTCCATTCGCTGTATTAGTTCCTATATATACTTTGTCGCCCTTTACCATTGAACCGTAATTACCGTTAGGATATTGTCCCTTTTCCCCTAGTTTTACAGTTGTATTAAACGAGACATTATAGGATAAGCCGCTGGCATTTATATTTCCGCTGAAATAAGCCATCCCTACACCGACAAAGCTTATGAACAGTGTCAACATGATTGTAACTTTCTTCCACATAATCATTTTCCTTTCTATTTTGTCTACAAATGTAGACTAATATAAACAGGTGTTTTTAAGTTAAAAATGCCTGTTTTTCTATTCAGAAACATATATTTCAATAACTTTTTCCTATCTCTCTTTAAGTCTACCTTAAGAGACTTTATTTATTGAAATGTATCTTTCTGTTTTTATAAATCAAATACGTTATTGCGCCAATACTACAAACTATCAAACAAATGTATAACATCATATTCGTTGAATCGCTGGTAATAGCTCCGCCTATGCTTTGTGCTCCTCCTGTATTATCCCCCGGATAATAACTTCCTTTGACATCTGTGTCATCGTCCTTTGGTTCATTAGGATCGGGTATTTCCATAGTGTCATATTCATATGGTGAGCGAGCATTTTGAGTTGGTTTCCATTCCTTTAAATCAATTAAATTTTTCTCGGGATAACCGTTTCCGCTGACATCAATGTTGTAGTCAGGCTTGCCGTCTCCGTTACTGTCAATATTAATATTTGGTATTTCATCTCCGTCACTATCGATATTGAGATCAGGAATTCCATCTCCGTCAAGGTCGATGTTTAAGTCCGGTAGGCCATCACCGTCTGTATCGATATTGATTTCCCTTTTTGCCTCGGATTCATCAATCGAGTCATACGTGAATTTATTTTGTTTGTAGTTCTTCTTCGGGTTCCATTCGTGCAGCTTGACAATGTTTAGAGAAGGAGTTTCGCCATCCTTCGAGATATTTATATGAGGTTTGAAATCACCCTGATTATCGATATTGATATCGGGTATGCCGTCATTGTCTAAGTCCACATTGATTTTAGGCTTGGCACTTGCCCCTGTACAGTATTCCTCAAGGATTCCGTTGTCGGAATCTGCCTTGACACATTTCGTCGGCTTCCAATCGCTTTTCTTTAGAATCACTAAATTAAGATCAGGTTTCCCATCGTTATCGGTATCGATGTTCAAATCAGGCTTTCCATCTCCGTCACTGTCGATATTGATATCAGGGATACCGTCATAATCTCTGTCACCGTTTACTACGATCCATTGGGTTTCATCATTTGGGTCTTTCCATTTGATGTTTAAGTCAGGACAGCCATCACCATCAGGATCATTGAAATCAGGTTTTCCATCACCATCTACATCCACATCGATTTTCTTAAGTTCAACCTCATGACAGCTTTCGGTATTTGTGTTTCCTGCATTATCAGTCGATATTACGCATACCTTGTATTTGCCTATCGTTTCACTGATTGTGATTTTGGCTTTCTCGTTTGTAACAGTCAGTGTTCCGTTCTTTATTTCCTGTTCACTTCCATTGATTAATTCATATACCTTATAGCTGATTTCCTTTGTCCCACTCACTTTTAAATCATCTTTGGAATCATCCGTTGTGATTTCAAATGCAGTCCCCGGTTTGAAGAAGATTCCGCCGCTTAGCTTATTGATGATATCCTGCAGCTTGTTGTTTGAATCTTTGGCTTTAATGTTTTTTACCTTTGGAGCTGTCTTATCGATTCTGATAATTTCCTGTTTTTCTTTCGTGATCGCTCCGCTGTTCTTTTTCATCCAAAAGCTTTGGTTCGTTTCTCCTTCTTTTGTCACTGTGACTTGGTTAGGTTTCCATGTACTACCATCTAATGATAGATTGATATACTCGTTATGATCGCTGATGATGTTCACATCTTGATTCGTCCATTCTCCCGTATATGCGGTGTTGTTTCCGTCATTTAACTCCAAATGATACCAGTCATCCTCGATAGTTTCCTCTTTGATTGTTAAGGTTCCCTCTTTAAAGGTAAAGCTGTAGTTTGGATAAGTCTTATTTAATGTGTTGGCGTCTCCCTTGATTGGATAAGCTCCTGCATTACTGTTTGTTTTTGCGGTCGTGCTCAATTTGATATCACTTGCCTGTATCACATCTTGCACACCGTTCCACGATATCAGTTGGTCTTTGAAATCTTGATAAGTCAGTGTTGGATTCTGTTCTCCCTTTAGCTTCTCCTTATCATCAATAATGATTTCGATTGGCTTCGGCAACACTTGTACCATTATCGTTTTACTTAACGGTGTTTCCCCATCTGCCGTTCTTGTCACCTTTATTTTGATCGTTGTCGTTCCACTGTACTTCAATGCATCAAATTCTGCCTTGTTGCCGGTTACTGTCGCATTGGAGATATACGTTGTGTTATCTACCTCGAAGGTATATTTGACATTCGTACTGCTTGAATCATCCTGCAGACTTCTGATTGTGAAGTGATCTCCATAGATGATTTTTCCCGGATTGGATACTGCCAACATGTTTTCATCAGGCCCCATGATATGAAGGATGCCATTCGCTTCTGCCTTGTTGTAGTTTCGATTCCCTTGTTTCTCTACATGCAGCGGGATATCAATTCCGTTTTCTCCGTCATAATCATATTCTATCTCAATTCCGTCAGTCGTCCATGCGGTCGATGTATTTACACTTGTATCTACTGTGATATAGTAATCAGTATCATTCACTTGTACTCCGCCGTCATTGCTTGATAGGTCTTGTTCATTAATGACAGGTGTTACCTTACCTTTGCCGTTTGTCGCATATGTCACATCCGCAAATGATATCGTTTGTTCTGCCTTTTTGATGTTGATTGGCAGCTCGATTGTTTTGTCTGCATAATTCCCGCTTGGATCATGACTCGTTGCTTCTACAATCACCTTGCCTATCTGACTTGGTGAGATACTCGCATTCAAGATATGAACCAAGCCGTTACTGTCTACCGATATCACATCCGTAGGACTTCCGTTTTTCAGTTTATAAGTTACTGTACTTCCGGTTGGATTTCCTGCCGTATATAACTGGAATGTCTTATCCTTTTCATATACTTCCTCATAGGCTTTATATTTATCCGTTTGTTTCGGAAGCTCATTTCCTGCATTATCTGTATAAATGAAGTTTTGTGAACCTGCCGTTACCGTGAAAGTCAATTCCGCTGTTGCGTTTGCTTGTCCTATTCCACCCTGCTTTTCAGCCACGATTGTTACCGTTCCTACTCCATGAATTGTGATAGCTCCGCTATCTTCATTTATCTCTATGACATTTGTTGAGCCGTCTTTGATACTATACTTTACCGGATTACTGTTACTGCTTCCTTTGACTGTCGCATACACTGTCACATTCGTATCTGTTGCTTTAGCACTCTTTGAGGTAATCGCTGTATTGGAGCTGCTGTTCTCATAGAACTTCAAATCCTCTGCCGCTGCCATTCCGACATTGATCGTTACCGGTATTTCTTTCGTACTCCATTTGTCACTCACTGTTACGGTAATGGAATAGCTTCCTACTGCCAAATTCGCTTTTGTGGTGATTACACCTGTGCTTGCATTTACCGCAAAGAAGCTTCCGTCTCCATCATTCTTTAATCCATACGTATAGGTGAATCTACTGCCTGTTACATCATCCGGCGTTCCCGGTGATCCTTTGATCGTTCCTATCGTTCCGTTGATTTTGATATTAGGATCATTCGCACTAAAGGTCGGTGTACTGATATCACTTGAATTGGCATGAGGGGTTACACTGCCGTTTACCTCTGCATAAACTACAATTTCTTTTTCTACAAAAGCTGAATTATAGTTATCATTTCCGCTGCTTGAATCATCATCTGCGGTTGCCCGTATTTTCACTTTTCCGTAAGCGCCGTTTCCTTTATAAGTAATCGCTCCTGTATCAACATCAATATCAATCAGTCCAATATCACCGCCCACCTTTGAATACGTAAACTTTACATCACTGTTGTTTGGTGTGGCTGTTGCGCTTTCATTCCAAACTGTAGCTGCATCTGTGATTGATTTCTTCGTTTGATTGGAATCATCAAATGCCACTGTTAAGTTTGTCTTTTCAACTGTAAATGAAGTACAAACCTTTGAATCCGTTGTAACCGACGTAGGATCACCGTTCGCATCTACAGCACTTACACAAAATTTATAATCTCCTGCCTTCAATCCACCGTTCACTAAATCAGGTGCATTACTTTTGATTTTCACATTCAGTGAGGTACTGCTTGAAGCACCGCTTGAATTTAATCCATCAATTTCGAAGTTTTGATACGTATTATCACCATTTAATTCTACTGAATAAGTAAGCGGCATTATACCTTGCGGATTAATCGTAACCTTGCCTACAGTTTGACCTGCATTCACATTTTTACTGAATTCATAATCATTTCCTGCAGAAGCTCCGCTTTGCGGTGTTTTTGTGTAAGTCAGCTTATGCGGCTCTACAATTTCTAAAGGCATTAAATTTGAGATAGCTGAGCTTTCTACCGGTGAATTAGAAGAAGCATCATATTCCTCATTAATAACAGCCACTTGATATTTACCTACAGGAATACCGGTTAAATCTACAGTATAATCATTTGTACCGTTAAATGTTGTACTTCCTAATTTATAATATTGAATTTGTGTCCCTGCTTCATTATAAAGTATCACAGACATTCTTGTATTACTTCCTGTATTCGCATTTACAGACAATTCAACACTTTGATTTTTAATTACCTTTTGGATACTGTGATTATTTCGTTTAACATCCCTTAAACCAACTGTTAATGATGATTGAACTCTTAATTTATTAGGGTTCAATTCATTATTTTTATTCAAATTATTTGTATCTATCGAATAACTATGCCAACTGCCATCGGTATAAGCAGTGTTTATTGCAAAATTTATTTTAGACATACTAATAAGTGAAAAAGGACGTAAAGCTGCCGCAAGTGCCTGTCCACCTGATGTAGTCCAGGCTGTTGCGTGCATCCGAATTATTTTTTCATTTTCGCCTTGAATCGTTAATCCTGTTTCATAATCATAAACATTTGAAGAAGTACCATCTGAGGTATCTATAGGCCATGAAGTCGATAATTGTGCCGAGTTTGAATAAATATTTTTATATACTCCAGCATAAGACAAAGTATCTTTAATACGACCATCCAACCAATAGTAAATTCCACCGTCACTAATACCACCTTTATATGCTCGATCATTCAATGCTAATCCAAGTGTTCCACCATTCTTTATTTCATTAACATTTGGTAAAAAAGGATCTCTGTTTAATATTGTATTCTCTGAGTCACTTATTATTATGTTATCTATTTTATTTTTTAATGATTCCGTAGGACAGTAAATATAAAATGAATTACCATCAGATGATAAATATTTAAGGCAATAATTATCTTTATTATTCTCATTAGGAATTACATTGGTAGTATAAGGGAAACTTGAATTATAAATAGAAATATTATTTTCTATCGGCTTGCTGCTCATCAACACATAGCTTCCGTTATTATTGTTATTACCGATATCCCATACAATTTCCTTATTATTATATTTACCTAATACAACCTTAGCCCCTTTAGGCAATTGAAAAGCAGGAGCAGATTGTGCGTTTAATATATTTCCGAAATACTCTTTACTATACACATATGCAACAGAAAGACAACTCAATAAGCATGCTGCAATTATGAAAGTCTTTTTCCACATTCTCCTCATTCCTTTCTTTCAATGCTCATACCTAAGCATCAGATACATAAGTTTAAAATACAAACCATTTGAATGTAACTGTTATCACCATAAATCAATCAATTCACTCTGTAATCCATGAAATTCAATATCGACAGTTATCATTGTCATGCTCTGAGAATCATTTAGAGTCAGCTTGGTTCATAAAAAGTTAAAAAATAATAAAAAAAGAAAAGAGATGTGCTGAAACACCGAAATCCCTCTAATCAATTTTCAATGCCTAACCGTATACTGACTCAAAATAAACAAACACAATAAAATTCAAAGCTATTCAAACACAACAGCGAACTTCCGCTGCTTCAATAAATCAAAATATAAACCACCGTTATTTTTTAACGCAAAATAAACGCGCTGTAAGTCCGCCTTTAAATTAGGATCGAGCGCATCCGCCTCAACATAACAATGCGCATGTGACACAAGCACCTCATAAGCCTCTCTCGCATTCAACAACGATTTTCCCTGAAAAACAATCGGCTGAAAGCTGTGATACACAACCTCAGTTACTTCATTATCATCGTTAGTGAAATCAGAAGCAGTTAAATGAAGCAATCCGTAAGAAAGTGAGGCAGCCGCAACACCGCCGGCAAGAATCATTGCCACGGTCATCGGCGGTATCGAGCGAAAGAAATGGCGAACATTTTTAAACAAGCCTGCAGATACCACCGGAAGCAGATTGCCCGATAAAGCTTCCTTACCCAAAGCAAGCGCCAATGCCGCCTCAAAGCTTGAAGCCTGAAAATCAAGCTTGACATTCTCTCTGTGCTCATATTCACCGATCAAAATCTTAAGCTCACTTTTCGCCGCAGAAATTCTGCTTTTTACCGTTCCCTCGGGGATATCCAAAGCCAAAGCGATTTCCTTCACACTTAATTGCTGAAAGAACATCAAATCAAGCGTAACACGAAGCTTCTGCGGAAGCTGTTCAATTAAGCTCAACAGCACCTCTCTGTCACTTTCAAACTTCATGCTTTCCTTCGGCAACAGATAACGACGCTCCTCTTGACTTTGAGAAGCAATCAGATACTCTTGATCTGACATCAATACATCCTTGTTTTTACGAAACAGCTTTGTACTTTTAGAAAAAATGACCTTATTCAGCCATGCCTTAAAAAACTTAGGCTCCTGCAGCTTATGTATCGAACGAGTGATTTCAATAAAGCTTTCCTGTACGATATCCTCTGCATCCGCATCACAATGACAGAGCTTAAGCGCAATATAAAAAGCCAGATTATGATATTTACGAAACAGGAATTCCAACGCCTCACCATCGCCTTCCTGCGCCTTTTTTACATAATATTCATCCTCTGTTTGATTCTTTCGATTTATCATGGCTTTCAGCTCCTTTATATTCATAATATGTGAAAACAACAGTAAAGTCAAGATGATGTTTTGATTTTTTTACGTTTTTATTGTTTTTTAAATTAATTAAACAATGAAAGACGATAAAATGCATACGCATAACATGATATAAAAAACAAGCGTTAATACAAATCAAACGCCTGTAAATAAACTGCAAAAAGCTGCTTCTATCAAGTAAGCCACGCTTCTGAAAACCAAGAAATATCACTATAAATTCAAGCGAAGCTGTTCAAACTCCTGTTGATTGATATAGCCGTTTTCCAAATACATATAAAGCTGACGAAGCCGCTCTAAGTTACAGAAATGACGCAGCTTTTCCTCTGCCTCATGATACTCTACATCGATAAACTGACCGATTTCCTTAACGATTTCATCACCGGAAGTCGCTTGACTTTGTTCATTCAATTCGATCAGCTTTTCACGATATTCATCAGCTAAAGAATAAAGCGCATAAGCACTCATTGAACCGTGAACGGCAGAGCCTACAAACGGTAAAGCAGCCAAGCCCTTAAAGGAAAGCTTTTTGCAAACCTTTTCATAAAGCTTTTGACCGATTACGCTTAAAGAAGCACTGCTTAAGGTAAGCACACCGTCAGCACCGATCAGCATGACCATCAACAGATCCAAATCATCACTTTTTGAATAATGAAAAGAATCCTTTTTACCGTATAAATAATACAATTCCTGTGAAAGCTTAGCCGCATGATAGGCGAATTGCGCGAAATCAATCGGCAGCAGCATCAAGGTACCTGCCGCACCGCAGATCGATGTTGAAAGAGCGATACCGCCGACATACATACAGCGTTTCTTAATCCATTCATCACTTGCCATACGCAAGATTTGAGAATCAATCAGCTGAGCGACGCAATCGCTTTGGATTGCCTTTTCGATAAGATCAGGCGGACAAAAAGCGCTTAATGCCTTACGCAGAAAGCTGTCTCTGTCTACCTTTGTGATTTCTAAGCTGCGTTTTTTTAAATCCATATGCTTCTCCTAAAGTTCTTCCTGATATGTAAAGCCTAAGCCCTGTACCTCTGTAGTATCTGTCACAACGACAAAAGCCTCCGGATCGATATGCGTAACCAAGCGATTCAACTGCGGAAGCTGCTTCTTAGATACAACGACCATAATCAACGGGCGCCTTTTACCGGTATATCCGCCCTGTGCCTCAATCACCGTCGCACCGCGATTGATTTCACAATAAATAGATGACATGATTTTCTCATACGAATCAGAGATAATCATTACATTTTTAGCGTCATGACCTCCGATGGTAAGCACCTTATTTATCATAATACTGGAGACGTAAACTGAAATCAAACCGATCAAAGCGGCCTCTAAGCCATATGCCAAAATGCCCACACACACCGTTAATCCATCTGTAATCAAAACCAAGGTGGGGAGCGCAATTCCTGTATATTTATTAATAATTAACGGCGGAATATCCATACCTCCCGTACTGCTCCCGGAGCGAAAAACAAGACCGACGCCGACACCGACAAAGACACCGGCATAAATAGAAGCCAATAACGGACTGTCAGTGACCTGCTCAGTAACATGAGCGGAAATAACAGTCACAAACAACGGGTAAAATATCGTACTCAACAGTGTATTGATCGCAAACTTTTTACCTAACAGAAACGAACCGATCAAAAACAGACCGATAGTAAGAATATTGATCATCACATTCGCATCAATATGCAGAAAGGGCTGTAAGGCAACAGAAATCCCCGCAACACCGCCGCTTAATATATTGGACGGTAAAACAAACATGCCGACTCCGATAGATAAAATCGCATTGCCCGCAAGAATCAGCAACAGGTCATTAAGAATTTCCTTTTTACGCATTAATTCATTCACCGCCTTAATCTGCCATTGATTATTATACCACCCGACAGACAAAACATAAACAACATTTTAAAGTATTTCAGAAAAGAAAAATCAATCCTGTTTCTTTTACCCATAATTTTCCGTTTCATATGCAGCACTGTTGATAAAAAAGCAAGAGAACAAAAAGAGCAATATGTAATTTTTAGTATAACGTAAGAAGTATAGATGATACTTCTGATAGGTTTTGTCTTGTCCGGTACAGCAGTGATAAAGTGTGATTGATAACCTTAATTAAGGACGTAAAAAGGCGCAGCTCCTGCTGAACTGCACCGTTTTATAAGACCTTTTATATCGCCTTATTTTGTTTTATTGATGATATCTGTAAAGCTGTCTGCCTTTAAAGAAGCTCCGCCGATCAAAGCACCGTCAATATCAGGACATGCCATATATTCAACGATATTTTCCGGTTTCACACTGCCGCCGTATTGAATGCGTACTGCATCCGCAGCTTCTTTTCCGTACATTTTTTCGATCTGATCACGCACGATGTGGCAGCATTTCTGCGCATCTTCTTTGGTTGCTGATTTACCGGTACCGATTGCCCAAATCGGCTCATATGCGATAACGATATTCTTTACGCAGTTAGGGCAAAGATCAGCTAAGCTTCCGCTTAACTGGCTGCGAATTACCGCTTCGGTTTCGCCTGCATCATACTGCGCTTCACTTTCACCGATACATACGATTGGTGTTATATCAGCCGCAATTAAGCGTTTTGCCTTCTTATTTACCGTTTCATCGGTATCACCGAACATCTGACGACGCTCTGAATGACCGATGATGCAGTATTTTACACCGATTTCCTGAAGCATCGGTACACTTACCTCACCCGTAAAAGCACCGCTGTCCTCAAAATGGCAGTTCTCTGCCGCAACGATCAAGTTTTTCGCATTTTTTACAGATTCCTGTAATGCCAAGAAAGAAGTACCTACCCCATAGGTAGCCCCGTCATGACACGCAGGATCAACCGCTTTAATGAAGTCTACAGCCTCAGCGATTGTTTTATTCATTTTCCAGTTTCCTACAATTATTGGTTTTCTCATTATCTTATCTCCTATTTATCAGAAATTACTGCGATACCCGGCAGTTCTTTACCTTCCATATATTCTAATGACGCACCGCCGCCGGTAGAAATATGAGAGAATTTTTCCGCAAAGCCCAACTGAATTGCCGCTGCAGCACTGTCGCCGCCGCCGATTACAGTTGTCGCATCAGGCAGCTCGGAAATTGCTGTACATACAGCCAGTGTACCCTGCGCAAACGGCTTCATCTCAAAGACGCCCATAGGTCCGTTCCATACAACGGTTTTTGCGCCTTGTAATGCATCACGGTATAATTCAACAGACTTAGGTCCGATATCCAAGCCCATCATATCCGCAGGAATGCTTTCTGAATCAACGACTTTTGTATTTGCATCCTCAGCGAAGGCATCGGCACATACATTATCAACAGGCAACACAAGCTTGTCACCGGCCTTAGCTAAATATTCCTTAGCCAACTCAACCTTGTCTTCCTCAACCAAGGATTTACCGATCGGATAACCCTTTGCCTTTAAGAAGGTATAAGCCATACCGCCGCCGATCAATACTTTGTCAGCCTTTTTCAACAGATTGTCTACAACTGCAATCTTATCGGAAACCTTTGCACCGCCGATAATAGCGATAAACGGACGCTGCGGTGTATCAACAGCCGCACCAAGCATTTTCACCTCTTTTTCTACCAAAAAGCCAAGTGCATTCGGTAAAATAGAAGGAATACCTGCAGTAGAAGCATGTGCGCGATGTACGGAACCGAACGCATCCTCAACAAACAAATCACCCAATGATGCCCAGTATGCGGACAATTCCGGATCATTTTTGCTTTCGCCCTTCTCATAACGCGTATTCTGCATTACTACGATTTCTCCATCCTGTAATGCCGCAACAGCATCCTCCAGCTCAGCTCCTCTTGTGACAGGAACGAAGCTTACCTTTGTATCAACTAATTCACTCAATCGCTCCGCAACACAGCGAAGATCGTTCTTTGCCTTATCTTCCTCTGTTTTAACCTTACCTAAATGTGACATCAAAATAATTTTTGCCTTATTCTCTATTAGGTATTTAATAGTAGGTAATGCCTGAATAATACGATTGTCATTTGTGATTTTGCCATCCTTACGAGGAACATTGAAATCACAACGCACGATTACTCGCTTACCGGCAACATCTAAATCTTTTACTGTTCTTTTTGCCATAATTAAAAGCCTCCTTTAATATCGTCTCCATTATATCACTATCTGTCCTTTTAGTAAACGAAAAATGCGTTGCTTTATGAACGAAAGAGTGCAGATAAACATAAGTAAGAATGGCTTAAAGTACTGTTATACACGATATAATTATGTTAAAATAATACAAGGAGGATTTTATATGTCGCAATACAAAGACGAGTTTATCTCAATATATAAAAAGCTGATACAAAGAGAGGGAGCTGAGAAGCTGTTGGATTATCTGTGCAGTACGCAATCAGATTTTTTTACTGCTCCTGCCAGTACACGTTATCACGGCTCTTATAAGGGCGGACTTGTGGAGCATTCCTTGAATGTATATCATTGTCTCAAGGATTATATGGCGCGTGAACGTGTAAAAGAGCTTTACCATATGAATTACAGCGATGAAACACTGGCTGTTGTATCACTGCTTCATGACATTTGTAAGATAAATTGTTATAAGGTCGGAACTCGCAATAAAAAAATCAACGGAGAATGGCAACAGATCGAAGTGTTTGAATATCAAGATGATCTGCCCTATGGACACGGTGAAAAAAGCGTGTATATCATTACCGGATTTATGCGGCTTACAAGAGAGGAAGCCTTTGCGATCCGCTATCATATGGGCTTTTCTAATAATGATAATCCAAATAATATTTCTTATACCTTTGAGCACTATCCTTTAGCCTTTGCGCTGAGTACAGCCGATATGGAGGCTACCTATTATCTTGAGCATATGCCTAACAAGTAGGGATTGTATTCATTAATTGTAGAAGCAGCGTATTCATTTATATAATTGAATACGCTGCTTTTTATTATGGATTAATAACTATTTTTATTTATCACTAAGTAAATAAATGCGATTAATGATAACAGTATAAATCATCAACCAAGAAAAAAAGACCCTTTATCAAGGGTCAATGCCCGGCAACGTGCTATCTTCACAGGCGCTCGGCCTACTATTTTCGCCGCTGAAGTGCTTAACTTCTGTGTTCGGTATGGTTACAGGTGTCTCCACTTCGCCTTCATCACCGGTTCTTTCTGAGGTCATCCCTCAAAACCGAATAACAGTTCGTCGTGTCTTTCTTCTTGATTAAGCCCTCGACCGATTAGTATCAATCTACTCCACACATCACTGTGCTTCCATACTTGACCTATCTACCTCGTAGTCTTCAAGGGGTCTTACTTCCTAAGAATGGGAGATCTCATCTTGGAGGGGGCTTCGCGCTTAGATGCTTTCAGCGCTTATCCCTTCCCTACTTAGCTACTCGGCTATGCTCTTGGCAGAACAACCGATGCACCAGCGGTAGGTCCATCCCGGTCCTCTCGTACTAAGGACAGCTCTCCTCAAATCTCCTTCGCCCACAACAGATAGGGACCGAACTGTCTCACGACGTTCTGAACCCAGCTCGCGTACCGCTTTAATGGGCGGACAGCCCAACCCTTGGAACCGAATTCAGCTCCAGGATGCGATGAGCCGACATCGAGGTGCCAAACCTCGCCGTCGATGTGAACTCTTGGGCGAGATCAGCCTGTTATCCCCAGGGTAGCTTTTATCCGTTGAGCGACGGCCCTTCCATTCGGCACCGCCGGATCACTAATCCCGACTTTCGTCCCTGTTCGACTTGTTGGTCTCACAGTCAAGCACGCTTCTGCATTTGCACTCTTCATCCGGTTTCCATCCGGATTGAGCGTACCTTTGGGCGCCTCCGTTACTCTTTGGGAGGCGACCGCCCCAGTCAAACTGCCTACCTGACACTCTCCCTCGAACGGTTTCACGATCGTAGGTTAGAACTTCGATCATACAAGGGTGGTATCCCAACA
>CAJTJP010000040.1 GCA_910576855.1 Erysipelotrichales bacterium
CTCCGATATCGAATTTATTACCGTTAGAAATTGTTGAACCGCACAAGATTACTTATACAAAACAACCGCAAAGCGGGGCAAACAGCGGTAAGGATTATGAGGTTACTAAAAATGTAAATGCGGGACAAACGGTAGGTAAGATAACAGTAAGCCCGCAAGGAGTCATGCCGTTAACTTATACGATAGAGGCAAACGGTGATGATACTTATCAAAACTTCGAAATCGATGGTTTAAGCAGCGGTGCTTCAAACAGTACCTCACTTAATGTGAAAATAAAAGGAAATGCACCTGATTTAGTGAACGGTGGATTAAAGGCAGGAAACTATAAGTTTTGTATAAGTACAGTGGATGCGAACGGTGATCCGACTGCGGCAACTTCTAATTCCAAGGTGTGTGCTTCATTTACAGTAGAAAAGACAGGCTTAACGGTAGCTTTTGATGATCTGAATCAGACAAAGAAATCAATAGCGGATGCTTCAACAGCTTGGAATGAAACAGCGAGTACTACTCCTAATACAGGAACTAAAGTAACTTACAGTGTGAGTGGCGGAGATACGTATTTGATTGATATCGATGCGGATACAGGAGCGATCACTTATAAAGGCAACGGTGCTTTCGGTAAAGTAAAGATAAAGGCAACCGCTGATGATGATCCGACAACGGGAAATGATAATTATAATTCAGCCTTTGTTGAAAAAGAAATCGTAATCTATTGTGAGGTAGACGGAAGTGTGACACCGCATGCCAATTCATCAGATACAACGATTCCTACCTTTACAGCTTCTGATTCCAATGTCAGAACAGGGGGAATCATCGGTACGATACACGGAACACTCGGTACACCCGATACGATAGGCGGAAGTACAACGACATATCATTATGGATTAAAGCCGGGAGTAGGAAATGCGAGCTTCTTTAGTGTTGATCCCAATACAGGTGTCATCAAGACAACAGCGAATTTAGGAGTAAACAGCTATCATATCACAGTAACAGTAAGTGATAATTGGAGCACAAAGGAAATCCCTGTGACAATCAATGTCGGAGTAGCTGCGGCAGAGAATCTGAAGTTTTATGAGAACAGTACCTCAAATACAGTGATAACCTCAAAGAGTGCGTGTTTGACAGATACAGGAGTGACGGTCTACGCAACAGTCAAAGGAAGCAGTAATACCAATCCTGTGAAATACAGTATCCAAGACGGTTCAACGAATGTGATTGAGGTAAATCCAACAAGCGGAGCGATAACGATCAACGGAGTAGGAACGGTAACGATCGTTGCAGAGAAGCAGGGTGCAACAGGGCAGGCAGATGCGAGTGCCGAGCTGACCTTTACGGTAACAGCGGGAGAACAGGAATTTATCTATACGGATGAAGCAGGAAATGAGCTTCCGAAACAGACGGATAAATATAAAGCCTATGAGGAAGTATATGAAAAGGATAAGACGTTCCAGTTATATACAGCAGGAAATCCGACCGGAAGTACAGTAACCTATAAGCTTAAAAACGGAAGTCCTACTGATGTGATATCGGTAGACAGTGATGGCTTGGTTCATATCTTAAACGCAAGCTTGAATACACAAATGGGCAAGGTGATCGTAGAGGCGACAAGTCATGATCCTACAGGCAATTATGCGGATAAAACGATTGAACTGCCTATTAACATTAAGAAAGCAGACCAAACAATTTCATTTGCGGATGTGACATATGTGACTAACGGAAAAGGCAAAGTAACACCTGTGATTAATGAACAGGATATCTCGAGTAATGACGGTGGAGTACAAGTCAATGACACCGATTACTATATTACAGTAGATACGAGCGTAAATACATCGACCGCATGGACGAATGACGGCGTTGAGATAGAATACGATTATGATGGTGAAGAAGGAATTGATATTCCGCTTCATGTGGAGAAACAAGGAAATCGAAACTATAACAAGGCAGAGGCAGACGGAATGCTTCATATCATGGGGCCTGATGAGAACATGTTGGCAGTATCAAGCCCGGGAAAAATCATATACGGCGATCACTTCACAATCAGAAGCCTGCAGGATGATTCAAGCAGTACGAATGTCAAATATACCTTCGAGGTAGATAACACAACGTATATCTCCAATGCGACAGTAACCGGCAACAAAGCGGAATTTGATGCATTAAAGTACAGCGGAAGTACAAATATCCAAATCAAGGTGACAAGAACGGCAGACGGAGAGGTACCGTTAAGTAAAACGATCACAGTACAGGTGTTACCGAAACCGATCGAAATCATCATTGATGACAAAGAGAAGTATAAAGGAGAAGTGAATCCGACATTAACTTATCAAGACTTCAGAAGTCAGTTAGTATCATGGAACGGGGTACAGGATATCATCGAGGAAAATGATATCAAGCTGAGTACTACGGCAAAGACAAACAGTAATGCAGGAACTTATCCAATCAAGGGCGACAGTAACATATTAAATACAGCTTATCCAAACTATACCTTTACATTCAAAGAGGGAACACTGAAAGTCAAAGAGGAGAACATACAGGATAATTGGTATCATTTAGAGCTTGATGACGGAAACAACACCTTATACACAGGCGGATGGACAAATAAGGATGTGAACATCATCAGCGATCATAATGAGTATATCAATATGTCGTTAGACCAAAGCACATGGAAGCCAAACCAAGTCACGGTGACAAAAGAAGGAGAAACAAACCAAAGCTTTTGGATGAAAAAGGATAGCGGAGCGATCACGAAAGAGAAACAAGAAATCATCAAGATAGACAAGACAGCACCAAAGGTAAAAGGCATCAAGGCCAAGGATACGAACAACACCCTACAAGATATCATCAACAAGCTGACAGGCGGAATCTTCTTTAAACCGGGAACATCATTTGAGTTAACGACAAGTGACAAAAAGGATGACTTGAAGGTAAGTGGCACAAAGGAAATCGCATACAAGGTATTTAAAATCACAGACGGGACAGAGGAACCAATCAAGGATGGAACCTTGAGCGTAACGAATGAAAAGGCAAAAATCACAATCAGTGAAACAGTAGGCAAATACAAGGTATGCGTAATACCTACAGATAACGCTGGAAACACAAATACCGAAAGCTGTCATGAGGTAACCTTAAAGAAAATCGATGTGGATGTAGACGGTGACGGTAAGCCGGATTTCAATGATCCTGACGGAGATGGCTGTCCTGATTTAAACATCAAATGGAAGGATCCGAATGATGAAAGTAAATGGATTGTAATCAACGGTGATCGTGATTATGACGGTATTCCTGATATTAATATCGATAGTGACGGAGACGGCAAGCCTGATATGAACATCGATACCGATAATGACGGCAAACCTGATCTAAATTTAGTGATTCTAAAGAAAAGCGATTGGAAACCAACAATGTGTGTCAAACAAGACATAGACAACGGAATCTTAGAGGAATATTGTACAGGCACAAGTGTAAAAGCAGTAATTAATGTCGATACCGATGGAGATGGAATTGCGAATGATAACATCGATACAAACGGTGATATGAAAGCAAATATCAACATTATACCGACAGAGGAAGGACAACTGACCTTAAATATATTACCGATAGAGAAATGGAAGCCAAGTAAGAATTACACACACAATAAATTTCCTTATGACACAATGGAATGGAAAATGCCGATACTGAATTATGACAGTGACGGAGATGGTCGTGCAGATATCAATATCGATTTTGACGGAGATGGCATTCCTGATATCAATATTGACAGCGATTATGATGGCATCCCAGATTTGAATATCGATAGTGATGGAGATGGTTATCCTGATTACAATATCGATGAAGACGGAAGCGGAATACCGACAAAGAATCTAATAACGATCACTGAGTGGAAGCCTGAAGTAAAAGGCGATAGAGAAGGTATAGGATTTGGTACAATGGATGTAAATGAGAAAGAGGAACCATCAGACCCTGCAAAGGGGAACCATGACACATCGGTAAAAGGCCAATATAATCCTGCGACAAGCATGGGCGGAGCGAATACCGGAGATAATACATGCTTAATGATTTATATAAGCTTATCAATATTAAGCATAGCTGTTATAAGCTATGGATTATACAGGTATCAGAAAGATACATTTCAATAAAAAAAGTCTATCAATGTAGACAATTCTAAACAGGTGTTTTTGAATCAAAAATGCCTGTTTTTCTATTCGGAAACATATATTTCAATAACTTTTTCCTGTCTCTCTTTAATTCTACATTTATAGACAAAAGAGAAAGGAATGATTTGTATGTTAAAGAAGTTGATTACAGCGCTGATAGCGATTTTAGGAGTGTTTTTGGTAGTTTATATTTATACAAACAGTAATATGCTGACTACTTTAAACGCACAATCAGCACCTGCTTTTCAATTGCCTAAAGGGGCTAAGGTAGTTTTGGGAACATATAAAAATAAAGAAATTGTTTGGGATATTGCGAACGATACAAAAGATTTTATATTAATGAGCAGTAAGCCGTTGGTGAATGAAATACAGACTTTTGATTCATCGTGGCCAATAGTAGGGGAAGCAGCACAAATAGCCGATCGCGAGAAAGTCTGTCTTAAAAACACGATTAATTGGGTGAAATACTGTCCAATTACACCATTAACGGATGAGATTGAGAAAATATTTTTAGAAACTAATGAAAGTAGTCTTTTAACAAGAAAACCATTTTTGCCTGAACTGACTGAAATTAAAACAGGCGGATCATTAGGGCTTACCGCTGATGAAAGAGCTTTTAAAAAAGATGTTATTTATTGGGTAGGAGGCTATATTACAACATTGACCTTTTCCGGCGGAGTAAATGCGAATTATTATAATCATGTGGTACAAATGGCAATGAATCAGAGTAATAGTGAGGTTTTTCATGAATTTGATTCAAGAGCTGTCATACAGGCATCAGAGCGTTTAGTTTGGGCGAATAGTATAAACGGTGCAGTTTCATCAGGAGCAATCGTTAAATATCCGCTTCGGCCATATGCAAAGCTAAATAAAGAAAAAATAAATTTTGCTGCAAACACTGCTTATACCGATGGCGCTTGGCATGGCTATCAAATTGATACTGCGAATCTCAATGAAAACAATGAATTAAATCCGAATAAGTTAAGGATTCAGTCATCACTAACAGTTTCTTTACAAGATATCAAAAATGAAAGTAAAACAAAAAGTATCGGTAAGGTAATAAAAAACGGAAGTGTTAACTTATATGTAAATGCGAATACCGGCACTAATACACAAATATCAGTTATTTTATATAATGAAGCAGGAACGAATATTCAGTATTACAAAATGTTAGAAGCTGCTCGTAGCGGTACGAATGAATATACGTTAGACTTAAACGGAATACCGACAGGAAAATATCAAGTGGCTGTTATTAATGAAGAATATGAAGTTTACTCTAACTTACCTGTAGAAAGCTCAGCTATCTCAGATTTAATGCCTTTAGAAATTGTAGAGCCGCATAAGCTTACTTACACAAAGACACCGCAAAGCGGGGCAAGCAGCGGTAAAGAGTATGAATTCAGTAAGAATGTGAACGCAGGACAAGCGGTAGGAAAGATAACAGTAAATCCGCAAGGGGTTATGCCGCTTACTTATACATTAGAATCAAACGGAGATAATTCCTATCAAAATTTTGAGATTGACAGATTAAACAGCGGTTCATCAAGCAGTACTTCGTTGAATGTGAAAATCAAAACAGGCGCTCCTGATTTAGTGAATGGTGGTTTAAAGGCAGGTACTTATAAATTCTGTATCACCGCGGTAGACGAGAATGGCGATCCTGCGACTGCCACTTCGGATTCTAAGGTCTGTACGACGTTAACGGTAGAAAAGACAAATCTGACGATTGCTTTTGATGACACGAATACTACTAAGAAATCAATAGCGGATGCGTTAACAGCTTGGAATGAAACAGCGAGTACTACTCCTAATACAGGACCTAAAGTAACTTATAGTGTGAGTGGCGGTGACACGTATTTGATTGATATCGATGCAGATACAGGAGCGATTACTTATAAAGGTAACGGTGCTTTCGGTAAAGTAAAGATAAAGGCAACCGCAGATGATGATCCGGCTACAGGAAATGATAATTATAATAGTGCTTTCACAGAAAAGGAAATCATTATCTATAAACAAGTAGACGGAAGTGTGACACCGCATGCGAATTCCTCAGACAGTATTACTCCTACCTTTACCGCAACAGATACCAATGTAAAGACAAACGGAATTATCGGAACGATTCAAGGTACGACAGGAACACCGGATAATATCGGTGGTTCATCAACGATTACTTATAAATACGGTCTTGAAACAGGCGGTGATTCGAGCTTATTCACTGTCGATCCAAACACAGGAGTGATTAAGACTACTGGAAATCTTGGAGTACAAAGCTATCATATCACGGTAACAGTATCTGATAAGTGGAGCACCAAACAAATCCCGGTGACAATTAATGTCGGAGTAGCGAATGCAGAGGATTTAAGATTTTATGAAACAAGCGCTGCTGTTAATATGATCAGTCAAAAAAGTGTGAAGGTAACAGATACAAATGTGAGTGTCTATGCGACAGTCAAGGGAAGTACGAATAATAATCCTGTCACTTATAAAATCAAGGACGGCTCCACAAATATCATCACAATCAATCCAAACAGCGGAGTAGTGACAATCAACGGTGTCGGAACAGTCACGATTGTAGCGGAAAAGGAAGGCGGAGTCGGACAGGCAAAGGCAGTAGCTGAGCTAACCTTTACAGTCACAGCGGGAACACAAAACTTCATTTATACAGATGATGCAGGAAATGAGCTTCCAAAAGATGGAAGCAGCTACAAGGCATACAGTGAAGTATATGCACCAAACAAAACAATACAGTTATATACCGCAGGAAATCCAACCGGAAGTACAGTGACCTATCAGCTAAAAGCAGGAGCACCTACCGATGTGATATCGGTAAGTCCGACAGGGTTAGTCACAATACTGAATGCGAGTATCTCACCAAGTCAAATAGGCAAGGTGATTGTAGAAGCAACGAGTCATGATCCAACCGGAAACTACAGTGATAAAACGATTGAATTACCAATCAATATAGAAAAAGGCACAAGAATTATCAGCTTTAAAGAAAAACCAATCTATGTGACAAACGGAAAAGGCAAGGTTACACCTGTCACTGAGGTTGATGGAGTCGTAGATACCGATGGTGATGTATTGATAGAGGTAGACAGTAATGAAGATCACACCATCGCATGGACGAATGACAATAAAACAGTCAATTATAACTACAGTGGAGAAACAGGAAAAGATATCAAAATCCATGCGACAAAGCCGATGAATCGAAATTACAAAGCGGTAGAAGCAGAGGGAACGATTCATATCATGGGACCTGATGAAAACATACTGGCTATCACAAGTCCGGGACAAATCATCTACGGCGATCACTTCACGATAAGAAGCAGTCAATATGATGCAGACAGTACGAATGTACAATACACCTTTGAGGTTGATAAAACGACATATATCTCCAATCCGACAGTGAACGGAAACAGTGCTGAGTTTAATGCATTGCAGTTCAGCGGAAGCAATAAAACAACGATCACAGTGACAAGAACGGCAGACGGAGAAACACCGTTAAGTAAACAAGTACAGGTAACGGTGTTACCGAAACCGATCGAAATCATCATCGATGATAAAGAGAAGCTAAAGGGAGAACAAAATCCACCGCTGACCTATCAAGATTTCAGAAGTGACTTAGTGACGTGGAACGGTGTACAAGATGTAATACAGGAAAATGATATCAAGTTAAGCACAACCGCAAAGACAGATAGTAATGCAGGAGCTTATCCAATCAAGGGAGATATTAATACATTAAACAGGACTTATCCAAACTACAGCTTTAGCTTTAAGGAAGGAACCCTCACAATCATTGAGGAAAACATCGAGGATGATTGGTATCATTTAGAGCTTGATGACGGAAGCAATACCTTATACACAGGCGGATGGACAAACAAGGATATCAACATCATCAGCGATCATAATGAGTATATAAATATGTCCTTAGACCAAAGCACATGGAAGCCTAATCAAGTCACAGTGACAAAAGAGGGAGAAACAAACCAAAGCTTTTGGATGAAAAAGGACAGCGGAGCCATCACAAAAGAGAAACAAGAGCTTATTAAGCTTGACAAAACAGCTCCTAAAGTGAAAGGAATCAAAGCCAAGGATTCAAATAATAAGCTGCAGGATATCATCAACAAGCTGAGCGGCGGAATCTTCTTTAAACCGGGAACAGCGTTTGAGATAACGACAAGTGACAAAAAAGATGACCTAAAGGTGAGCGGCACAAAGGAGATAGCTTATAAGGTCTACAAAACAGAGGCACAATCAAGAGCCGGTGATGAATTAATCAAGGAAGGTAGCTTAACCGTCACTAATGAAAAGGCAAGCATAACAATCAGTGAAACAACAGGAACCTACAGGGTATGTGTAACACCAACCGATAACGCAGGTAATACGAATACTGAAAGCTGTCATGAGGCAGAGCTAAAGAAAATCGATGTGGATGTAGACGGTGATGGGAAGCCTGATTTCAATGATCCTGACGGAGATGGCTGTCCTGACTTAAACATCAAATGGAAAGACCCGAATGATGAAACCAAATGGATCGTAATCAACGGAGACAGAGACGGAAACGGAATTCCCGATCTTAATATCGACAGTGACGGAGACGGAATTCCTGATTTGAATATTGATACGGACAATGATGGTAAGCCCGACCTTAATCTAGTGATTCTTAAGAAAAGCGATTGGAAACCAACAATGTGTGTCAAACAAGACATAGACAACGGAATCCTTGAGGAATATTGTACAGGAACAAGTGTAAAAGCAGTAATTAATGTCGATGCCGATGGAGATGGAATTGCGAATGATAACATCGATACAAATGGTGATATGAAAGCAAATATCAACATTATACCGACAGAGGAAGGACAACTGATCTTAAATATATTACCGATAGAGGAATGGAAGCCAAGTAAGAATTACACACACAATAAATTTCCTTATGACACAATGGAATGGAAAATGCCGATACTGAATTATGACAGTGACGGAGATGGTCGTGCAGATATCAATATCGATTTCGACGGAGATGGCATTCCTGATATCAATATTGACAGCGATTATGATGGCATCCCAGATTTGAATATCGATAGTGATGGAGATGGTTATCCTGATTACAATATCGATGAAGACGGAAGCGGAATACCGACAAAGAATCTAATAACGATCACTGAGTGGAAGCCTGAAGTAAAAGGCGATAGAGAAGGTATAGGATTTGGTACAATGGATGTAAATGAGAAAGAGGAACCATCAGACCCTGCAAAGGGGAACCATGACACATCGGTAAAAGGCCAATATAATCCTGCGACAAGCATGGGCGGAGCGAATACCGGAGATAATACGAATCTGATGTACCATACCTCGTTATGTTGCATTGCTTTCAGCATAATAATTTACATCGCAGTTAAGAAAAGAATTAATTATTAATAATGAAAATCGGAGTCTAAGATGGCTCCGATTTTTACATCATTGAATTTTTATTTCAGTAATTAAATGATAATTATAATTAGTAAACAAAAAAGACGATCTAAATCGTCTGTTTGTTCAACTGGTCGGGATAACAGGATTTGAACCTGCGGCCTCTTCGTCCCGAACGAAGCGCACTACCAAGCTGTGCTATATCCCGATTACGCATATACTATTTTACGAAGAATACGAAAGAAATGCAAGTCTTTTTTTGATTTTTTTATCTTTTGCTCATTGTAAAATGAAAGTGGAATTAAGAAAAGATGAAAAAAGTCCGTAGAAATAGTATCATTATGTCACCATAACAGAAAGGATACATTTCTATGGACAACTACAATATTATCACACCTTCTTCAAAATTTAAACATCTTTCTTTTCAACATTATGAATACATCATTCGTGAAATCACTAAACACGATGCTTTCCATCACGGTAAAAAGCGGAATACCGGCAGAACTGCTTTGATCCGCTCTCTTGCCTCTGATGTTGGTACTTCCGTTTCTAATGTTTATTCCATCATTAAGGATGCTTCCATCTCTATATTGGATTCTGATCTTATCACTCATAAGGACGTCTGTATACTTCGGCAGACCTTACCATTCATGTGATCGAGCAAGCAATGAAAACTGCAATGGACTTATTCGTAGATTCATCAAAAAAGGTACTGATAGCAACACCATCGATATAGCTGTTTCTCGTTCCATAAATCGGCAGATTAACAATAAGAAAAGAAAGATTCTTGGCTACATTTCCGCCGAACAATCTTTCTTACATGAATTAACTAACATTGGTTTCTATGATGATTCTTGCTTCTATGTTTGATCTCTTATCTTATTTCCACTTTCTACTTGCAATTCAGGATTTTTTTTATCTGATACAGATAAACTGATGATATACCTATAGATTAAAGCATTATCAAGCTTTACTTCACGCATATAATCAAAGTAAGAAATCAAGGAAATGAGATTCATTTCCTTGATTAAATACAATGTACGATACAAGATTGATAGAATATCAATAACGCTTATTATCAAAGCAGGTCAAGGTTTCTTTCCGCTTCGCTTCATCGAAGGATGGGTTAAACGCATAATAGTTGTCAGAATCCAAATGCTGTTGCAGAATACTTAAGGCTTCGCCAAATCTCTGAAAATGAATGATTTCACGCTGTCTTAAAAAGCGCAGCGGTTTCTTAACTTCTTCATCACTCGCCAAGCGCAGCAGATTTTCATAAACGACACGAGCCTTTTGTTCAGCCGCTAAATCCTCGCAAAGGTCTGCAATCGGATCGCCCTTTGATTGATAAAATTCGGCACGATGCGGGATACCGGCAGCAGCCTGCGGATAAATACCGGCAGTATGATCGACAAAATAAACATCGAATCCGCTTTCCTTGATTTCATCCATTGTTAAATTTTTGGTTAATTGATATACCATGGCCGAAACGATTTCTACATGTGCAAGCTCCTCTGTCGCAATTTCCGTCAACATTGCCTTTAGCTGCGGATACGGCATCACATAGCGCTGACTCATATAACGAAGGCTTGCCGACAGCTCACCGTCAGGCCCGCCGAGCTGTGTTATCATGACTTTCGCAAATCCCGGATCGGCTTTTTGAATATTTACCGGAAACTGCAGTCTTTTTTCATATTGCCACATTTTTAATTTTCTCCTTCCCAAGGCCAAGGCCCATAAACATATTTCCACTCACGATCAAGATTACTGCGGCTTGTTAAGGGGCCGTAGTTCTGTTCATATTCATCGATTGCTTCTTTTAATAACGCTCTGGAATGCTGATAATACTCCATTGCGCTTTTATCTTTAGGATGAGAAATCAAATATAAAGAGGCTTCCTGAACCGCAAAATCCTGTATTTGAATCTTTTTCAGCAGTGCTTGTTTATGATTCATACCGACATCCTCCTTCCATTTGAAAGGGCATGTCCAATTCCTGAAAAATAGTTCCCTTCATAAAGCCAGTGTCATAATCATATGTGGAATTCCATTTTTGTGCAGGTACATAAGCCATACCTAATGTTTGTTTGTTGCAGCTATTTGCAAAAATATCAGGCGGTAGGCAGTCATGCTGAAAATTCTGCTGTCGAATATCGGGATATAGCGCATATTGAGTTCTTTCGGTATAATCACTTTCACAATCGCCGCAGGCATGTGCATAAGCACACACTAACGGTGAGCAGTGCTTGGAATCATTCATTTTCATTCCTCCTTTTATCGGTTGAGAGGATCCGTCTCGCTTTATGCTATGTGAAAATGCCGATGATTCTTGGACTGTTGCTACAAAAGGTAAAAATATTTTATCATTGAATGAGATATGCCTATATTTTAAGAAATCATACGATATCTATTGCAAGAACCGTCTGTTTGAAGTACAATATAATACAGTTAGTTATGACTAACTTTGTATGGCAGTAAGGATGATAATATGACTTTAGATCAAATAAAGCCGGGAAACGGCGGTACGATAACAGCGGTAAGAGGAGAAGGAGCATTGCGCAGACGCTTGCTTGATATGGGATTGACTCCGAAAACAAAAGTGTTTGTTAAAAAAACGGCACCGATGGGCGATCCGATTGAGCTTGCCTTACGCGGCTATATGCTCAGCATCCGCAAGGATGACGCCGCAAACATAGAAATCGAGGTGACAGCGGATGACACAAGCGCTACTGGCATTAGCGGGTAATCAAAACAGCGGAAAAACAACCTTGTTTAACGTATTGACCGGAAGCAATCAGCATGTCGGTAATTTTCCGGGTGTCACAGTGGAAAAAAAGGTCGGACAGATAAAGGCCTTAAAGGAAGCAGCGTTGGTTGATTTACCCGGTATATACAGTCTATCCCCGTATACCAATGAGGAAATCGTCACACGTGATTTTATTTTAAAGGAGCACCCGCAGCTGATTATCAATATTGTTGATGCGACTAATATTGAGCGAAATCTCTATTTGACGTTACAACTGATGGAGCTTCAGGTACCGATGATTATTGCCTTAAATATGATGGACGAGGTGATACAGAGCGGAAATTCCATTGATACCGAACGATTGTCAAAAGAGCTCGGAATTGAAATCATTCCGATATCAGCAGCGCATAAGCAGGGAATCAACGAATTGATCAGAGCAATTAAGAAAATGCTGAAGCAGCCGCAGGCAATTCCAAAGCCTGATTTTTGTACGGGAGAGGTACATCGCGCCCTTCATGCGATTGCTCATATCATTGAGGATCATGCCAAGCAAAATGAATATCCGCTGCGCTTTGCGGCTACGAAGCTTGTTGAAGGCGATCAAGTGATGCAGGAGGCATTACAGCTGCATGAGGATGATATCCATATCATAGAAGAAATTGTTCGAAGCATGGAGCATGCGCTTTCTACCGATCGTGAGGCTGCTTTGGCTGATATGCGTTACTCTTATATTGAGGCAATCTGTAACGACAGCGTATGTAGACTTCAGGAAACGTATTCTCAACAGCGCAGTGAAAAGATTGATCGCTGGCTCACTCATAAATATCTCGGTATTCCGATTTTTATCGGTATCATGCTGACGATTTTTTATATCACTTTCAGTGTTGTCGGAGGTGTGCTACAGGAATGGCTGGAGATAGGTATCGAAGCCTTCAGTGAACAGTTTTCCTTGCTTTTGAGCAATATGCACGTTAGTACATGGCTGCATGAGTTGTTAATCAACGGTGTATGTAGCGGTGTAGGAAGTGTATTGTCCTTTTTGCCGATCATCGTAATTCTGTTTTTCTTTTTATCGCTGTTAGAGGACAGCGGCTATATGGCGCGAGTTGCCTTTGTCATGGATCGCTCACTGCGCAAGATCGGTTTATCGGGACGAAGCTTTGTACCGATGCTGATCGGCTTTGGCTGCAGTGTTCCTGCCATCATGGCGACAAGGACCTTAAGCAGTGAACGCGACCGGAAAATGACGATTTTGTTGACTCCGTTCATGTCCTGCAGTGCAAAGCTGCCGATCTACGGTATGATAACGGCTGCCTTTTTTCCTTCGCATACTGCAATCATTCTTGTCAGCGTGTATTTGCTGGGAATCCTTGTTGCGATCATCAGTGGCTTTCTGTTAAAGAAAACGGTTTTTCAGGGAGAATGCGTTCCCTTTGTGATGGAGCTTCCTGCTTATCGTATTCCGGCTGCCAAAAGCGTTATTTTGCATATGTGGGACAAGGCAAAGGATTTTTTGCATCGTGCCTTTACCGTTATTTTTGCCGCAAGCATCTTGATTTGGTTTCTGCAAAGCTTTGACTGGCAGCTTCATTATCTGAATGATTCCTCACAGTCGATTTTAGCCTCGATCGGCTCTATGCTGGCACAAATACTGGCGCCCTTAGGCTTTAATGATTGGCGCGCCGCTACCGCATTGATCAGCGGCATTACCGCCAAGGAAAGCGTGGTTTCTACGCTCAGTGTGTTAACACAGGGAAATGATGCGATGCTCACTCAAGCGCTGCCGCAGATCTTTACACCGCTGTCGGCATATTCCTTTTTGGCCTTTACCGTTTTGTATATGCCGTGTATCGCAGCCTTTGCCGCAACAAAGCGAGAGCTTTGCTCATGGCGGGAAGCACTGTTGACGGCAGCCTATCAAACGACAGCCGCTTATATTGTCGCATTATTGATTTATCAAATCGGCTCATTATTCCTTTAAGTTCTGTGTATTGTCATTTTTATATGAGAGAGCGTATAATAAAATAAAGGCGGTGGTGCAATGACTTTTATAGATGTGCTGGCGATTCTTGCGGTGCTTGCCGTATTAGCGCTTTTGACCTATCTGACAAGAAGCAAAGGCGGCTGTTCTTCCTGTCACAGCGATTGCAGCTCATGTATCAAGGGGAAATCCTTTTATGAGGAGTATAAACGAGAGGAAGCAAAAAAACAAAGCACGTCAGCAGATAATACTGTAAATGAAACCACAGATGAAACCTGAAGTGAAAAGTTAAATTCCACTTCAAAAAGCACATAAAAATAAGTAGAATTTACTGTTACAAAAAGAAAGCAGATAGACAGGATTAGGATATATCAAGAAAAAAGTCTTGTGGATTTTAGTTTTTCAGTTATAATGTATATGTAGATAAGTCAAAAAAGGGCATAA
>CAJTJP010000041.1 GCA_910576855.1 Erysipelotrichales bacterium
TTGTTTTTGTTTGAGATAGCATTCATAAAAAATCAGCCTTTCTAAAGTGATGCTGTCAGCCATATAAACAATGCCATTATGTAAGAGTAAATTCAACTAGAATTTACTGAAAGACTGAATTCCATTTTTTACCCTTTGAAGTGGAATCTAACTTTTCACTTCAGGCAGTAATTCAGATATTCCTTTTCCACTGGTAAACGATATAGAAGCATGATATAATCTAGCAGGCTTTTATGAACGATTATACATATAAGCCGTAAATATGATAACTAAAACAGCGCAAAAGTGAAATAAACGAGGTAGCTATGGAATGTAATGAACTGTTAAATGTTGCCGGTTATGCCGGCAAGATATTATTGGAAAGCGGTGCTGAGGTATACCGTTGTGAAGAAACAATGGTTAAAATCGCACAAAGCTTCGATGTAGATGAGGTGCAGGCCTTTGTCATGACGACCGGCATCATGCTGTCAATCACTCATAAGCAGCAAAACTACACAAAGATACTGCGAATTCAAAAGCGCGGAGTCGATCTGCATAAAATAGATGCAATTAATGAATTATCAAGAACGATCAAAAGCAAGCAATATGAAATCTATGAGGTTATGGATATTTTAACAAAGCTGGATCAAGAACCGCGCTATTCCTTACCTGTCACACTGTTTTTTTCTGCCTTATCGGCTTTTGGCTTTGCGCTGTTTTTTCAAGGAAGTATAACAGATGCACTATGCGCTTTTGTTATTGGTATCTGTATTAAGCTTTCCATTGTAGGTATGGAACGAAACAACATTAATGCGTTTTTTCAAAATGCAGTTTCGGCAGGTGTCGGCGCATTTATCACTCTGCTTTGTGTCCTGCTTTCGCTTTGTGATTCTATGGATACGGTTATGATTTCCTCAATCATGCTGCTGGTTCCCGGCTTAGCGATCACAAATGCGATAAGAGATACAGTCGCAGGTGATTATGTTTCAGGTCTTTCCCGAGGGGCCGAAGCATTTTTAACAGCGGTTGCGATTGCGGTAGGAATCGGTACGGTATTAGCTGTATGGATAAAGGCAGTAGGAGGAATCTAGTATGTTGTTGGCAGCTTTTTCAGGTTTTTTAGCAACTATCGGCTTCGGTGTACTGTTCAATATCAAGGGAACCAAGCTATTATTGGCCGGAATCGGCGGAATGCTGGGCGGTGTTGTTTACTATATATGCAAGCAGATGCAATACCCCGAAGCATTGGCTTTATTTTGTGCCGGCGTCAGCTTTGCCTTTTACTCCGAATGCCTTGCCCGTATATGCCGAACTCCGGTTACCACCTTTGTGATCTGTGCCTTGATTCCGTTAGTACCCGGCAAGGGCATGTATGAAACAATGCGCTTTGCGGTAGCGAGTGATGCACAGGCGGCACTGCAGAAAGGCTTAGATACCCTAATCAATGCAGGAGCACTCGCATTAGGGATTATTCTTGTATCCACACTGATGCGTTTTCTGTGGCATAAAAAATGAATTCTTTAACATTTGCGTTCTCTTACGCAATATGAAAATGATAATCGAATACAGACTGAAACCCATGAAGCATTTTAAATCACCAAATGCGCTGGAATCAGTCTGTATTTCTTTACTTATGACACACTTATGACATTCTACAATGCATCAAGTGAGACCATATCCATTGCTTCAATCAATCGCTCGATACTCTTATGAATATAAACTCTTTCATCCAAATCACTGCTGACATGTCCGAGTATTTTCTGTGCCGCTACTCGGTTCACATTCGCATTGTCAAACATCGTACTCAGCGTATGACGACAACAGTGATTCGTAATATCCTTGATATTGAATTTTTCCATCACTTTCATAAATTGAAAGCGATAGGTAGCTTTGCTGTAAGGTCTGCCGTTGTTGTCCGTAATCAAATACTCGGTTTCCTTCGCATACCAATCACTGATATAACGCTCTATATAGCGATGAATCGGTATCACTCTGTTTTTACCTGCCTTTGTTTTTACTCCACCTACCAAATAACGCTCTTTGATATGCACATCACAGCGCTTCACTAAAAGCAGCTCACTGATCCGCATTCCCGTAAAAATATAAATCAATACCGTATTTACAATCGGATCCTCATCATTCTGAAACAATAACTCAATCTGTTCTCGTGTAAATATCTTTTTTTCCTTTGGTTTATCTGCAGCACCAATTTTTAGAAAGCTTGCATAATTTTTATCTACGAGATCATTTTCATATGCGTATGAAAATACTTGATTGCAAATATGCTTCATATTAGCGATCGTTTTACTTCCGCGCCCTTTATTTTCTCTCAAATCATCAAAAATTGCTTGTATATTAGCTGTTTTTATCTCATTGATCGGTATATGATAAATTTTATGTAGATGCTTATAAGCAGCCTTATAAGCAGTAATCAAAGAAATGCTTCGATCCTTTGTATACCTTGGAAGCACAATCGCATGAATTTCATCAAAGGTTGCGTATTTCGTTAAGATACAGCCGTCTCCGAATTTTTTTCTATTGTTGTAATCACGCAGAATTTGGTCGCCCTCCTCCCATGTTTTTACATAACAAAGTGTTTTATAAGCATATTGTGATTTTAAGCTTCCGTCTTGTGACATACGGGTCTTTAACCCGTCCGGTACTTGAACGATATAAGGATTCCTTCTTTTCTCAGGATTTGATAAAAGGTGAACGGAGCCGTACCCGTTGGGATAGCGAAGCTTACGTGTTTTTCTTTCATATTTCTTTTTTCCTTTTGCCATTTATAAAACACTCCGTTTCTATTAAATTCAGACACAATAAAAGTATATTAATTATACCGCTTATTGTTATGTCATTATTTTCACCTGCCGAAAGTGAAATTTTCATGCTCAGCGGACAAATAAAACAGACCTGTCGCTAAATGACAAGTCCCCTATATTTTTCCAAAAGTGATCTGTTACAGAATGGTTTCTATTCTAAATTAGTCATCGATTTTTGTCAATAGCGGTTGGTAATATTTTCATCAACTTGATTGATGAATAAAATAATGTGATTTACATGAAAAATGATATAGCTATTGTTTGATTCATATGCAGGCAGTATATTTCAAGCTATACTTATAACACACTTATGACATATATGCCTGTTTCCCTTGATTTCAGCGGACTTATCTTTCTTCTTAGGAAAGGAGAAACAAATTTATGGATTTCAATATTGTTGAATGTGTGTTACTGGCAATCCTTACATTCTTCTTCGCGATTGACCAGTTCTCATTAACAGAAATTGTTTACCGTCCTATCATTGCTTGTCCTATTATCGGCTTAGTGCTTGGTGATATGGAAACCGGCTTAGTTGTTGGTGGTACTTACGAGCTGATGATGATCGGTAACATGCCTGTCGGTGGTGCTCAGCCACCTAACGCCGTACTTGGCGGTGTCGTAGCCATGATCTTTGCTGTTAAAGCAAACATGGATACAAACGCAGCACTTGGTGCTTGTATGATCTTCGCGACTTTCGGTCAGTATGTCGTAACTTTGACATTCACTGTAATGTCAGGTTTAATGGCTAAGGCTGATAAGGCAGCTGAAGAAGCTAACCCTAAAGGTATTACAAATGTATTGAACATTTCGATGTTAATCTTAGGTTCTTTATTCGCAGTGATCGCAGTTCTTGCCTATACAGGCGGTACTGCAATGGCGGATACACTTCAGAACTTGAGTGACAATGCAAGCTGGTTAATGGGTGGTTTATCTATGGCCGGTACAATGATGCGTTTCGTAGGTTTCGGTATCTTATTGAAAATTATGTTCGCAAACGATATGTGGGGCTACCTGCTTGGCGGTTTCGCGCTTGCATTACTGTTCGGTAATGTGGACGCTACTGCATCTGCAGCATTGATCTTGGTTGCATTTATCGGTGTTATGTTAGCATTGATCGACTTCAAGGTAAACTCTTTAAGCAAAAATGCAGGAAACGGAGGTATGAGCGATGGCATCTAATGAATTGTTGACTTATAAAGATACTACGCCTGCCGCTAGACTTGACAATAAAACCTTAAATAAAATGGTTTGGCGTTCTTGCCAGCTACAGGCAGCGTTCAACTATGAGCGTATGCAGTCTGCAGGTTGGTTATGGTCAATGCTGCCGGGTCTTCAGAAAATTCATACAAACAAAGAAGACTTAGCTGCATCTATGACTCACAATATGGACTTCTTGAATACTCACCCATTCGCCGTAACATTCGTTATGGGTATGGTATTATCTATGGAACAACAGAAAATGGACATCACTACAATTCGTTCCGTACGTGTGTCTACTGCTGCTCCTTTAGGTGGTATCGGTGATGCATTATTCTGGATGACATTAATTCCGATCACTGCCGGTATGACAGCTAACATGGCTATCGAAGGCAGCATTCTCGGACCTATTCTTTACTTCATTATCGCATTCGGTGCTGAAATGGCACTTCGTTACGGTTTGATGTACTGGTCTTACAACATGGGTACTAAGGCTGTAAGCATGATGACTGCTTACGCTAAGGAATTCACTCATGCAGCATCTGTATTAGGTGTATTCGTTATCGGTGCATTGATCGCTAACTACGGCGGCGGCGTTAGACTTGGTATCTCCATCCCTAACGGACAGACAGCTGCAGAAGACGGAACTATGGTTGATGTATTCATCAACATTCAAGATTACTTGGATAAGATCGTTCCTTGCTTAATTCCGTTACTGTTCACATTAATGTGCTACTTCTTAATCAAGAAAAAAGGATTTACTCCTGTTAAGCTGATCGGCTTATTCTTGGTTATCGGTATCGTAGGTGCGATCTTCGGTATCTGGGCCGGTGGATATCAGCCACTTGTACCGGTACCTTGGAACGTACTGTAAGATAAAACAGACAATAGATGATTTTCTCTCTATCATCTTTCTGAATAATAAAGCGTTGTTGTGCAAGCAGCAGCGCTTTTACTTAAGTGAAGGTAGATTGGCGGTATATTTATGAATCAAATAACGATTTTTATCATATGTATTTTATTTGCATTCGGATTGATGTATCAGTGCTTGCGAAGCGGTTATCTCAAAAGCTTAAACAAGGCGCTTCTGCAATCAAATTTTGAAAGAGTACAGGAAATATTGAATCAACCGAAGGCTAAGCTGTTGTTATCAAAGTATAATCGCGATTTATATCAGGCAAGGATATATTATCTCTCAAAGGATGAAACAAAGCTGATGGCACACTTACGCGATATGATGAACAAAAGCTATGAAAAGGCAGACACTGAACAATACTTGACGCTGTATTATCATACGTTTGTTAATGAAAACAATCGTGAATGGGCACTGGAACTGTTGGAACAGATTCACAAGCTTGAAAATGATAAGCTGATACGATGTTGTGATTGGACCAAGCGAGTGCTGTTAGATGAATGCAATGAGCTTGTCGATGAAATAACAGCGGCGTTAGACAATAAGGATTATTATGGATTTCCGTTAGGAACCTGTGCTTACTTGATCGGTGTCCAAAAAAAGCGCTTGGCAGCTTATGAAGAAGCGATGCAATGGTTTGATGCAGCAAAGGATGTTTTTCAAAAGCGCGATATCTATCGTCCTGTTATTTTAAAAGAGCTGGAAGCGCTGAAGGAAATGGGCTATGCGATGCCTGAGAAGCCGCAACGTGTCAATAAGCAGCGTAAATAATGTAAAAAATGAAAGCGATCAATGTTCACTGATGTGTGGTTCATCGCTTTTTTTCTTTCCTTTAAAAAACTAATGTTTTATCATATCCAATATTTACATAAAAAAAGAGTGAAGCGGCTTCACTCCCTTGATTATATGCCATGTCTAATACGCATAAGTTAAATAATTTTATCGATAATTCCGAACGTGATAGCTTCATTCGCGTCCATATAATTATCACGATCACAAGCAGCAGCGATTTCATCTGTAGATTTGCGGCAATTTTGTGCCAAAATTTGATTTAAACGATTTTTCATTCGGATAATATGATTTGCGGCAATTTCCATATCCTTTGCCTGTCCCTGCATACCGCCTAACGGCTGATGTATCATGACCTCGCCGTTCGCAAGAGAACAGCGTTTACCTTTTGCTCCTGCACTCAATAATACTGCGGCCATACTGGCACATATTCCCATACAAATAGTTGATACCTCACATTTTATATATTTCATCGTATCCAGAATCGCTAAGCCGGCACTGACACTGCCGCCGGGAGAATTGATGTACATTAAAATCGGATCAGAGCTTGTAGAAGCCAAATATAAAAGCTGTGCGCAGATGCTTGAAGACATCGTATCATCAATTTCACCCGTTAAAATAATGATACGCTCCTTTAATAAGCACGAATATAAATCATACACTCTTTCCACACTGGCATTTCGCTCAATAATTGTTGGAACAATAACCAAGATATCACTCCTTTACATAATAAGAGTATGCTTCGCACCGCTATTTTCATACCAATCCCTCATAATAATGTTTCGACAAGGAATACGAAGTCACAGACGATGTCCTAAATAAGCGCCCTTACACCGACAGAAACTGATTTCATGGAAAAAATATGCAAAGTGAATCGCGCATAATTGACTTTTTTATGGGAAAACTTTATAATATTAGATGATAAAAGGAGGACTTTGAAGATGACAGTAAAAGTTGCGATTAATGGTTTTGGACGCATCGGACGTTTAGCGTTCAGACAGATGTTTGGTGCAGAGGGATATGAGGTTGTTGCAATCAATGACTTAACCAGTCCTAAAATGCTTGCACACTTATTAAAATACGATTCTTCTCAGGGAAGATACGAAAAGGCTGACTCAGTTGTAGCAGGTGAAAATTCAATCACGGTTGACGGAAAAGAAATCACTATTTATGCTGAAGCAGACGCTAAGAACCTTCCATGGGGAAAATTAGGTGTAGACGTTGTATTAGAATGTACAGGTTTCTATACATCAAAAGATAAAGCTTCTGCACATATCGAAGCAGGTGCTCGTAAGGTTGTTATTTCCGCACCGGCCGGTAAGGATTTACCGACAATCGTTTACAATGTAAACCACGAAACATTGAAGCCGGAGGATACAGTTATTTCTGCAGCATCTTGTACAACAAACTGCTTAGCTCCGATGGCAAAAGCATTGAATGATTTGGCACCGATTCAGAGCGGTATCATGACAACAGTTCACGCTTATACAGGCGATCAGATGACATTAGACGGACCTCAGCGTAAAGGCGACCTTCGTCGTTCTCGTGCAGCTGCAGTAAATATCGTTCCTAACTCTACAGGTGCTGCAAAGGCAATCGGTTTGGTTATTCCTGAATTGAACGGAAAATTGATTGGTTCTGCACAGCGTGTTCCTACTCCTACAGGTTCAACTACTATCTTAGTTGCTGTAGTTAAGGGCAAAGTAAGTGTTGACGATGTAAATGCGGCAATGAAGGCTGCAGCTAATGAATCTTACGGCTACAACACTGATGAAATCGTATCAAGCGATATTATCGGTATGCGTTACGGTTCTTTATTCGATGCTACTCAGACTATGGCAATTGAGATGGAAGACGGAAATACTCAGGTACAGGTTGTATCTTGGTATGATAACGAAAACTCTTATACAAGCCAGATGGTTCGTACAATCAAATACTTCTCTGAATTAGGATAAGCTTGATAAACAAATGCACTCTGTTGTTGAAATACAGCAGAGTGTTTTTTTATTTCAATGCTGTTTTATCCGGCTTGTAATTTTCTGTTAGATAGCATATAATAGGGACGCTAAGAAAGGATGTGAAAGCATGCGTAAAAATGCATGGAGCAGCTATGATGACACAAAGAAAAAAGAAGTGTTTGCGTTAGCTGATGATTATAAGAAATATATTTCTGATTGTAAAACAGAAAGAGAATGTGTAAAGGAAGCCATTCGGTTAGCGAAGGAATGCGGCTATGTAAATCTTGATGATATTATCAAGGAAGGAAAACAGCTGCATGTGAATGATAAGGTCTATGCGGATAATATGGGAAAAACCTTAGCGTTATTCCATATCGGTGAGGAAGCAATCGAAAATGGAATGAATATTCTGGGAGCACATGTGGATTCACCGCGTTTAGATGTAAAACAGGTTCCGTTATATGAGGACAATGAAATCGCATTATTAGATACCCATTATTACGGCGGAATTAAAAACTATCAGTGGGTAACGATTCCGCTTGCGATCCACGGTGTCGTTGCGAAAAAAGACGGTAGTGTGATTTCCGTATGTATCGGTGAGGATGAAAACGATCCTGTAGTCGGTATCAGCGATCTGTTGATTCATTTGGCAAAGGATCAAATGAGTAAGAATGCGGCTCATGTAATCGAGGGTGAGGATTTAAACCTTACAGTGGGTTCTATACCGTTGACAGACTGTGAAAAGGATGCAGTCAAAGCAAATATCTTAAATATTTTAAAGGAGCGCTATGATATGGAGGAGGATGACTTCCTATCAGCGGAATTAGAGGTAGTACCGGCCGGAAAGGCAAGAGATTACGGCTTAGATTCCAGTATGATAATGGGCTACGGTCATGATGACCGCATTTGTGCTTATACCTCTTTGCGTGCGATATTGGAAGAAACTGACATTAAGCGTACGGCAGTTTGCCTTTTGGTAGATAAGGAAGAGGTAGGAAGTATCGGTGCGACAGGTATGCAGTCAAAATTCTTTGAAAATACGGTAGCTGAGGTTATGGATCGCCTCGGTGATTACAGCGAGCTGAAACTGCGTCGTGCGTTGAAAAACAGTAAGATGCTTTCCAGTGATGTATCAGCGGCATATGATCCCAATTATGCCGGTGTAATGGAAAAAAATAATTCGGCTTATTTCGGTAAGGGTATCGTATTTAATAAATACACAGGCTCACGCGGTAAGGCAGGCTCCAATGATGCCAGTGCGGAATATGTAGGACAGCTTCGTGCCATCATGGAAAAAGAAAATGTCCACTTCCAAACAGCCGAACTCGGCAAAGTAGATCAAGGGGGCGGCGGTACGATCGCATATATTTTGGCTCAATATGATATGGATGTCATTGACAGCGGGATTGCCCTGCATAATATGCATGCTCCATGGGAAATTGCTTCTAAGGCAGATATTTATGAAGCAACCAATGCATATAAGGCGTTCTTAAAGCATGCGAAATAAACAGTATAAAGACATATAAAAAGACGATGATTTCAGGTCATCGTCTTTTCTTAAGCAATTAATGAATCAAGCTTGTTTGCGATTAAGCGTTGATTTCAGCTTCCAGCTTTTTGATGCCGACAGCGATGCGTTTCAAGGTTTCCTCTTTTCCTAAAATATGAGCGATTTCAATCGCACCGCCCGGAGTAAACTGCTTGCCGCTTACGGCTGTACGCACCGGCCACAAAACTTGGCCGTTTTTCATCTCAAGCTGTGCAGGCAGTGCCAACAGTACCTCGTGGACAGCTTCTTCGCTGCTCCAGTCATCCAACTCACCTAAAGCTTTTTCGCTTGCCTTTAAGGCCGTTAATGCGATTTCATACGTTGTTTTCATTTTTTTATGAATATACATTGCATTATCATACTCGGGAAGTGAATCGATAAAATCAATCATTTCGGGAATCTGTGTAAGAATTTCCACACGCTGCTGCAGAATTTTAGAAACAGCCTTTAAATCGACATTACTTTGAATGACACCTTCATAATAAGGCAATGCCAAATCATGGAATTCCTCTAGGCTCATGGCTCTTAAATACATGCCGTTCATCCAAGTCAGCTTATTGATATCAAAAATCGCAGGAGACTTGGAAATGCGCTTGATGTCAAATATTTCAATCAGCTCCTGCAGCGTATAGATTTCCTGTTCGCTGTCAGGTGCCCAGCCAAGCAGAGCGATATAATTCAGTATAGCCTGCGGTAAATAACCCTTTTTGACTAAATCCTGAAAGGAAGCATCGCCGTTTCGCTTACTGAGCTTTTGATGTTCATCCTTCATTACCGGCGGAACATGGACATAGGTCGGTATATCCCAACCGTATGCCTGATAGATCAAGTTATATTTCGGTGTACTGCTTAAATATTCATTTCCGCGCACTACATGAGTAATTCCCATTGTATGATCGTCAATAATATTCGCGAAATTATAAGTAGGATAGCCATCACTCTTTAATAATACCGATTCATCTAATATATCATTGTCGACCTCAATTCGTCCGTATACTTCATCATCAAAATATGTAGCTCCGTCATGGTGAATCGTTTGACGCACGACATACGGCTCACCGCTTTCAATGCGCTTTCTTGCTTCCTCTAAGGAAACATGCTTGCATGGATCGTCATATTTGAATGCCTTATTGATCAGTTCGCATTCCTTACGCTGTTTTTCCACAGCCTCCTCGGAACAGAAGCAATAATGCGCACCGCCCAGCTCAACTAGGCGATCGGCATATTCCTTATACATCGGCAAGCGCTCTGATTGTACATACGGCCCGTATTCTCCGCCTACATCAGGTCCTTCATCATGCATTAAGCCGACCTCACGCATCGTTTCATAAATAATATCTACTGCGCCTTCAACCTTACGCTCCTGATCGGTATCCTCGATTCTTAATAAAAAATCACCGTTTTCATGCTTCGCAATTAAATATTCAAACAGTGCGGTACGAAGATTACCGATATGCATATAGCCGGTAGGACTCGGCGCAAATCTCGTTCTTATCTTTTTCATTAATTCCATTCCTTTCCATTTACGAATATCCATTTTTCGTAAGTATATCATACCGTAAAGTACCGTTGAGTTCAATGCTTCTTTTCATTATTTTATAAAATAAATAAGCTAGGGTACTGATATCATCTCGTATTTTATAATTTGAAGCAATTTTATGGCGCTAAAGCACATTCAATCTTATCAAGAAAGATAACTCAAATAGATAACGCTGTCATTTCAGTAAAAAAATAACAGATAAATTCATTATTCAATATACTTTAATGACAATCTGTTATATAATAAAGACACGAGGAAAGCTTAGAGGTAGGAAACGGAGGATTACACCGTGAATATTTTGTTGATATGCTCTGCGGGAATGTCTACGAGCATGATGATGAAGCGGATGAAAGAGGCGGCTGCAGCAAAGCATATAAATGCGAATATATGGGCGGTAGGAGAAGGATTGGCGAAGGAGCATATTCCGAAGGCCGATATTATCCTGTTGGGACCGCAGGTACGCTATCTGCTTCAAAAAATTGAGGAGATGGCGAAAGGGAAGCCGGTTATGGTAATGGATTTATGCAGTTACGGTAATTTGGATGGAAAAAAAGTATTGGATAATGTACTGATACGATTGCGAGGACGAGAAAAATGAAACATATCGAATTAATCAGCATGAAAATTATATCATCGGTAGGAGCGGCACGCTCTATGTATGTAGAAGCGATTCATTTTGCTTCTAAGGGGGAATTTGCCAAAGCGAATGATTACATCAAAAAGGGCGATGAAATGTTTCAGCAGGGTCAGCAGTCTCATGCGAAACTGCTTCAGGAGGAGGCTGCCGGCGTAGATATGCCGATGACATTGTTATTGGCGCATGCGGAGGATCAACTGATGAGTGCTGAAACGCTGCGAATTCTTTGTGATGAATTTTTCGGTATTCATCGTACTTTATTACAACTTAAGGGTCAGGAGGCAAAATTCAATTTATAAAAAAGCACCTTGGTGCTTTTTATAATGCCTATTTATGAAGGTAGGTAAAGCGCAGAACTTCGTTTCCGTCAACCATCACCGTCTCGATGAATATGGACAGCGGGCGAACCCAAACCTGTGCATCACCGTAAAGCTGGCGATAAACTACCATTGCTTCTGTCGTTTCACTGTGCTTCGCAATATATAATACTGCATATTCATTGCCTTTATAATGGCGATATACACCCGTCTTCAGCTGTATGATCGGGTTCTTTTTTTTGTCATCGCTATGCGGCTTTGCCTTTTTTTGTGCCGGCTTTGTCTGCTTCTTATGTTCCTTCTTATCACTCCGTTCACTCTCGGCTTGTTTCACGGGCTTTTTCTTTGCTTCAGCCTGCTTGTTCGGGATATGATTGCCGACATATAAGATGCATGACTCATGCGGCGGAAGCGTGATGCTGATGGTGCCGTTTTCCTCGGTAATGAGCTCCTCTTTGAATACATCATATGCCTTTGAGATAGTGGGAATTACCAAGCTGCAGGGCTCGTCAGCTAAATTCAGCGCTGTATAGACGGCTTCTTCTTGATAGGTACGCTTAAAAATAAATTGTTGATTTTTAACCGTTACTTGCTCATATGTACCATATTGAAGCGGCAAATACGTGCTTTTTAATGCACCTAATTGACAAATATGTGCATATAAGGGATGGTCCTGCGGAAACTCGGTAAGTGATAGCTCAGGTCTCAGTGGATCATCACTACCGTTTTGTTTTTTGCCCTCAATACCGTATTCGCTTCCGTAGTAGATGCTCGGAACCCCCGGCATCGTATATAGCAGGGTATAAACATTTTTTAAATCGGCGCTGTTACTCAGCATTGACGCAAGACGATTTACATCATGATTATCGGTGAAGTTATACAGATTCAGATTCTTATAAATACCACCGCTTCCAAACTGTCGATTTAAGGAATACGCGATTTCAAAATAATTCTTTGTATTATGAGCGGAATATAAGCCTTTATAGCACTCATAGTTTGTTACGGAATCCAACAGGTCGGGATTTGCCCACAGTGAATAATCACCGTGAATGATTTCCCCCATCAGCCAAAAATCAGCCTTTCGTTGCTTTGTATATTCTTTTAAGCGCGCAAAGAACTGCTTATCGATACAATCGGCGGCATCAAGGCGTAAGCCGTCAATATGAAAGCTGTCCATCCACATACCGACGCTGTCTAATAAATATCTGACTGTTTCCTCATTGCGCAGATTCAGCTTTACCAGATTGTAATGTCCCTCCCATGCTTCATAGGAAAAGGGATCATCATAAGGGGATCGATTATGAAAATTGATATTGTGGAACCAATCCTTATAAGGGGAGCTTTCTCGTTTCTCCTGTACATCTTTAAAGGCCCAAAAGGCTCTGCCGACGTGATTAAATACACCGTCTAATACGATTCTGATTCCTGCCTCATGCAGGGCATCACATACAGCGATAAAATCCTCATTGGTTCCTAAGCGCTTGTCAATCATTCGATAATCACTTGTATCATAGCCATGCTCATAAGAGGCAAATACCGGTCCTAAATATACCGCATTGACCTTCATTTCAACGAGGTGCGCTATCCAATCCATCAGCTTTTTTATGCGGTGTCGGCATTCACTTTCATCATGTGCATATTTCGGTGCTCCGCAAAAGCCGAGCGGATAAATATGATAGAATATTGCTTCATTTGTCCAGTGTTTTTCCATATACATCTTCCTTTACATCTATGTTAGTATACCATGTTTTCGGTAAAAGTGACAGCCTTACTATGCGCGGGAGTTTAACACATGAAAAAACAATGAACAATCACTACATCCTTTAAATTAAGGATTTTTTATTATATTTTTTGTCAAATTTATTGTGTTTTTATATCGTATATTCTCGTATGTTGTGTTATAATAGTATTGTTAGGAGGTTTTCTTTATGCGT
>CAJTJP010000042.1 GCA_910576855.1 Erysipelotrichales bacterium
ACATAAGAATTCTCCTTTCGCCGCCATGACAGGAGATACAAAAAGAGAACCATAATGTAAGAGTAAAGTCAACTAAAATAGAAGTGGAAATTGATGTAAGACTGATTTCCACTTGCTTCACATTGATGTGGAAGTTACTTTTGCACTTCACCAGAAAACAGTAACGAATGCAATATCTGAAATAAAAATTGAAACGCTCAGATAACTATGCTATAATATCTAAGATAATCAACAGCCAATGAAACGAATGTAGTATTTACCTCACTCATATAAGAGAATAGGCGGTCGGTGCAAGCCTTGATGAGCGGTAAGGAACGCTGTCGGTGAGGCTGCTGCGTGAAAAATCGACGATACAGATGCAAAGGTGTACTTCTACGGAAGTGAATCGGGATGGTACCGCGGAAAATAATTTCGTTCCTGAATTTCAGGAGCGTTTTTTTATGCAAGGAGGAAGCTTATGAAGCAGTTGACAGGAAATCAAGTCAGACAGATGTTTTTGGATTATTTCGCAAGTAAGGATCATATGATTGAGCCGGGAGCCTCATTGATCCCGCATAACGATCCGACACTTTTATGGATCAATGCCGGTGTGGCCGCATTAAAAAAATATTTTGACGGCTCCTTAAATCCGGAAAAGCCGCGCATTGCGAATGCGCAAAAATCCATTCGAACCAACGATATCGAAAATGTCGGTAAGACAGCACGTCATCATACGTTTTTTGAAATGCTCGGCAATTTTTCAATCGGTGATTACTTTAAGAAAGAGGCAATTCATTTCGCATGGGAATTTTTAACAGATGAAAAATGGATCGCATTTCCGAAGGACAAGCTGTATATTTCCGTTTATGAGGACGATGAGGAAGCATATCGGGTATGGAGTGAGGAATGCGGTGTTTCACCGTCTCATATTTTAAAGACAAAGGATAACTTTTGGGAAATCGGTGAAGGACCGGGCGGACCTGATTCAGAGATTTTTTATGATCGCGGAGAAGCCTATGATCCGGAAGGGTTAGGCGAGCGCTTATTTTTTGAGGAATTGGAAAACGATCGCTATATCGAGGTATGGAACGTCGTATTTTCACAATATGACTGTAAACCTGAATTGCCGCGAAGTGAATACAAGGAGCTGCCGCAGAAAAACATCGATACCGGAATGGGCTTAGAGCGTCTTGTTTCCTTGATTCAGGGCGGTGAAACTAATTTCGATACAGATTTATTTTTACCGATCATCGAAGCGACAAAGCAGTTTGCGAAGCATCCGTATGAGGGTGAATATAAAATGGCATATCGTGTCATTGCCGATCATATCAGAACGGTAAGCTTTGCGCTTGCGGACGGTGCGCTGTTTGCGAATGAGGGCAGAGGCTATGTGCTGCGCAGGGTATTGCGTCGTGCGGTACGCTTTGCGCGTAAGCTGGAAATTGAACAGGCTTTCTTATATCGTTTGGTGCCTGTAGTAACCGAAATCATGAAGGATTTCTATCCGTATTTAACGGATAAGCAGGAAACGATTATGAAGCTGGTAAAGGCGGAAGAAGAGCGCTTTTCCGCAACCTTGGCGGACGGTGAGCGCTTATTGATGGATGTGATGAAAGAGCGCAAGGACCATATGTTAGACGGTCAAACGGCCTTCCAATTATATGATACGTACGGCTTCCCGTTTGAACTGACCTTAGAGATTGCCGGTGAAAACGGCTATCAGGTTGATGAAAAGGGCTTCCATGCGGAAATGGAAAAACAGCGTGAACGTGCCAGAAATGCCCGTGATCAGGCACAGTCTATGTCCTCTCAGTCAGCGGATTTGATGAGCTTTACGCAAAAGAGTGAATTTATCGGCTACGATCAATCAGTATGTGAGGCCAAAGTCATTGCGTTGTTCAAGGATGGTAAGGCGGTAAATGAGCTGAGTGATTGCGGTGAGGTCATTTTGGATCAAACGGTGTGCTATGCGGAAAGTGGCGGACAGGTTGCCGATTGCGGAATCATGAAAAACGAGCATATGAAAGCAACTGTTGAACAGGTCATCAAGGCACCGCATAAGCAGCATTTGCACAGCGTTGTGCTTGAAGGCGGAAAGCTTACGGTGAATGATTGTGTAAGCGTGGCAATTGATGAACAAAAGCGCAAAGTCATTACAAATAACCATTCCTGTACGCATTTGCTGCAAAGCGCTTTAAAGCAAGTGATCGGCACTCATATTCAACAGGCAGGCTCCTTTGTTTCCGATGAATATCTGCGCTTTGACTTTACTCATTTTGAAAAGGTAAGTGAAAAGCAACTGAAGCAGATTGAGGATATCGTAAACCGTTATATCTGCGCCGGCTATCCGGTCATTAAGGAATATATGGCAATCGAGGAAGCGAAAAAGAGCGGCGCAACTGCCTTGTTCGATGAAAAGTACGGCGATATCGTGCGTGTCGTAACGATGGGCGATGTATCGAAGGAATTCTGCGGCGGCTGTCATGTGAATAATACACAGGAAATCGGCTTATGTAAAATCATCGGTGAGGAAAGCATCGGTTCGGGAATTCGTCGTATCACCGCAAAAAGCGGATTCGGCGCTTACTTGGAATTTACGCAATGTGAACAGTCGTTAAAGAATATTGCTTCCTTATTAAAGCTGAACGGTCTGCATCATGTCGAGGAAAAGGTTGCACAGGTGTTGCAGGAAACAGAGCACATGAAAAAGGAATTACATACGCTGCATAATCAAATGTTCGTATTAAAGGCAAAGGAGCTGATAGAACGCAAACAAACGCTGAACGGTCTCGATATTATAATCGAACAGCTTGACGGTGCCGATGCAAACGCATTGAAGGATATCGCATCGACTGTGAAAGCGCAATTGCCCGGCGCAGTCATCTTCTTAGCTTCCAAGCTTGAGGATAAGGCGATCTTTGTGGCCGGAGCCGGAAAAGCGGCTGTCGAAAGCGGCATCAAATGCGGAGATTTAGTAAAGGAAGCAGCCTTGATTTGTGAAGGCAAGGGAGGCGGTCGTCCTGATTTGGCACAATCCGGTGCGAAAAATACCGCGAAAATCAATGAGGCAATCAATGTAATTAAAAATAAACTTGGATTCACTCTTTAAATTTTGATGATAATACGTTAAAATAATAGGTAAGCAAATAGAAAAGGAGGTAATACCATGAACGATATTACTGAAACTATGTCATTTAAGTCAGATGAGCTTCGCAGAGACAATATTAAGCATATTCTGAGAATCGTCAAGGAAGCGCTGGATGAGCGCGGCTATAACTCTGTCAATCAGCTTGCGGGTTATCTGATTTCCAATGATCCTGCTTATATCTCCTCCCATAATAATGCCCGCACCTTGATTCAAACGGTGGAGCGCTATGAAATCATTGAGGAGCTGGTACGTGCTTATTTGAAGGATGATAAATAACGATGCGTATCTTAGGTCTTGATTTAGGCTCGCGAACCTGCGGTGTCAGTGTATCCGATGCGCTCGGTATGATAGCTCGAGCTTATAAAACCGTTCGCTTCGAGGAAGAGGATTATGATTCGGCACTTGAACAGATCGTTGAAATTATCAATGAGCTGCAAATACATAAGGCGGTATTAGGTCTGCCGAAACACATGAACGGTGATATCGGTATTCGCGGGGAAATCTCGATTGCGTTTAAGGAAAGCTTGGAACAGCTCGGTATTGAAGTCATATTGTGGGATGAGCGCTTGACAACGGTTGCGGCTGAAAAAATCTTAATTGCGGCTGATGTATCACGTAAAAAACGCAAAAAGGTTATCGATCAAATGGCCGCCGTTCAAATCCTGCAAAGCTATTTAGACAGTCAAAATTAAGGGGCGTCATGCCCCTTGCTTTATAGGCGAAATAAAAATGAATAAGAAATATAGGAATGTTGGATAATACGATAAGGAGGTACTTATGTTGGAATCAAATACGTTGTACGTCAATGATGAAAACGGAAATGAAATGGAACTGGAGATTCTGTTTACATTTGAAAATGATGAAATAGGAAAAAAATATGTGGTATTCGCCGATCCGCAGGATGAAAGCGGCGAGGTGTATGCTTCCGCATACGATGAAGCAGGAAATCTGTTGCCGATCGAAACCGATGCGGAATGGTCTATGGTAGAAGAAGTATTAGGAGCTTTCAGTCAGGATGAAGACAGCGATTCAGAATAAAAAGCTTTTGATAGCGCTTATCAGTGCTGTTACGGTCGTTATTTTACTGTTGTGCAGCTTTTTGTTTTATCAAATGAGCTTACAGCCGGTAACCTCAAACAGTGAAATCGTTGATTTTGAGGTCGTTGAAGGTGATAATGCTTCGAATGTCATTGAGCGTTTATCTGATGAGGATATTATCAAAAATGCGGCGATTGCGAAGCTGTACGCTCGCTTCAACGGCTTAAATGATATCAAGGCAGGACATTTTCGAATCGATCGTTCATGGAATACAGGTGAAATTCTGTCTTATATGAATGATTCAGCCAATGCGTCCGGTAAACAGGAGCGCATCACTGTCATCGAGGGTATGTGGGCCAAGGATATTGCGGCAGCGGTTGAGAAAAAGCTGAATGTGAAGGCGAAGGATTTATTGACGCTGTGGAATGACGAGGAATATTTGCGGACTTTGATCAAGCGTTATGAGTTTTTAGATGAAAGCATCTTAAACGATCAAACAAGGGTTCGTTTGGAGGGCTATTTGTATCCGGAAACCTACAGCTTTGAGTCGGACGCAACTGCGCAGGATATCACGGAAACATTGTTGGATCAGTTCGATCGTGTATATCAGAGCTTGAAATCGGATATCGTGAAGGACGGCCGCTCCATTCATGATATCATCACATTGGCATCACTTGTCCAATATGAATCGAAAACGGTTGAGGATATGGGGATGATTGCGCAAGTGTTTGAAAATCGTCTTGCGATCGATATGAAGCTGCAGTCCAGTGTTACGATTTGTTACGCACTGTATGAGGAGTATAAAAATGCGATGGATTGTGAAGTAAATTCCGATATTGATTCACCGTATAACACTTATATGCACAGCGGCTTGCCGATCGGACCGATCTTAAATCCGGGTGAGGTGGCAATTAAAGCGGTGCTGCATCCGACGGATAATGATTATCTCTATTTTATGGCTGATATTTACGGTGACGGTAAGGTTTATTATGCGAAAACCTTGGATGAGCATGAAGCGAATGTCAGCAAATATTTAAGATGATGTCCGGGAAGCAAATGAGTTTTGTTGAGCTTTGGCTTTGAAACGCTGTAAAAAACAATGGTATTCTCAAGGGAAACATGCTATAATAAGGCACGAATAAGGAGTGAAAAACATGGCTCAGGAAAAATTTTTAGTTACCCAAGCAGGTTTAGATGAATTAAAACGGGAACAGGATGAGTTAATCCATGTCGTCCGTAAAGAAGTTATAAGAGAGCTGCAGGAAGCACGCGCACAGGGCGATTTAAGTGAAAATGCCGATTATGATGCCGCAAGAGATCATCAGGCACGTGTTGAGGCACGTATTCGTGATTTAGAGGCAATGATTGCGAATGCGGAAATCATTGAGGAAGACAAGGGAGCTTCTTCCTCTAAAACCGTTACCTTAGGTTCTACCGTTACCATTTTGGATTTATCCTCAAACGAAGAGGAAACGTATACGATCGTTGGTTCTATTGAGGCTGATCCGTTGAACGGAAAGCTTTCCAATATTACGCCGTTGGCTGTTGCGTTAATGGATAATAAGGTAGGAGACAGGATTACTGTAGCTGAAGCAGAAGTTCCTTACGATGTGAAAATCACAGCTTTGCATTAATTCATTAAAAAATTTTTTGTAGTAACACCTTTTGTCTTGTATATAAAGATAGGAGGTGTTTTTTTATGCGTAAACAATGGCTTTGGCTGTTACTTCTTCCGCTGTGCTTGTATATGGGAATTCCGCAGGCACCCCAAGCGATGGTAACGGAACGTGCGGAAACAAAAACGATTGAAATCAAGGGTGAGGTAAACAAGCCCGGTGTTTATGAGGTGGCTTGGGAGGCAACGATTGACCAAGTGCTTCGGGAAGCGAATGATGTCACAGAGGATGCGGATTTATCAAGCATCAATCAAACACAGGTAATTGAAAACGGGACGGTTTTGATTATTCCTAAGAAACAGGAACAGCAGTGCATTTCAATCAATACGGCTTCGGCTGAACAACTCGATACATTGCCCGGTATCGGCCCTAAGATCGCGCAGCGTATTATTGAGGAGCGAACATCGGCACCGTTTGTTCTGCTTGAGGATATCAAACGAGTCAAGGGAATCGGAGACAAGCTGTTTGAGAAAATGAAAGACAAGATCTGTCTATGAAATCCACATGGCTGTATTGCGCTCTTTGCGCAATTGTATTGTGTGTTGTCCCTTATTCGTATACATGGTGGACATGGATTTTTATCGTGCCGTTTTTATTTCGACGACAAGGGGTTTATTGTCTTATTTCCTTTGCGCTCTTATTCGTTCTTACGCTTCGTATGAAACCGCCGCAGATCAATCAACCGGAAGCTCATACTCGTTTGAAAATTCATGAAATTCATACAAGCTATGTGATTGCGGAAGGACCGCAAGGAAAATTTTTATTATACGGCGCTGAGAGCTATGGTCTTGATGATGTATTAGAGGCCGATATCAGCTGTGAGCTGTTGAGCAGTCAAAAGAATTTCGGTTTATTTGATTTTTCGGCTTATATGAAAAAACGTAATATTCATTACAGCTGTGAATTAAAAGAAAGCAGTTTACTGGCGCAGGGAAACAGCTTGCGTGCTTCCTTATGGAAACGAGTGCAGGCCTTTGAAAACCCACAGCGTAAATGGCTGCTTCAATCACTGTATCATATTCAGGATAAGGAGGATCGTTTGGAATTCATCGGCTCTACAGGACTTCATTTAAGCCTGTTGCTGCATTGTTTGACCTCACTGGCTTCTTTATGGATTTCAAAAAGACGGGCACAGGGGATTTGTCTGTTTGTGCTTGCGGGTGCGGCTACGCTCGGCTCTTGGAGAGATTCACTGCTTCGAATTTTCTGTTTTCGTCTTGTTGCTTGGCTTATGCCGCATAATAAGCAAGATCGTTTAGGAATTTCGGCGTTATTATTTTTGATATGCAGACCGTATTTGGTGAATGAGCTTGTTTTTGTATTGCCGTTCCTATTTCGCTTTCTCGCTTTGTTTCAGCATCGTCATATACCGCGTTTCTTCTATACGATGAGTGTATTAATTCCGCTGCAGTTTTATTATTTCCATGAGCTTGATATCATCGGACTGCTGATCTTCAGTGTATTGCGTTATCTTTATATGGCCAATTATTGCTGCGCAATGCTGTATTGTATCCTTCCGTTTTCACTGCTGTTTCCGCTTGGAAATCTTATCCTTGAAATAATACGCAGCTTAGAGAGCTTTCATATTTCATTTTATTATCAGGCATCGCTTTTATTTGTCACGCTATGGTTGTATTTTTTGCTGCACTGCTTTCATCGACGAAACAGACGGGCACTCTTTTCGCTATTACTTATGCTTCTGTATACGCAGTATGCTCCTTATTTTCGTCCTTACGCGCATGTACTAATGTTGGATGTGGGGCAAGGAGATTGTACCTTGATATCGCTGCCGTTTCATCAGGGAAATATTTTAATTGATGTCGCGGGAAGTGAAAAAAGAAATATTCCTAAGGATGTCATTGTACCGGCCCTGCAGGCTCAGGGGGTCACAAGTATTGATGCGTTGATTATTACTCATGATGATTTGGATCACAGCGGCGGGCTGGAGCAGCTTCAGGAGTTGATGGAAGTCAAGCGAATCATCACCAGCAAACAGGAGACTTTAGAATTCGGCAGCTTTCAGTTTCTATTTTTATTACCTGATGCTGAATTGTCTGATAAAAATGAAAACAGCATCATTACTTATGTTGATTTATTCAAACAGCGTTTTCTGTTTATGGGCGATGCCGGTAAGCAGGCTGAGGCACTCTTGATGAAGCGTTATCCTTCACTGAAGGCAGATATCTTAAAGGTAGGTCATCATGGCTCAAAAAGTGCTTCTTCAAGACCGTTTCTGCATTCACTTCATCCGCTGCTGGCCCTTATTTCCTGCGGTGCTCATAATTTTTACGGACATCCGCATCAAGAGGTGTTGGATGCTTTACAGACTGCGAATATTTCGATCATGGATACACCGCATACCGGTGCAGTCAGTATAAAAATCACAAATTTCTTTCAGATATATAAGACGGCGGCAGGTGATTTTGGTGTAATTCATATCAAATGATATTTTCGTCATGACAGCGGTTGTATAAATATTTTGGCTTGTGATTTCTTGTTCTCTTTCATAAGAAAAGGGGAGATTATTCTCCCTTGGCATTAAAAATCTAATGAATAAGATATTTCTGTGATATAGCACAAAAAAATAAATTAAATTAAAAAGAAATTCTTTAGTTATGAGAATCGTATGGATTTTATAAAGGATTATAACAAAAAGGATTCTGCAATAACTTTTTTTTGCTTTAAAAATCTAATGATTTTGGATGTTATAAGAAACTGCAAACCTTTCTATAAGATATTTTTGTGATAAATCACAAAAATATCTTATAGAATTGAATGCTATATCATATGATTGACTGAATTGTAATAGGTCTCTGCATCAATACCGAATACGCTACAGACAACGAATATCAGGATCTTGGATACACCGCATACCGGTTCAGTAAGTATAAAAATCACAAATATCTTTCAGATATACAAGACGTCGGCAGATGATTTTGGTATAATTAATATCAGGTGATTATTTATGAATTATGTCATATACGGAGAAGAAGGCTACCAGGTCAAAAATGCGGTGAATGCCGCAATCCAAAAGGAAATCGGTAAGCGTGATGAAATGAACACCGTTGTATATTCAGCGCTTGAAACAAGCTGTGAGGAAATACTTGCCGATGCACAGACGATCAGCTTTCTTACCGATAAGAAATGTATCGTCGTAGAGGACAGTGAATTTTTAAGTGCGAAGGATTCCACCGGCTTTTTATTAGAGCCGCTGTTGGAATATCTGAAGGCACCGATGGATTCCACCGTGTTAATTCTTACCGGCTCCTTTGCGAAGCCTGATATGCGCAAAAAAGCCGTAAAACAAATATTATCGTTTTGTAAGTGCATTGTATGCAATCGCTTGGATAAGAATTCCTTGCCGGCTTATGTAAAGGAACAGCTTCAAAAGCGCAACATACAAGTATCACCTGCGTGCTTTCGACTGTTGTGTGAGCGCTTGCCTTACGATGTCGGTATGATCCACAATGAACTCGATAAGCTGGAGCTATACGGTGATACGATTACTGAGTCATTGATCAAACAGCTTGTGACCCGTTCCTTAGAGGAGGATGTGTTTGCGCTTGTGAATGCAGTCGTAAACAAGGATCGCAGGCAATGCTTTCGCATATGGCGTGATTTACAGGTGTTAAACAAGGACCCGATTTATTTGATCGTTCTGATATCCTCACAGTTTCATCTTTTGTATCAGGTAAAATGTGCAATGCTGCAAGGGATGAATCGACAGGATGAAATAGCGGAACAGCTCGGTGTGCATCCGTATCGAGTAAAGCTTGCATTGGGAATTTGTCATCGCTTTACGGCAGATGATTTATTAAAAACACTGAATCGATTGGCTGATTTAGATCAATCGATAAAAGCGGGCAAGGTAGATAAGACCTTAGGTTTAGAATTATTTTTATTACGAGGTGATACTGTATGAAATCATTAAAAGAACTGTTTCGAATCGGACCGGGACCTTCTTCCTCTCATACACTGGGACCGCAGCGTGCCGCAAAGCTGTTTAAAGAGGCAAATCCGCAAGCCAAGCGATATCAAGCGGATTTATTCGGTTCACTAGCTTTAACGGGAAAAGGGCATATGAGCGATATGATTATTGAACAGACCTTTGCGCCGATTCCCTGTGAAATTCATTTTAAAAGCGGTGATAACTTAAAGTATCCCAATACGTTAGTATTGTCTGCTTACGATGATGAGAAGCTGTTGGATTCATGGACAGTATATTCAATCGGCGGCGGGGCAATTTTAATTGAAGGAAAAGCGGCGGAGGAAGGAAAGGAAGTCTATCCGCATGAATCCATGAAGGAAATCAGTGAATATTGTAAAGAGGAACAGATTGCGCTGTGGCAGTATGTCGATCGCTTTGAGGATATCGATGATTATTTGAACGATATTTTACTTCAGATGTGTCGAACCGTGGATAACGGCTTGAATACGAAGGGTGTGCTTCCGGGAAAGCTGAAGCTGGAGCGAATTGCCAGAGGGCTTTTGGATAAGGCGAATGTATGTGAGAATCCGATGGAAAAGGAAAAGCTGTTGTTAAGTGCTTATGCGTACAGTGCCAGTGAGGAAAATGCGGCAGGCGGTATTACCGTTACAGCACCGACGCTCGGCAGCAGCGGTGTTCTTCCGGCACTTGTATATTATTACTATTACGATCGCAAGCTGCAGCGTGAGGAATTGATCAAGGGCTTAAAAATTGCCGGTCTTGTGGGAAATCTGATCAAGCACAATGCCACGATATCAGGCGCACAGGGCGGTTGTCAGGCCGAAATCGGTGCAGCGTGTGCGATGGGGGCGGCAATGGTTGCGTATTTGCGCGGCTTGAACCAGCATCAGATTGAATATGCGGCCGAAATGGGCATTGAGCATCATCTTGGCTTGACATGTGATCCGGTCGGCGGCTATGTGATGATTCCGTGTATCGAGCGTAATGCGGTAGCGGCACTCAGAGCGATGGATGCCGCAGTGTTAGCTGAATTTATTTCTAAGGTGAAGCAGAATCGTGTGAGCTTCGATATGATCGTGAATACGATGAATTATACGGGAAAGAAGCTGCCGATGGAATTAAGAGAAACCTCATTAGGCGGCTTGGCAACGATTGTGCCGTTAGAATCATGCTAGTGCTTCCCGATCAAAGCGGCGCCTATGTATATATTTTGGAATGCAGCGACCATACGTATTATACAGGCTGGACGACCAATCTGAAGGAGCGCTATCAAGCTCATCTGTCAGGCAAAGGTGCTAAATACACAAGAGCACATAAACCGCTTGTCTGTGTATATTTTGAAATTCACAAGGACAAACAAAGCGCAATGAAAAGAGAATATGAAATCAAGCAGCTCAGCCGCAAGGAAAAGCTGATCCTGATTGAAAACAAGCAGGAACATGATTCTCGTAAATGAACTATTCACTTATATGATAGATAAACAAAAAAAGATCCGCTTTTTGCGGATCAGTTTTTTCATAATCAATTAGGCAATTTCATTAATCTGCTTTGCCAAACGAGATTTTTGACGACTTGCGTAATTCTTGTGATGAATTCCTTTGGCTACTGCTTTATCTAATTTAGAACAAGCGTCATTATATGCGCTTGCAGCAGCTTCCTTATCCTTCGCATCAACTGCAGCGATTACTTTTTTGATTGCTGTTTTCAATGCAGATTTTTGTGAAGCAACTGCTAAGGTTCTTTTATTATTGGTTTTCACACGTTTTTTCTGAGATTTGATCTGCGGCATATCTACACCTCCTAATTTTCAATGCCTACAAATTATACCAAACCGTAACTGAAAAAGCAATAATTACCTTTAAAAATTCCATACTAATCATTGAATGAGGTGATAAAAATGGAAAAGCACTATCAAATACGCACAGATTTTGCGCGGGAGTTTAACACATGAAAAAACAATGAACAATCACTACATCCTTTAAATTAAGGATTTTTTATTATATTTTTTGTCAAATTTATTGTGTTTTTATATCGTATATTCTCGTATGTTGTGTTATAATAGTATTGTTAGGAGGTTTTCTTTATGCGT
>CAJTJP010000043.1 GCA_910576855.1 Erysipelotrichales bacterium
TTCTACAGGTGCTATAGGACAGTAATTAAGTACAGAAGCACCTTTATTGTCCAAAGTCTTTAAACAATATCTTTCTCTGTCTGCACCACTTTGAATCGTTGCCGTCACAGGAATGCTTGGGTCGTATGTTGTCATTTTTGTAATCGGTTTACTGCTCATCAACACATAGCTTCCGTTATTATCGTTATTTCCTATATCCCACACAATTTCATTTCCGTTATACGTACCTAATACAACCTTTGCCCCTTTAGGTAATTGAAAAGTGGGTGCTGATTGAGCATTTAAAACAGAAAGCATATTACCGTTTTCATAAATATTTACCATAACCGACAGAGCTATTAACATTATTAATGTTGAGATTACTTTCTTAGACATACGTATCTTTCCTTTCCTCAATGTCTACAAAGGTAGACCTTAAGAAATAGGGTGAAAAGTGATGAAAATGTATGGTTTACAAAGAAAAAACATACATTTCTGCGTTAGAAATATATGTCTATAATTGTCTGATTTAAGAAATATAAATATCATAAATTGTATGTTTTTTATAATTTTATACAAAACAGCATAAAACTCATATTATAGAGTGCGTTTGTATCGCAATTGTTCGCACCGAATTTATTTTCTATTCATATTTTTCATTCGCTTACTTATGGTACTAAAAACGATTCTTACTCTGAGCCACACAACAGCACCGTCCCTGCTTATCCGCAAGTCTTTCACACTCACCGAATACTCCCTATGTACTTTAACAGAAATCCCACTCCTTTACAAGCCTTTCACACTTCTTCCCTTCCTCAATGATTTCCTTTCAAACACCGTCTATTCCTATCCTGTAATCTATGATATAAGACAGCTGTCGCAACGTAAACGAAAAAGAATTATAATCAAGAAAAAAGACAGCGTTTTTACGCCGTCCTATGTGTTTGTTTTTACAGCTTGATAATGTTGTGTGCCTGAGGTCCTCTGTCTGTTTCGACTTCCTCAAACTCAACCTCAACATCGTTGTCTATTGTTTTGAAGCCCTCCATCATGAGCTGTGAATAATGAAAGAATACATCCTTACCGTCTTCTTTTGTGATGAAGCCGTATCCTTTCTCTTGGTTAAACATTTTTACTTTTCCTTTCATGCGTATCCTATACCTTTCTATGCAGCTTTGCTTATGCATGGCTTCATTATATCCGCTTTGTTTTAGAAATGCAAGGCTGTTTTTGAATATTTTTTCCGGCATTTTTTCAGTTAATTTTATTTGATAAACACTTGTATTTCAATCGTTTTTTCTTACCGCTTTGCCTATTTCATTCTGTTGTCAAAAGGTATGTTTTATGAAGGTAGCGATTCACTCATTCACTATAAAAGGCATTAAAAGCTTTGACATTCCTTTATTGTACTTTGATGTTTACTTTCTTTTTGTTTTATACGTAAAAATGCTTATTTCAACATCACAAATGCAAAATATCACTGCTTTGTATGGCTTACCCTCGGATACGCATTATCATGTATCATTTGCGGAAGCTTTTATTTATTTTTTCATGACTCATCGATAAATTTCATAAAAAATCAGCTTGTTTCACTCTCATCAACTGATAAAAGTATGCTGCTTCTGTTAGGCGCACATACGATTACGACAATAAGCTGTGAATATCCGCAATATTCCTTCAGCGGTGCTTGGGGAAGGCATATGGGCTTAGGCTTTACGATCCTGACTTATATCATGTATTTCTTGTACCACGCTTTCTCACTCATCACAGAATTTTGATTTGTTTCAAAAACAGCCGACAGCTTTGCTGATGAAACAAGCAGTGCTTAAAGTAAAAGCCCGATGCTTTTAGACATCGGACTTTTTCTATTCTTGGCTCAATAATGCCTTAGGGGTAATTCGTTTGATTCTCATCGAAAGAATACAGATCAGCACAAAGGTAAATGCCACAAGCAGTAAACCAAGCACCGCAATCAAATCAAACGGAATCTGAAACATACACTTCACAATCCCGATATTGCTTAAAAACAATGCCGCTAACGGATTTATCAAATATGCATTGATCGCTAAACCGATAATCGTCGATATCAGAAGCATCGGCATAAAGCTCATCGCCGTTTGAAACACAAGCTGTCTTGCGGTAAAGCCCAATGCTTTCATGATTCCGTAATCATAGCACTTATGATTCAACAAGGTTCTTACCAATAAATACATCACAAGCACAACGATCAAGGCACTGAGTGCCAATATGATGATAACGATAAAGCTCATCAGCGCAACATAAACACCGGCCGTTGCCTCAATCACAGAATCAATATTCACCGATTCCTTGACATGCTCACGGAAGGTATCTCTGACTTCTTCATTAAAAGCATCGATATCCGTACCGTCCTTAAGATTCAGATAATAGCTCATTTGGGACATTTCAGCCATGCGCTCATAACCGCTGCGCGTCAGGAAACAATCCTTACCGAGATTATTGGACAGTTGAGAAAAGCCGCTTACGATATAGCTTACTTCTTTCCCGTTTGAGCTGTATTTGATTTCATCACCGATTTCAATCTCATTATCCCTCGCATATTTGATTGCGACTGCAGTTTCGTTTTCATAGCGCGGAAGTCTGCCCTCTACGCATACCGTTTGATTGTTCAAGTCATTAAAATCATCGGTAACGGTAACAGCCAAGGACATACCGTTCACATGCCGCAACACATCGTTAAAAAACAGATAGCTTTTTTCCACACGTTGATCGTTTTTAAAGAATGCTTTCAATGCTGCTTCGTTTTCGGCATCGATGCCGATACAAGAATCTGCGGTTTCTCCCGCAATCATATCAATCATCGGTTGACTGTCAAAAATAACATTCTTAAGCATAACAGCGGTAAAAGCAACCGTAAGCGTAAGCATCAGCGTTGTAATACAGGTGATGATATTCTGTTTTTTCTGTGCTGCCGCTGTTTTCAAGGACAGTGCCGAAACAAGCGGAATTCGCGTTTTTTCCAACGGAAGATGATTCGTTTGAAAGTTGTGAGTTTGAATCCCCTGTCGTAATGCGCGTATGACCTCATAGCGCTTGATCTTTTTCACAGCGAAATACACCGCTGCCGCAATAATCAACGTAATTGCCGCAATCGTGATAAAGTAAGGCATCGCTAAGAAATGAATGCTGTAGACAATTCCGGTCTGTGATATCATCATCTCATTAACGGTCGGAAACAAGCTGTAGGAGATAAGACCTCCGATCGCACTGCCGGTAACCGCAAGTAAAACAAACTGCAGTAAATACGCATAGATGATCTGACGGCTTTGATAACCGACTGCCTTCAGAATACCGAGTCTCGGCATATTTTCCTGAATATCCGTTATCACATTGGCAATAATCACAATCATTACGATCAACAGGACAATAAATGCCATCGCACTTAATATGGCGGCACAGATCATCTGTGAAATATAGCGTGAGGATGATACCAATTGATAGGAATTACTCGCAATACGAAGCTTGGGAAATTGAGAAGTCAAGGCCTCGCTCAGCTTTGTCTCGATTGCTTCCCCATAAGCCTTATCCGTTGTTCTGACAGAAACAAGCGTTGATTTCGGCAAAAGCGGATCGCTGCTTAATCTCTGATACTGTGCTTGATCGATCGGCAGTGTCAGCATTACACAGTTATGAGAACCGCTCATAATATTATTCGTATAACCGACAATATCAAAACTGAAATTCTGATTACCGATCGTTGTCGTAAACTGCTTTCCGATTTGAAAGCTTTCATCATTCGTATACAGAAGCGGTATATAGATCCCGTTTGATTCGATTGACTTTTTCTGTTCAATCAGCTCGGTTTTTCCGATTGAGCGATGAAAGGCAGTCTGTTCTTCCATAAATATTAAATTCATACTGATAGAACCGCCGTTATAAGAAAAGCTTCCGTTTGTGAATAAAACATCATCCATACGATATTCACTGACATGCTTCTCCCGGTTCAATGTTTCCTCGACAAAATCACGTATCGTTTGATTGTCGCTGTTAAAGACAAGAGTTGTATGCTCACTGTTTAAGCGTTTATGCTGATAATCAAAATTCGCTTTATAATCACCGGCTAATATAAGCCAAATATTCATCATACAAGATGCCGCAAGAATTAAAACAGTGATAACGATCGTCTGCTTTTTACGTTTGCGAATATTGCTTCTCGCAAGCATTAAATATTTTTTCATATTACCACCCCATATCATTTAAGAAAGCGGTAAGCTGTTCCTTGCGCTGTTTAGATTCCTCATAGCTTCCCAGCATACACTCTCCGATAATGACTCCGTCTTTTAAATACAGAATGCGATTGCCTCTTAACGCCGATTGAATATCATGCGTGACCATTACAATGCTTTGGCCTCGACGATGAAATTCGCTTAAGGTATCCAGCACTTCGATGCCCCTTTTGGAGTTTAATGCGCCGGTCGGTTCATCGGCAAACAGCAGCGGAGGATGATTGATCAGTGCTCTTACGATACCGATGCGCTGTGCTTCTCCCCCGGATATCTGGGTCGGAAATTTAGTATAGGTTTCTTCATTGATACCGACTGCATGAAAAAGTTCCTTCGCTTTATTCACGATTGCTTTTTTATCCTTGGAAATCAGTAATCCCGCCGTTAAGACATTATCCATCACACTCATAGAATCGATCAAGTAGATCTGTTGAAAGACAAAGCCGCAATGCCTTCTGCGAAATACTGCCAACTCATCGGCATTATAATCACTGATACAGTGCTCTTTAAAGTAAATGTTTCCTAAAGTCGGCGTATCCATTCCCGACAGCGCATACATCAGCGTTGATTTTCCGGCTCCGCTTGCCCCCATAATAATCGTAAAATCGCCTTCATACAGCTCTAAATCGATATTTTTCAACACATGCTGAATCGTCCCTTTATTGGAAAAGGACTTACTCAGCTTTTCTGTTCTTATAATCACGTTTTTCATGTAAAATTCCTCCTCTCACATACGTATTATACAGTATCAATTATTAAATGGCTTTAGCTGTTTCTTAAATTTTTCTTAATTTTAATTCATAGCAAACAAAGCTGTCTGATTATAAATAAGAATCGAAAGCTTTCGTTAAAGACAGCACGGCATGCATATCGATTGTAAGGAATGTTTTCATATAGTCGTTGTGCTTCACTCAAGCTTATGTTACAATAATTACATATAATATTCATATTTGTATAGAAAGTTGGTGTCAGATTGAATAAAGCAGCGCTTTTAAGAAAAATAATTGAAGATAATAACGGCATTGCGAAAACTTCAGATTTTGTCGCTAACGGATTTGAGGTTTACGAAGTAGCGACTTTCTGTAAAAAAGGAGTCATTAAAAGAATACGCAAAGGATATTATCAGCTTCCTCAAGAGGAAGACATGCCGCAGGAACTGTTGATACAAGAGCTGCTGCCGCAGGGAATTGTTTGTGTGGAGTCCGCATTGTTTCATTACGGATACAGCGATATTGCGCCCGATGAATGGTCGCTTGCCGTACCGCGAACAGCTACTCGCGTCGTCAGCAACATTGTAGAATTTCCGATAAAGGGTTTTTATATTCGACCTGAATTTTTAGAAATAGGTAAGACCACAGACATTTTTAACGGTGTAATATTACCTATATATGATCGTGAGCGAACGATATGCGACTGTATCAAGTATCGCAAAAGACTCGATGAGGAGCTTTTTGATAATGCCGTTAGAGCTTATGCCGATGATAAACACAAGAATCTTGAAAATTTGAATAAGTACGCACAGGAGATGAAGCTTTATCCAAAGGTTATGAGTGTAATGGTAGATTTGCTGAAAAACTGATAGGATTGCCTTCTTCGCTTTTGTAGAAAAAAGGTGATTTTAATCTGTTATTTTCTTAAAGTACCTAATAGCTGGTTTTCATGACAAACACTTTTTTATCTGAATTTAATATATTTTCAAATTTATGGTTTCTCAACAAGCTAAAACAGGAGCGATCCTGTTTTATTGTGTTTTCTCTGTATGGTTAGGATGGGTTTTGCGGTGGCAGATTTGCATGTGTACTTCACTGCGAAAGTGATATCAACACTTTGTTTACAGTGATATAAAAAGTTTTGAAAAAGGTAGGATTTAAGTAGTTATCACGTTTGCGATATGTTATAATTGAATCAGTTGAAGGAAGCAGTTTAGGTGCTTCTGAATCTGTTACATATAGCGGTGGGGAGTGAAGCAATGAAAAATAATTTAGAGGTCGCGGATGCGATTGAAATCAATGATTTGAATAAAGCGTATGACGAGTATTGTAAGAAAATATTGAGTAATAAACAGATACTGGCACGTATTATGAAGGAATGTGTGGCTGAGTATCGTGATATCCCAGTAGAAGAGATTCCTTCTTATATTGAAAATGATCCGCAGTTGGATGTGTCTGTTGAGGATGAAACTGACAAAATACAAGGTCGTAATATCGAGGATAAATCTGTACACGGCGCAGAGATCAAATACGATATCTTATTTGATGCGAAGCTGCCGAATTCTGATGAAAATGAAAGAATCGGATTGTTTATCAATTTAGAAGCACAAAACAGTAATAAAAACGGATATCCGCTGACAAGCAGGGCAGTCTATTATTGCAGCAGATTATTAGCAAAACAGAAAAACATGCAGGGCGGTTTTCAAAATTCAGAGTTTCAGAATCTTAAGAAGGTGTATTCAATTTGGATCGTAATGAACCCAAGTAAAGCGATGGAAGGCGTATTCAATGAATACACAATCAGTGAAAGATGCTTGAGAAAGAAGTATCATATCCCGAAAACGGATTATGATAAGCTATCGATTGTGATGATTTATCTGAATAAAGAATATGATATCAATGATGATAAGCATGATTTGACGGAAATGCTGTATATACTGTTTCGAGCGGATATGCCGGCACAGGATAAAAAATATCAATTAAGTGAAAACTATGGTATAATGATGACAAGAGCGATAGACAAGCCAACTATATAGAAGTCAAGCAAAAACTTGAAATTCTGTTGGGAAATAAGTACGATCTTTGAAAAGTGAATATGTGTACACTGAAAACAACTAACGATGTAGCCTGTTTGAAGCATAGGATAGATATATACTATTTGAGTAAAGCAGGATCAAAACATATGTTTTCAGTAAGCAATTTAAAAATGACTCTTAATAATTTACGAACAACATGACCTTGAGCGCAACGATGGGATGTCAAGCGAAAATGAAAATGTCCCAAAAAAAGTTAAACATTAGCACCAAGATTACGGTGCTTTTGTTTCGCAATATAAGCTTGAAAAGAAGCGTGTTTCCAAGGATGAGACATTGGAGGGATATGGACCTTATTAGGCTTATCATCTTTGGTGATAGGATCAAATGTTTTAGACTTAGCTTCACGAAGGGGGATTTCCTCCAAGGCAAAAATATGATCCAAAATATTCACATATAAGCCTCCATCAAAGGCTTCAATCACCATGGCTGTCATCCCTTTCTTCATGTATGCCTTATTTGCATTACGTGTGATAGGCATGTAATACTTATTCTTATAGCGGATACAGTTGCCTCCGTCCAGCTTCCTACAAGAGAGTACAGAGAGAATATGATTAATTTCTCGATCAGAGGGTTGCTTTTCAAACACGTTTCTTGTATGATTAAGCGGTAGAGCGAACAAAGCGTTAAATTCTTTTATGTAAGAGTTTAAGAATTTATTCGCAGCCTCTATGGTGGTAATACCCGCAAGTCTGAGTTCAACCACTAAACGAGATTGTAAGGTTTGATTGAGCCTTTCGACACGACCTTTGGCTTGCGGGACACTAGAACACTGCAGTTCAATGCCAAGCTGATGACAGGCATAAGAGAACTGAGTAAACGTATCTTCTTCGTCAGAGGATGCGTTTTTTCTTTTATACTCAAAGACAGAACGCCGATCCGTAAGGAACTTAGCAGGGATGCCGTATGAAGTAAGGATTTGATGAGTGATTTCATAATAGGCACGGAGCGTTTCCTGTGTATCAAAGAAAGCGCCCAGAATAGAGCCAGTGGCATCGTCAATGGCTAAATGCAGGTGAGATATGGAGTTACCAAACCAGAGATGAGGAGAAGCATCCAATTGAACCAGTTCACCCATATAAGCACATCTGGGGCGTCTTGGGTGTACATCAGATCTATTTAACAGTTCCAGTTTATCTTCAATAACAGCCTTCTGTTTTAGGGAAGAAGAGGCTTTTTTACGATTTCTCAGATCAGCTTCCAGACGACGTTTGGTTTTTCTTCTGGCTTTAGGAGAAAGAATATCCACATCACGAAGCCAATGATTAAGGGTGGAATCACTGATAAGAATCCCCTCATGTTTATTAAGAAGTTGAGAAAAATGAGCGAGATTAGCGCCGAAGTATTTGGTATTGTATAAATCAATGACTTTGGCTTTGATGTCATCCGTAAAAGCAGTGGCAGGTTTTCTGCCTCTGTTTTTATGAACAAAGCCCTGTTTACCTTCCATTTTATACTTGATGATCAAGCGATTCACAGTGCGTAGGGAGCAATTCAGTTTAATAGCAGCGTTTTTCTTATTACCATTAGAAACTACAAGTTTTTTGATAATGTCATATTTTAATTGTTCATTCATTCTAAGATACACCTTTCTCATAATAACCTCACTTTCTCATGAGGTCTTATTTTACTTCATCCTTTAGGACAAAATCAATTTCGATACATTAAGACATTATCATTTTCGAATCATAAACATGACCTTGAGCGCAACGATGGGATTTACCTTCTGAACGTTTTCGGTTATAATAGACGTTGAAAGTAGTATTAAGCCTACAAACGGGCAATGCTGCTTGATAGAGTGAAAGTCTTATGTGAGGCGATCCACGCTTGGTAATCGCAG
>CAJTJP010000044.1 GCA_910576855.1 Erysipelotrichales bacterium
CGCAGCATTCTTCTTATTGCCATTAGAATCCACAAGCTTTTTGATAACATCATACTTTAATTGTTCATTCATTCTAAGATCAACCTTTCTCATAATGACCTCTCTTTCTCATGAGGTCTTATTTTATAACATACTTTAGGACAAAATCAATTTCGTTACATTAAGACATTATCATTTTCGAATCATAAGGAATTTTTGAAATCGACGATTATTTGTTGACAATCACTGCGCAGCATGGTATATTATGAATGTTGAGACGTGGGCTGTTAGCTCAGCTGGGAGAGCACCTGTTTTGCACGCAGGGGGTCAGCGGTTCGATTCCGCTACGGTCCACCATGTTAAAGATGAATCTCACTTCGGTGAGATTTTTTTACATTTTTCCTTTGTTATAGGCTTTTTTGATAGCCCGAGTTTTTATATTTCCAATGCTTTATTCCTGCTGAGCAGATGTTATATTTTGACTCAAATGAGTTTTGCTAATTTCTTCGATTAGCAAATTCCATTCTAAACATCGATTTTTTGCTAATTTGCTTGCTAATCGACCATTTCACTTACAGCTTTTAAGCGTGTAGGGTTCATATATACCCATACATATAATGAGGAACGAATAAAGAACTCATGTAAATTGGAGCAGTCATTATATTTAAACAGTGAAGATGAAATAAGCAGTATATTAGAAAAAATAACAATGAACCCTGCTCTGTGCGTTTAAATCAGGAATTGTTACTGTACCGTCACTACCCGTTTTATATGTTCCAAGAGAATCACTCATATCCGAATTATAGGATATTTTGAATGAGGTGTTCGGCAGATACTGATTATCTTCGTTTTTCTTGGCGATTTTTAGAGTACCGAGAGGTGTGTCATCGACTAAACGGAAAACTCTTACAACAGAGTACGGATATACTACACTTGATCCTCTCGCATTTGTTAATAATTCTAAATCGCCAATACCTGTTTCTTCACTATTTGCCCCATACATTGAAATAGTTGAACCATAACGATGAATAAAAGCCACATGTCCAAAACCAGTTTGTGGATATACATCTACTGTCTTTTGAATAACTAAGTCGCCGTTTTTGAAAAGATCGGATACATAGCGCATTTGCTCAACACGTCCCTCCCATATAAGCGTGGCTTCTTCAGGATGTGCTTTTGCATTAGCATACATGTCATCAGGAGAATATTGCGCCATTGTGCCTTGCATTGTGCCGACTATCTTCCCTCCTATTCCTAAATCGCTAAGGGTTCTTGTAACTAAACCTGTACAAGTGCCTACCTGTGTATACCCCCAATTTGAGTATGTTTGTGCCTGTGCAATAATATCATCCCCGGACACTTGTGTGGTCAGTGCCTTGATTGGAATGTTCGATAAAAAGGTGCTTGCCAACAACGCAAACACCATAGTGAGTTTATTCACTCGTTTTAATATTCTTTTATTCATATATGCTCCTTTCGCATTTTTTTGCATGAAAAAAAGATAACCTTGTTTGGCTATCTTTAAAAAATATGTTTCAATAATAATCTTTACACCTAAATGATGTTACTGCATACCACCTACCATTATATTCAACTACACTAACTGCCATAGCAACAAAAGCACTTTCTTCTAACATAGCACCATTATGTCCCGGACTTGCTTTCCATGCTTCAAAGAAATTTTGTCCCGCAGTTCCGTGTCCAATGTTTTCACTAAACTTAATCCCTGCCGCATGACCATAATTGGATACTAATTCCATTGCTCTACGGTCTGCCTCTGCTTGTGCTTCGGCTGTGTGTGGGAACGGCTCTAAACCATTCTGTTTTCTCCAAGCATTGATTTGGGAAAAGTAAGTGTTTGAGATATCTGTTCGATAGTGTGGCTTTTCCTGTGCCGTATTACCTCCGCTTGTATTGCCATTTCCACCGCTTGAGCCACTTCCTCCACCATTGCTTGACTGGTTTCCGCCAGTACTGCTTTGGTTGTTATTTGTCGGAGTATTGACTGGCGTATCAGGTTCTTTCGGCTTTTCTTTTACAATCACCTTGTAAGATTGCTCTGCCTTGTTGCCGTTCACATCATAGGCAGTTACCTTCACCGTATAGCTACCTGCCTTCTTGGCATTCACATCGCTTGTGATGATATAACCGTCTTTCGTAAGTTCTTTATCATCACTTTTCTTGATATCCCCGTCAATCGGGTCTTTCACTGACTCAATATTACTTGCTGGGTCGAATTTATCGCCCTCTGTGATTTCAAGTTTTTCTTTCTTGAATTTTATTTCAGGATTTTTTGTATCCTTAATTTCTACTTGCTCTGTAAATTCTTTGCAAGTGTCATCCAAACATACAGTAAATACAATATCGGTTTGCCCTACTTTTTTTGTATCAAACTCTTTGACTGTGATTTTGTATCCATTTGTTTCCGACAATTTTTCCCACTCGATTTTAGATAGATCACTGCCATATTCAATCACATTCTCTTTTAGTTTGAAATCAACCTTTACTTGATTCATTTGACTTATCACAAAGATAATAATCAAAATCAAGATTATGATTGCACCACCGATACCGTACTGCACTTTTTTCTGTTTCAACAATTCTTTCATGTTCATACTCCCTACTTGGTTACCTATATCATACACGTTTAGGCATAAAAAGGGAAGTGTGCTTTTGCCTATTTTTTAATGTCGTTGCTCTAATCTATATGTGTCTTGAAATAATCGGAATTCTTTTTCTGATACTGTAACAGAATCACTTGTTATAAATTATATATTCCGTAATGCCAATATAAACAGTATCTCCAATTTTATACTTAAAAGGTGTTAATACCTCTGTATTTCAACCCTTATCAATTAGTTGTAAACCACTTGTGCCAAGACCGTTTCCTGCACTCGATTCTTCAAATTTAGTCTTTATGAAGTGTTAAAAGAGATGATTGCTGCTTTTTCAGATAGATTGTTATTTCCGAACGCCGTATAAAAAATATCAGATAAAAATACTGAATATAAATATCGAAAAAAGTAATTGCAGATATTAATCAGTACTTTTTTAGTACCTGAAAGAAGTGGATGACCTTGAATTATTATAAGGTGATATACACTTAGGGGCTTATGCCCCGGTAAGCAAAAGGCAGTATGTTTTCATACGAAATCCTAATGATGAAGTAAGGTTATTATCGATTTGATGTCAGTTACAGACATATAATTAAAACATGCTCTATAAATTGTGCAAAGTATTGACATGAATGGTTTAGCTTGGTATATTAATGGTGTAAACAGATTTACCAATAAATTTGGAGGAAGAATTATGAAAAAGATGAGTGTTTTAGTAGTAAGTGCTATGATGATTTTAGTTGTAGGTTGTTCAAAGGATTTAAAGGTTACTGTCAAGGATAACCTTGAGGTAGAATACGGAGATAAATTAGATAATGCCTTATTGTATGATAAAGAGAAATCTGATGAAGGAATCGCAGTAAAAGAAGTGAAAAACTTCGATGCAAAGAAAACAGGAGAACAGGAAATCACTGTTGTTTTCGGTGATTCTGATGATAAGACAAAAGAGGAAACATTGAAAGTAACTGTAAAGGACAGTAAGAAACCTGTTATCAAGCTGAAAAAAGAAAAGGTTGAAATCACTGCAGGAGATAAGTTTGATGCTGCTTCTAATATTGAATCAGTGAAGGATCCTGTAGACGGTGATCTCGAAAAGAGCGAGGATAAGAAGCTGACAAAAAACGGTTATCTTATCACAAGCGATGTGAATGTCAAGAAGGCAGGCAGCTATACAGTAAAAGTAACTGCGTATGATGTGAACGGCAATAAAGCGGAAAGCAGCTATAAGGTAACGGTAAAGAAAAAGCCGCAGGAGCAGACTCCGACACAGAATAACAATCAAACAAGCAGTAATAACAGCTATTCTAATAATCAAGGAAATACAAGCTACAGTAAGCCGACATCTGGTAGTACAAGCTCTACTAAGAAGCCAAGCAGCGCTTCATCAAATAATGGCGGCAGCTCATCAGGACAAACAACTAATAAACCGCATAAGCATTGGGGACCTGCGGTAGAAGGCATGTATTTTGACAGCGGTGATGAATTGGATGCATGGGTATTTAGTGATGATTGTCCATATACCGGCGCTTACGGCGTATCAAAATGCTCCTGCGGAAAATTATATATAAATATGTTTTACTAGACAATCATTACGGTTGTCTTTTTATTTTAAACGCTTGAAAGAATCATAATAAATTTAATTATTTATATAGGCAATCCAAAGTGATTGTCTTTTTTATGCTCACTCAAAAAGTTTTTTTATAAATTTTTTGGGTTTTTTGTTTTTCATGTGTATGAAATAAATAGGGGCGATTACACACAGAAAGAAATGGAGGAAATGATAATGAAATCAAATATTAGACCACCGAATAAGAAATCGTATATAGAGTAGTATCTCTACTTTTGTGTTAATAAAAAAGGAGGAATAAAAATGAGACACAAACTGAAAAAATTATTGAATACAACACTTGCCTGTATTATATCGTTATCGATGATTCAAGTTACTTGGACAGCGAAAGCTGCTGTTCATAAAGTTACAGAGAAATTTCCCGGAGGTTGGATGAACAACGGACTGGTTATAGGAGAAGGCGCAATACTTAAAGTGGATGGAAAGGTAGCCTTTTGTCTGCAGGCTGAAATTCCTGCCAGTACAGGGGATAATGAAGAAATTGATCCAAGTGATATAAATTTAACAACAAGGACTATGAACACATTGGCTTTGATCGCATGGTACGGTTACCGCAGTCAACCATCAACGACAAACTATTTTCTTACGCAAAACTTGATATGGGATTACTTAGGAGACGGCAGAAACTATGTATCAAGTTCAGCATATCCGACCAAGGCAAGTATGCAAAGCTTTTTTGATACTGTCATGGAAAAGGTGAATCATTTTCATGAATTACCAAGTTTTAATGATAAAACTTATACGGCAAATGTAAATGAAACCTTAAAAGTCAAAGATACGAATAAGGTATTGAGTGGATTAACAATTAAAGATGTAGAAGGTGCTGATGTTAAAAAGGATCCAAATGATAAAAATACCTTGTTAGTTACACCACATGCCAACAGTGCTGATACAATAACGATTAGATTTAATCGAGGCATGACTACCGAACAGACACAAACCAATTTCGTGGTTCGTGATGGCAACAGCCAAGGTGTTTCACCGTGTTTATCCGGACAAGATCCCTATATATCTAAAGTAACCATCAAAGTCCAAAAATACGGTAACTTTGAATTAAAAAAATTAGACAAACAAAGCGGTAAAGTGGTAAAGAAAGCCGGTGTTGAATTTGATGTCTTTAAGGAAAACGGTACTAAGGTAGCTACCATTGCGACAAATTCTAACGGTATCGCTTCATTAAAGAATCTGTTGTTCGGTAAGTATTATGCACTTGAAAAAACAGAACCTGATAAATATTTCATCAGTAATGAAAGAATCAATTTTGAAATCAAAGAGAGTGATGTTACGGTTCAGAAGTCTTTAGCGAACGATCAAATCAGAGGCAGAATTGAGCTTTCCAAAGAGGATTGTGAGGTTGGTAAAAGACCTCAAGGTGACGCAAAGCTCTTTCATGCAGAATATACCTTATACGCAAAAGAGGATATCTTAGATCCTGCCGATGATTCGGTTATTTATCCTGCCGGTACTGAGATTGCCAAAGCTTCTATCGGTGAGAACTATAAGGCAATATTCGATAATCTGTATTTAGGGAAATACAAGATAAAGGAAACGAAAGCACCGAAAGGTTATCTTATCGATGAAAGAGAATATGAGGTGAATCTTACTTCTGAGGCTTATGTCAAAACTGTTACTAGCTGTGATCCTGTCATGAAACAAGCGTTTAAGATTGCGAAGTTTAGTGATCCCGATGGCTCAGGCGGTATCAAGCCGGCATTAAAAGGCGCAGAGTTTACAGCTATCTTGAATCGCTATGTAGAACAATACGGCTGGGATATGGCTTTACAAATTGCACAAGATCCTGATGATGATCGTATCCTTGACAGTGAATGGGATGTGTTGATTACAAGTGATGAAGGTACTGCGACAAGTAAGCCTTTACCTTTCGGTAATTATTTGGTGAAGGAAACCAAGACACCCGGTAATCCCGGTGATTATGAAACAGCTCCTGATTTCTATGTAAACATTGAAAAGGACAGTGAGATCCCTATGAATTATCTGTATATCAATGATCCTGAGTTTACTACAATTATCGCAATCGTGAAAAAGGATGCGGAAACTCATAATACGATTGAATTAGCCGGCGCAAGCTTTAAAATCAAATGCTTAGAGAAAAATAGTATGTTTCAAGCAGGTGAATATGTACACTGGTGGCAATGGAGTCCGATTCCTCATACAGTAGATACCTTTACGACAACCAAAGACGGAACGGTAATGTTGCCGGAGGAGCTGCCGATCGGTTTATATCAGCTCGAGGAAATCAAAGCACCGAACGGTTATCTGTTAGCGCAAAGCGCTAAACCGTTCAGAATCGGCGGTAACGGCATTCACCAACAATTAGGGCCTGATGATACTACCATCGTAACTACGATCACCTTTGATGATACACCGGTAAAAGGACAAGTGAAGCTCCAAAAGGAAGCGATGTTGTTTCAGGGGTATACTTCAACGAATACAAAGTATGGGGAATTGTTTACACCTGTTTATGAGAGAGGATTGCTTGCGAATGTGAAGTTTGAAATCAAAGCGAAAACAGATATTATCGGAGCTGACGGTAAACTGTGGTATCGTGCCGGACAACGAGTCGAGGTTCTCACAACAGACGGAGAAACGATAACGACATCAAGCTCTTTGCCGATCGGAACTGAAGGAAACAATATCTATAGTATTCAGGAAATAGAAACAGCGGAAGGCTATGTATTAGATGATACGATCCATTATTTTCGTTTCGATTATGCAGATGAGAATACTGCGATCGTTGATCCGACATGGTTGGATGAAAACGGAAATGAAATAGAAGCGGATGAAATCTTGACCTTAGATAACCAACATCAATCAAGTATTACTCCAATCATGAAGCATATGGAAATATCTGACAACAAAGACAAAACAGAAGCATACAAACAGGTAGTATTCGGTATCTTCAGTGAACAGGTGGAACAGTTAGAAAAGGATTCCTTAGTCGCTATCCTTGATGTAGATGAGAATGGAAAAGCGGAAGGCACCTTGACAGAGAAAGGAACTTATTACATGCAGGAGCTATCAACCGATAATGATTATGTGCTGTCTGATGAAAAGTATCCGTTTACATATTCCTATAACGGTGATGTTCAACAAGTCATCGAAGTAAACGGCGGTAAACCTATCTATAACTATTTAAAAAGAGGAACGATTGAAGTCTATAAACAGGATGCAGACAGTAAGCTGCCGTTGATGAATGTATGTTTTGAGCTTGCGACAGATAAAGACTTTACTCATATCATCAAAACCACATGGACAGATGAAAACGGCAAAGCGATTTTTGATGAATTGGAAGCCAACTATACCTATTACATCAGAGAGAAATATGACGGTAATCATGATATGGCAGATAAGGGATACGTATATGATCCAAGTATTCATGAAATAACCTTGAACGATGTAGAAATAGTCAAAGTGAATTTAACCAATACCCAAGTCAAAGGCAAGGTACAATTTACGAAAACAGGAGAAAGCTTCCATGATGTTGAAATCATAGAAGGTGCCTTTGGTAAGGAACATCATCCAATTTGGTCGCAAGGCAATTTGTTAGGAGCCGAGCTGACAATCAAAGCGGCAGAGGACATCACCACATGGGATCAAACAGAGCACTACAAGAAAGGCGATGTCGTAACAGTGCTTGAATCTGATTGGCAGACTACCGACAGCTTATTACTGCCTGTAGGAAAGTATGAAGCCTATGAATCAAAAACACCGCATGGTTATATCAAAGATGAAACGATTTATACCTTTGAAATCAAACCAAACGGAAAAGCAGAGCTTCAGCTGAACGGCATCTCTATCAATAACAAAAGAGCGAAGGTCAATCTTGACTTCACAAAGGCATTAGAGAAACAAGAAACCTTTATCAACAGTAAAGCTTATCAAGATGTTATCTTTGGCTTATATGCGAGAGAGGATATCTATAACTATACGGGGAAGGTAGTGATCAAAAACGGCTCATTGATCGGTATCTCACATATCGATGAACAAGGTCATTTAACCAACACCTTTGATTTACCTAACGGTGTATACTACTTCAAAGAGCTGCAGACAAATGATCAATATCAGTTAGATACAACCGAATATGACTTTGAGGTAGGCTATCCGGGAGAGGAAGTCAAGGAATATACGATCGAAATCAATGAAGGAGATCCAATCAACAATGACTTAAAACGAGGAAGCATTGAGATCATCAAAACAACAACCGATTCCCTGCATTATACAAAGACAGAACAGGAATACGCAGACTCTTTCCGGAATATGGAAGAATATGCCAAAATCTACCGTAATCCATTAACGAAGGATAATACAAATTATCTGGCAGGAGTCAGCTTTGAGCTTGCGACAGATGAGAACTTCACTAACGTCATCGATATAAAGAAAACAGACGGTAACGGTCGCATCGTATTCGATGCGCTTGAACTCGGCACGTACTACATCAAAGGTGCGAGACGTTTCCTTATAAGTGCATAAGCACGAAATAGGAGGGTTTCCTAAATAGGAAATCACAACTGAATATCTGATGTTTGGAATGATAGCCGTCATGTTGGCTTGAAACAAACAGTCTGATACTCCTA
>CAJTJP010000045.1 GCA_910576855.1 Erysipelotrichales bacterium
TAGGAGTATCAGACTGTTTGTTTCAAGCCAACATGACGGCTATCATTCCAAACATCAGATATTCAGTTGTGATTTCCTATTTAGGAAACCCTCCTATTTCGTGCTTATGCACTTATAAGGAAACGTCTCGCACCTTTGATGTAGTAGGTACCGAGCTCAAGCTCATCGAATACAATACGACCAGTACCGTCCGTTTTCTTTGTATCAATGATATTAGTGAAGTCCTTATCGGTAGCTATTTCAAAGGTTACTCCTGCCAGATAATTTGTATTATCCTTCGTTAATGAATTATGGTAGATTTTGGTATATCCTTCCATATTATGGAAAGAGTCTACGTATTCTTGTTCTGCCTTTGTATAATGCAGGGCATCCTTTGTTGTTTTGATGATCTCAATGCTGCCTCGTTTTAAATCATTGTTGATTGGATCTCCTTCGTTGATCTCAATCGTGTATTCCTTGACTTCCTCTCCCGGATAGCCTACCTCAAAGTCATACTCGGTTGTATCTAACTGATATTGATCGTTTGTCTGCAGCTCCTTGAAGTAATATACACCGTTAGGTAAATCAAAGGTGTTTATTAAATGTCCGTTTTCATCAATGCCTGAGATTCCGATCAATGAGCCGCTCTTAATCACTGCTTCACCCATATAGTTATAGATATCCTCTCTCGCATATAAGCCAAAGATAACATCCTTATAGGCATCAGGGTTGATAAAGGTTTCTTGTTTCTCTAATGCCTTTGTAAAGTCAAGATTGGCTTTCGCTCTTTTGTTATTGATAGAGATACCGTTCAGCTGAATCTCTGCTTTGCCGTTTGGTTTGATTTCAAAGGTATAAATCGTTTCATCTTTGATATAACCATGCGGTGTTTTTGATTCATAGGCTTCATACTTTCCTACAGGCAGTAATAAGCTGTCGGTAGTCTGCCAATCAGATTCCAATACTGTTACGACATCGCCTTTCTTGTAGTGCTCTGTTTGATCCCATGTGGTGATATCCTCTGCCGCTTTGATTGTCAGCTCAGCTCCTAACAAATTTCCTTGCGACCATATCGGGTGATGTTCCTTACCGAAGGCTCCTTCTATGATTTCAACATCATGGAAGCTTTCTCCTGTTTTCGTAAATTGTACCTTACCTTTCACTTGCGTATTCGTGAGGTTTACCTTTACTATTTCTACATCTTGTAAAGTTACTTCATGAATCGTTGGATCATAAACATAACCTTTATCAGCCATATCATGATTACCGTCATATTTCTCTCTGATGTAATATGTATGATTGGCTTCCAATTCATCAAAGATCGCTTTGCCGTTTTCATCTGTCCATGTGGTTTTGATGATATTGGTAAACTCTTTATCTGTCGCAAGTTCAAAACAAACATTCATCAACGGCAGCTTACTGTCTGCATCCTGTTTATAGACTTCAATCGTTCCTCTTTTTAAATAGTTATAGATAGGTTTGCCGTTATTCACTTGGATTACCTGTTGTTTATCACCGTTATATGAATAAGTGAAAGGGTACTTTTCATTGGATAGTATGTAATCACCATCTGTTTGAATTTCTTTCAAATAGTACGTGCCTTCTTGTGTCAAGGTGCCTTCCGCTTTTCCGTTCTCATCTACATCAAGTACAGCGACTAAGGAATCCTTTTCTAACTGTTCCACCTGTTCACTGAATATTCCGAATACTACCTGTTTATATGCTTCTGTTTTGTCCTTATTATCAGATATTTCCATATGCTTCATGACAGGAGTGATACTTGATTGATGTTGATTATCTAAGGTCAAGATTTCATCTGTTTCTATTTCATTTCCGTTTTCATCCAACCATGTCGGATCAACAATCGCAGTATTCTCATCTGCATAATCGAAACGGAAATAATGGATCGTATCATCCAGTACATAGCCTTCCGCTGTTTCTATTTCCTGTATACTGTAGATATTGTTTCCTTCAGTTCCGATCGGTAATTGGCTTGATGCCGTTATCGTTTCTCCGTCTGTTGTGAGAACCTCGACTCGTTGTCCGGCACGATACCACAATTTACCGTCAGCTCCGATAATATCCGTTTTCGCTTTGATTTCAAACTTCACATTCGCAAGTAATCCTCTTTCATAAACAGGTGTAAACAATTCCCCATACTTTGTATTCGTTGAAGTATAACCCTGAAACAACATCGCTTCCTTTTGAAGCTTCACTTGTCCTTTTACAGGTGTATCATCAAATGTGATCGTAGTTACGATGGTAGTATCGTCAGGTCCTAATTGTTGATGAACGCCGTTACCGCTGATTCTGAACGGTTTAGCGCTTTTCGCTAGCAGATAACCGTTCGGTGCTTTGATTTCCTCGAGCTGATATAAACCGATCGGCAGCTCCTCCGGCAACATTACCGTTCCGTCTTTGGTTGTCGTAAACGTATCTACTGTATGAGGAAGCGGACTCCATTGCCACCAGTTTACATACTCTCCTGCTTCAAACATACTGTTTTTCTCGAGACATTTGATTTTAAAGCTTGCGCCGGCTAATTCAATCGTATTATGAGTTTCTGCATCCTTTTTGACTATGGCAATGATTGTAGTAAACTCAGGATCATTGATATACAGATAATTCATAGGAATCTCACTGTCCTTTTTAATGTTCACATAGAAATCAGGGGCAGTTTCATAATCACCGGGATTACCGGGTGTCTTGGTTTCCTTCACCAAATAATTACCGAACGGCAAAGGCTTGCTTGTCGCAGTACCTTCATCACCTGTGATCAACACATCCCATTCACTGTCAAGGATACGATCATCATCAGGGTCTTGTGCAATTTGTAAAGCCATATCCCAGCCGTATTGTTCTACATAGCGATTCAAGATAGCCGTAAACTCTGCGCCTTTTAATGCCGGCTTGATACCGCCCGAACCATCGGGATCACTAAACTTCGCAATCTTAAACGCTTGTTTCATCACCGAATCACAGCTTGATACAGTTTTGACATAAGCATCAGAAGTAAGATTCACCTCATATTCTCTTTCATCGATAAGATAACCTTTCGGCGCTTTCTTTTCCTTTATCTTGTATTTTCCTAAATACAGATTATCGAAGGTTGCCTTATAATTCTCACCGATAGAAGCAGTGGCAATCTCAGTGCCGGCAGTATAAATAACAGAATCATCGGCAGGATCTAAGATATCCTCTTTTGCGTATAAGGTATATTCTGCATGAAAGAGCTTTGCGTCACCTTGAGGTCTTTTACCAACCTCACAATCCTCTTTGGTAAGCTCAATTCTGCCTCTGATTTGATCGTTCGCTAAAGACTTCTGAACCGTAACATCACTTTCCTTGATTTCAAAATTGATTCTTTCATTACTGATGAAGTATTTATCCGGTTCTGTTTTTTCAAGTGCATAATACTTACCGAACAACAGGTTCTTTAGTGAAGCGATACCATTACTGTTAGTCGCGATAGTAGCTACCTTAGTACCGTTTTCCTTAAAGACATCAAACTCAACACCGGCTTTCTTTACCACCTTACCACTTTGTTTATCTAGCTTCTTTAATTCAAAGTTACCGTATTTTTGGACTTTAACACTAACTTCAGAAGTATATGGATCTCGACCGGATAAACACGGTGAAACACCTTGACTGTTGCCATCACGAACTACAAAATTCGTCCGAGTTTGTGCTAAACTCATGCCTCGATTAAATCTGATCGTTATTGTATCAGCGCTGTTTGCATGTGGTGTAACTAACAGTGTATTTTTATCATTTGGATCCTTTTTGACATCTGCACCTTCAACACCCTCAATCGTTAAACCGCTCAATACTTTATTTGTATCTTTGATTTTTAAGGTTTCATTTACATTTACTGTATAAGTTTGATTATCGAAACTTGGTAAGTCATGAAAATGATTCACCTTTTCCATGACAGTATCAAAAAAGCTTTGCATACTTGCCTTGGTCGGATATGCTGAACTTGATACATAGTTTCTGCCGTCTCCTAAGTAATCCCATATCAAGTTTTGCGTAAGAAAATAGTTTGTCGTTGATGGTTGACTGCGGTAACCGTACCATGCGATCAAAGCCAATGTGTTCATTGTCCTTGTTGTTAAATTTATATCACTTGGATCAATTTCTTCATTATCCCCTGTACTGGCAGGAATTTCAGCCTGTAGACAAAAGGCTACCTTTCCATCCACTCTAAGTATCGCACCTTCTCCCGTAACCAGTCCGTTGTTCATCCAACCTCCGGGAAATTCTTCTGAAACCTTATGAACAGCTGCTTTCGCTGTCCAATTGACTTGAAACATAGACAAAGCCATAAAACAGGCAAGTGTTGTATTTAATAATTTCTTCAGTTTGTGTCTCATTTTTATTCCTCCTTTTTTTATTAACACAAAAACAGAGATATTACTCTATATACGATTTCTTATTAGGCGGTCTTATATTTGATTTCATCATCATTTCCTCCATTTCTTTTTCTGTTTAATTGCCCCTATTTATTTCATACACACGAAAAACAAAAAGCCCAAAAATTTATAAAAAAATTTTTTGAGTGAGCATAAAAAAGACAATCACTTTGGATTGCCTATATAAATAATTAAATTCGTTATGATTCTTTCAAGCGTTTAAAATAAAAAGACAACCCTAATGATTGTCTAGTAAAACATATTTATAAATAATTTTCCGCAGGAGCATTCGGAAACGCCGTAAGCACCGCCAATGTGATTACCGTTTTGTAATTGCTCATGCCTATAAGCTTTAGCCCACGCTTCACATTCTTCATCTGTATCAAAATACATCCCCTCAACCGCGGGTCCCCAATGCTTATGCGGCTTATTGGTCGTTTGTCCTGATGAGCTGCCGCCATTATTTGATGAAGCGCTGCTTGGCTTCTTAGTAGAGCTTGTACTACCAGATGTCGGCTTACTGTAGCTTGTATTTCCTTGATTATTAGAATAGCTGTTATTACTGCTTGTTTGATTGTTATTCTGTGTCGGAGCTTGCTCCTGCGGCTTTTTCTTTACTGTTACCTTATAGCTGCTTTCCGCTTTATTCCCGTTCACATCATATGCAGTTACTTTCACCGTATAGCTGCCTGCCTTCTTGGCATTCACATCGCTTGTGATAAGATAGCCGTTTTTTGTCAGCTTCTTATCCTCGCTCTTTTCGAGATCACCGTCTACGGGATCCTCCACTGATTCAATGTTAGAAGCTGCATCAAACTTATCTCCTGCAGTGATTTCAAGCTTTTCTTTTTTCAGCTTGATTACCGGCTTTTTTGTATCCTTCACAGAAACCTTAATTGTTTCCTCTTTTGTCTTTTCGGAATCACTGAATACAACAATAATTTCCTGTTCTCCTGTTTTCTTTGCATCGAAGTTTTTCACTTCTTTTACAGTGATTCCTTCATCTGAATTGTCCTTATCAAACAATAAGGAATTATCAAGCTTATCTCCATATTCTATTTCAAGATTACCCTTCACTGTTACTTTCAAATCACTGCTGCATGCAGTCAGCAACATAACTGTTACCGCTAAATAAATTATTTTTTTCATGATAAATTTCCTCCACCTTTTCTATCTTTATTTTATCACAATGTATATCGATAAAAAACTACTTACTTCTTGAAAAATACAATTTATCGTATATTTCCTCGATTGTCATATTCATTGCTTTTGCGATTGCTAAAGCATTACTTACAGTTATCTTCTCAAACGGTGTATCACATATAGCTATGCGACTGATGGTCGTTCTTGGAATACCGGAAACCCTTGCCAGTTCTGTTACATAAACCTTCCTTTCCTTCATTAATTCCTTAAAGCTGTAAAGCTTTTGAATTCCCATAATTTCAAAGAGCTTAATATAATTTTCATAGCTTGCTTCATTTTCAAAACCACCGATTGTTGTGTTGCATATATAGTTATAGGCTTCATGATTGAATACACTGCCATCAGCTTCTGCTATCTTATAATATTCTCTTTTCGGATCTCTGATATTCTCTAACCCTATAGACTTACCAATACATTGCAACCTTAAACCATAATCATTTTCAATATCATAAAAACATTCCATAATTTCACCTCTTTACACGTATATTATAGACCGTTTGTGGTCTATTGTCAATGGTTTTTATAGAAAAAGTGAATTTTTTTGTCCCGGTCACCGGGACATTTCCCATTATATAGCGATATGTTTCGTATCCCTCGCTATGAGGGCAATACTCAACGAATCTTGGCTGATTCTCATGACTTGTCAGTCCCCCTTTTCTAAAGAGGCGCTCATCATTAAGCGAAGTATCATTATCCATACCTGTGTCATCGCAAGACAGCTGCCACACTATCCTCTGAGCTTTTGTGTTAATCGCTATTTTGTTTTCATCCAAAAATTACGGCGCACCCTCAGCTGCTTTCCTTAATAGGACAGACATTTAACGTATTGAGTATTGGCTATGAAACCATAAAACATGGTTTATTTGTCAAAGAACAAAAGATAACTAAAAGTTAAAAGATAAATCAGTTTACTTTATTTATAATCAAACTCATATTCCTTACCGTCAAGAATATAGTTTCCGTTTGTGCTTAATTCCTTGAGAATGTATTTTCCCTTATGATGAATGATTGCCTGAAGCTGTCCGTTCTCATCTGCCTTGGTGATTGCCACAAGACTTCCTGCCTGTAATACTACTTGATTATGATATACGATATCCTCTTTCGCATACACTCCGAATACAACGTCCTTCAATGCGTCCTTATCATGTCCCAGCTGGGATTGTTCCATCAGCTTTGTCACATTGATAATTCCTTGTTGTTTGCCGTTCCACCAATACAGCACTTCCATATCCTCTGGCACTGGCGGTGTGATCGGCGGTGTATGGGCTTCGCTGATATGTACCGTGATTGTGTGGGTTGCGCTTTTGCCTAAGGAATCCACTGCCTCATAGATCACCTCATAGCTTCCTGCTTTACCGTTTTCGATATTGCTTGATTTTACGATGATATGCTCGTTTATATCCTCATCATGATCATCACTCGCATACACATTTTTCAATAATAATGAATCTGTTATTGTATCATTCGTTGTGAAGTATTTATCATTCGCATAAATGATCGGGGCTTCGTTTGGCTCTACGGTCACCTTCGCTGTTTTCTCGGTTGATTTTCCAAAGCGATCACTTACCCTATAAGTCACTTCATAGGTCCCTCGCTTTTGCGGATTCACGCTGTCTCTGATGATTTGGATTCGATTGGTTAAATCTCGATCCTCTCTGTCATGAGCACTGACACCTTTCATTCTTAATTGCGTTTCCCATTCGCTTTGGCTGTATTGCCCTTCAATAAAACGCTTATTTGATACAAACAGCTGTAGAATCGGCGCATGGTTTTCAAGCACTGTTACATCAATCGTTTTTGTGCCTATGGCACCTTTAGAATCAACGACCTCATAGGTAACCTCATAATTACCCGGTATTGTAGTATCGACATTGTTTGAAACGATTCTTACTTGTTCGCTTAAATCTCCGTCCTCTGCATCATGAGCGCTTACGTTTTCTTTTAGACGTTCTATCAGCTCTGCACTTGTCAATTCATTTTCATAGATTGTGATATTATTCGCTTCCAACTTTGGCAACTGATTGTAACGAATCTCAACCGTGATCTGTTTTTCACATTTTTTATTGAAGCGATCCGTTATCTCATAAACCACATGATAGAAGCCCGGTACTGCAGTATCTGTTTCATCTAATGTAATCTGAAGCATGTCACTGATATCTCCATCCTCTACATCATTCGCTGCAG
>CAJTJP010000046.1 GCA_910576855.1 Erysipelotrichales bacterium
TTCCTTTTGTCGTGGTTGAAATTTCTCTTACATGACGTTGATAGTATACCATGAACTACGATTTTATTTCAATACTTCCTTAGAAACTTCTCATATTTTCTTTATTTATCGCTTTTGTATCACTTATTTCCACTATATATTTTTCGACCTTTAGTAGTGGAAGTTACTTTTGCACTTCACGTCCTTATGAATATGTATACAAACATTAAGAAGCGCTGCATATTTTCATGCAGCTTATGAATAAAACAGCATGAAATAGGTAAGCATCAGTTCATCACCGAAAAATATGGCTGTAATGATTCCAAGACATAAAAACGGCGCAAATGCGATATGGGAATGAGAAACCGCTTTTTTGCTTAAAATTAAATATACTGCAAACATACTGCCGCTTAATATTGCCGACAGCATCGCGATAATGGTATGTCTGTATCCCAAATAAAAGCCGCATATGAGCATCAGCTTTATATCGCCAAAGCCAAAGCTCTCACGCTTGACCATATTAGCTGTCTGCATCAAGCCTGCTGCCGCAACGCTCCCTAACAATCGCTGAAGCAATGAATGATCTAACGGTTGAAATAAAAACGGAAGGCCTGACAGAATCAAAACATACAAACAAGCATTCGGTATCAACATCGTTTTCATATCGATATAAGCTGTCATGATCAGACACATACAAAAGCTAAATACAGTAACAGCTTGCCATAATATAAAATATCTTTCACCACATCTCCAAGCCAGATATGTACTTATGATAGCCATAGTAACACAAGGGAAAGACAGCTTTAATTCGATTAAATCAAAAAACTTTTTTAGAAAAAATGTTATTGTGAGCTTATGTATTGTTTCCTTTAAGCATTCGATCCATGTAAGGCTTAGATAATAAATCAAAAAACCGCTCAGTAAGCCGATGAAAAAACGAAGTATAAACAATTCTAATTCCTCCTTTGAATACTTCGCATGGAATCCTATCTTAATCATCTGTCAAATCGCTTTGCTGAATGTAATACTGTTGAATTATAGTGCCGGTATCAAAGTGTTTGATAAAAAGCTATATACTGCATCTATCCTACCCCAAAGCATATTACACATAAAGTCAAGAACATCATTTGCATTTTTACCGATACAAGCTTCGATTATTGACTACCGTTTATACATCAAGAAGCATAACCTGCATAACGATACATAATACTGCTTATTGAGATTGATAAAAATAATACATACATATGCCTGAAGCTACAGCGACATTCAAAGATTCAAATGCCGCCATTTCAATTTTTATACGATAATCACATAGCTGCAAAATTTCGTTTTTGATTCCGGTTCCCTCATTACCGAATATGAGCGCATGCTTAGGCTCAGGACGTATACTCTGCATAGGAACGCTTTCTCTTAATGCAGTTGCATAAATCGTTACTTGTGCTTTTTTTAATTCAACTAAGCTTTTCATAAGCTCACAGCGCAGAATCGGCAAATGAAACAAAGCACCTTGTGTCGCTCTGATAACCTTTTCATTGTAAATATCCGCGCAGTCGTTTGATAACAGAAGCGCCTGATAATCAAACGCAATCGCATTGCGAATGATTGTACCGAGATTTCCCGGGTCCTGTACTCCGTCTAACACGATGATACGCTCCCACATGTGTTGTTGATACTGCGGCATTTCGCATACACCGATTTGATTCTCTGAGGAAGTAAGCGATGTAAGCTTGCGTAAAATTTCCTTTGTCACCTCATAAACAGGTACACCCTCTGTAATCGGCTCACTTCCCTTACAAACAAGCAGTTCGCATAATAAATCAGCCTTAAGTGCCTCTTGAATCAAATGCTCTCCTGCTACAAGGAATTTCCTCGTGCTGTCCCGATGCTTTTTTTCCTTCAGCTTCACCCATGCCTTTACCCTTGGATTATGAACCGATGTGATTTCCATACAAGCCTCCTTGCGCTGATTAATCGCTTACTTTCCTACTGCGATACAATAAAGACAGGAGTTATCCTGTCTGCATATACTTCTTATGCCTCTGTCTTTGTGTCACCTATTGAAGCTTCTGCTTCCTTGGGATGCAGCTTATCCATCAGCTTGGCCGCAACCTCCTCTAAAAGCTCCTTATGTTCCTTCAGATACAGCTTGGCACTTTCCTTGCCTTGACCGATTTTATTACCGTCATAGGAAAACCATGCCCCGCTTTTTTGAATGATTTCATGATCGACACATAAATCCAACACCTCGGCGATATAGGAAATACCTTCACCGTACATAATTTCGATTTGTGCTGTTTTAAACGGCGGAGCTACCTTATTCTTAACGATTTTCACATTGACCTTGTTTCCGATAATATCGGTACCGTTTTTAATTGCTTCACTGCGACGAATCTCTACACGAACCGAGGAATAAAATTTTAACGCCCTGCCGCCCGGTGTCGTTTCCGGATTACCGAACATCACGCCGACCTTTTCACGCAGCTGATTGATAAAAATTGCCGTACATTCGCTGCGATTCATCACACCGCTCAACTTACGCATTGCCTTTGACATCAAACGAGCCTGAAGACCTACCTGAGCATCACCCATTTCTCCATCCAACTCAGCCTGCGGTACAAGGGCAGCTACAGAATCAACCACGACTAAATCAATAGCGCCGCTTCTTATCAGCATTTCAGTGATTTCAAGTGCTTGTTCACCGCTATCCGGCTGTGATAAGATCAATTCGTTTGTATCAACGCCTAAATTTTTCGCATAAACGGGATCGATTGCATTTTCCGCATCGATAAATGCTGCGCGACCGCCTTTTTTCTGTACCTCGGCAATTGCATGAAGTGCTAAGGTCGTCTTTCCGCTTGATTCAGGACCGTAGATTTCAATGATTCTGCCTTTTGGAAAACCTCCGATGCCGAGTGCCTCATCAATTTTGATTGAGCCTGAGGAAATCGCATCTACATCAACTGCACCGCGATCACCGAGCTTCATTATCGCACCCTTGCCGTATTGCTTTTCAATTTCCTTTAATGCCTTGCTGAGCGCTTCATCCTTAGTATTTGCTACCGTGTCCTTAGCGCTTTTCTTTGTTTTTTTATCTTCCACGTAAAAATCTCCTTTACATATTCTTTAATAGCTTAATCAGCTTTTGAACCATACAGTTCACTGCCTCAAGCCTGATTTCATTTCGCGAACCGCTGAGCTGTAAATGATACCCAAAAACCTCATTTTCAAATGCAACGGCACAATATACACAGCCTACCGGCTTACCCTCCATAACAGAAGGACCCGCATTGCCGGTGAAGGAAACACAAATATCACACCCCAACAGCTTACGTGCATTAACCGCCATCGCCCTTGCACATTGCTCACTCACAACACCGTGCTTCGCAACTATCCTTTCATCAACACCGACCAGATCTGTTTTAACCTCGCTTTGATAGGTGACGATGCCGCCTCTTAAAACCTCAGATACCCCGCTCAACTCAGCAAAGCGAGCGGTAAATAAGCCTGCAGTCAAGCTCTCACAGCTGCCGATCGTAAGATTTTCTACCTGTAACAGTCTCAATAATTCTTCCATATCACATAGTTTCCATGATAACATTTTTTAGCTGCATAAAATAAGAAAGCCCGCTGAGCACTGAAACACACATAGAGAACCACAATAACAACTCTCCCATCGGGAAGCGCAGCAATTCAAACGGTAAATTATTCAATAAAAGCACGATGATTGTCAGCATCTGTGCTACTGTTTTGACCTTCCCCATCATTCCTGCAGCTACCACTATCCCTTTATTGCCGGCAGTCATTCTGAGGCCGTCAACAATCGTATCACGCCAAATCATAATCATGACCGGTACGATCGGTGCAGCACCGTTGACCGCAAACAGCAAAAACATCGTATTGATCAACAGCTTATCCGCAATCGGATCAATAAATTTTCCGAACGAAGTTACCAACTGATGCTTGCGTGCGATATAGCCGTCCAAAAAATCAGTAATTGATGCAGCAATGAATAAGCATAAAACTATAATATTCGTTATCCGCAACGATACGAATTCAAAATCAAGCTCCATAACCTCAATTCCGAATTGTGCATACGGAAACAAATAAATACAGGCAATCAACGGTACAATGCAAATACGTACCAGTGACAGGCGATTTGGCAGATTCATATTATTCACCCTTTACAATAAATTCAATAAGTCCAGTTCCCTGCTTTGAAGACAGAGAAGCAGGAATTTCAAGCTGTTTTCCGTTGACCTTGATACTGTTATTCAGCATAAAACCGAATGCCAACAGAATTTTTTTATCAGCCTCTGCCTTTTCCCGAATATGAAGTACGGTTTTGCGAGCCTGAATTCCTCTTGCCGGCGGATTACTCAATTCCTTATCATTGACTAAAACACGGAAACTTGAGTCAGAAGCGAACGTAACCTCAATATCAATTTCCTTTCCGATTTCGGCATTTTCAATCTCATAAACAGCCTTGCCGTCTTCTTCGACAGGCTTTGAAATACTCATTTCCTTTTTTTCCTCCGGTTTATCGGGAACAGAAGGTACTGTCGCTTCATTGTTATCCGAAGCATTATCTTTCGGTTTATTATCATCGTTCGTATTATCGTCCTTGGTCGCAATCGGCGGTCTTTGGTTGACATCATCATCAATATGCTGATTTCCCTGAAACCACATTACAAATGCGAAAATCAAGCCGATTACAATCACAACGATGATTGCCAAAAAGGAAACGAGTGAAATATCGATTTTACGGTGTCTTCTTGCCTTTTTCGGCTTTTTCTTCTTTGGCTTCCTTTCCTCCGGCTGTTCCGAATTCCTTATTTTTTCATTGGTTTTAGCAATACCTCTTTCAATTTGCGCATGCTCCTTTAAAGCCTCTTTCGTAAAAGAAGTCGTATAATCATCAATTGAATCCTGTAACTCACCCTTAATTTCCTCAAAATCCAATTCAAGCGCATTACAATACGCCTTTAAGAAAAAACGCAAATAAGAAAGGTCATCTCTGAAATAAGAAATATCCCCTTCCTCTATCGCCTTCAAATGTTTTATTGTCAAACGGGTTTTTTCACTGACTGCTTCGATGGTTAGCCCTTTTTCCAGTCGTTTTTGCTTCAGCAGGCTTCCGATTTTATCCATACTGCACCTCGCTTATCTTACCTTATATATAATCTCTATTATTATACCAAGCATTTCCTATGATGTAAACCTAAAAGCGGTAATTTCACACGATATTATGATTCGAAAATGATAATGTCTTAATGTAACGAAATTGATTTTGTCCTAAAGTATGTTATAAAATAAGACCTCATGAGAAAGAGAGGTCATTATGAGAAAGGTTGATCTAAGAATGAATGAACAATTAAAGTATGATGTTATCAAAAAGCTTGTGG
>CAJTJP010000047.1 GCA_910576855.1 Erysipelotrichales bacterium
AATATGCATTGAAACTGAGCGAATATGAGGAAAACTTATATATTTGCGGCAATCGAAATAGTTACTCAAAAACGGATCATGATGCGACAATGATGAACACAAAATATGATTATTACAATCAGACAGGAGTATCGAAGCCATGTTATAACATCCAACATGCCGTAAGTGGAGGAATCGTAATGAATGTAGGAGTGTATCAGACACCCGGAGACACTAAGACATATATCCCATTTCTTGAGCAGAATAAGGAATATCACGGATTCTATCCCAAATGGGCAATCACAGATGCAGGATATGGAAGCTACGATAATTATTTTTTCAATATTGAAAACGGAATAGAATTGGGAATGAAATATAATTACTATGCCAAAAAGAACGATAGGAAGTTCATGAAAAAGCAATATAATGTGATGAATTGGAAGAAGAATGAAGATGGGTATAAGATATGCCCAGCAGGAAAAGTATTTGATATACTGCTGCGAGAAGAATATGATGAAAGAGGAAGATACTTGAAAATAAACCAAAGATACGGCTGTGAAGGCTGCGCTGAATGTGAACGGCGAAAAGATTGTACAAAATCAAGCAGAAGGACAATAACGGTAAATGCAATCAATGAGGAATTTCAGAGAAAAGTAGATGAGAATCTAGGGACAGAAACGGGAAAAGAAATGAAAAAGCAAAGAAGTATCCAAGCAGAAGGAGTGTTTGGAGTCATCAAGCAAGCTCGACTCTATACGAGAATAAAACGCAGAGGCCTAGAAAATGTAGGAATAGAGATATTCAAGTTATATGCAGGATATAATTTAATGAAATTCCACAATTACCGTCTGGCGCAAAAATGTAAAGCATAAAATTTTCGTTAATTAGTGGGGACGAGTTTTTTTGTGCTCAAACAATCCACAAAGGTACAGATCCTAAGCCATATGAACAGTTAGAAAGCGAAGTTTATTGAACATTCCCTTTTATAGCATAACAAAAAGCTGTAATGCAATAGAATGATCTCATTGATCAACTTATGCGTTACAGCTCCTTTTTGTCGTTAATATTGGCTGCTGATCGGATGTCGTTTGACTTCAACCAATGCTTCCTGTAAAAGCCGCAGCTGTTCATCGATTTCCTCTTGAGTTACATCTGTTTCATAAGTCAGCAGGGCAGCGTCATTAATTGCGCTGTTCAATTTCAGCACATATTCAGATTCATATTTGGTTGGATCTAAATAAGTATTTGCCTCTTCGATCAAGCTGATCAAAGTAGTGAAGTCGGCTTGATTGACGCTTTGAGGCATCGTTACTTGTGTGCATATTTCGTTGGAGCGCTTATTATCATGTTCATAACCATAATAGCCACAAACTTCAATTTTCTGTCCGGAGTAGTCAGCGTTTAATTGATGACCGGATTTCGAATCGCTTGTCGTGATTGTTTGTACCGTTGTACCGTTTACCTTGATATCCGCCTTATATACGACCCTGCCGAACACGAACACAGGACTGTAGTACACATTGCCGGTGAATTTTATACCAAGAACATTATATGTCTTTTTGTGAGAAGCCGCTTTCGTTTTATCGGCTTCAGGATAAGCAGAGAAGCTCAGTATCAGACTTCCGTCACTCTCATTAGGAGATGCCTTAAAGCTGGTTAAATCCTTTAAATCATCGGCAGTAAGCTTTGTCAGCTTCGCTTTATCGCTGCGAATCATACCGCTGATAATCATATCGGAAGGCATTCCCTCATTCGGTGCTGCATATGGGTATTTGCCTTTTACGTGGGAAATGGTGCTGATTCCACCCGGATTTTTTACCGATCCCATATCATGCTTCTTTGACAGAGTATCAAATAATGCACGATTGATATGACCGGGTACGTTACGATTCAGAAGCTGAGAATTGATATAATCATAACCGTTATGTCCTTCCCATGTAGCCACAACATAGTTGCCGCTGTAATTTACCATCCATTCATCGCGGATTGAGCCTTCGGGGATACCGTGTGATACACCGGAATCGCCCCAGTCACTGGTTCCTGTTTTACCGTATACCGGATATCCGACTTGCGGCCATAGCTGGCTCATAAAGACATTCGTGTTAGCTGCACTGTGTAAGATGTCAGACATTAGATACGCAGCTTGTGCAGATAGAGTTTGTGTCTGATCGTATTGTGCTACGATTGTTTCTTTTTCCGGATCATCGGGGAATTCGATTTTTGTGATAATATGAGGCTCAATGTATTTTCCGTCATTCGCAAAAATCGCATAAGCGGCTGCGAGTGTTTTTGTAGAAACGCTCATGTTGCTGCCGCCGATTCCATACTGCAGGTTAAAGCCTTTTACGATTTCTTCCTCAAAGCCGAGTTTACGAAGATAATTCTTGATATTATCCTCTCCCCACGCCTCTACTACATCAATCAATGATTGACTTGCCGTAGTGTTATAGGAGTTGGAAACTGCTTCTGCGAAGGGAACGTCGCCCTGATATTTATTATTTGAATTTTTAACCGCACGACCGTCACCGTAAATATCGGTAGGTATATCGGCAAAGGTATGCGAGGTCGCATATCCCAACAAATCGAAGCCCGGAGCGTAATCAAGCACCGGCTTGATCGTAGATCCGGTTTGATGGCGCTCATTTACCTGATTTTTTGAAGTAGAGTCATCAAGACTGAAGCTTCTTCCTCCGATCAATGCGACAATTTCACCGGTCTTTGTATTCAAAACTGTTGAGCCGATATCAAAGTTATCCTTGTTCGGAAAAGCATAAACAGATCCGTCCGCCTGAGGGACGCCGTCGCTTGATATTATTTTATCAGCGGTTTGCTGTACATCACTGTCAATTGAGGTGTGTACAACTGCACTCGTCGTATAAATATCAATATCATATTTTTCCAGTGCTTCTTTTCTGACAAGATCAAGGATCGTATCATTAGAATCACTTTGGAAGAAACGCTCACCCTTTAATTGGAAAGCAAGCTCTGTGCTTTTAGCTAAGTAATATTCTTCTTCGCTGATATACCCATGGTTCAGCATTTGATATAACGTATCGTTTCGGCGCTCTATCGCATAATCATAGAAATTGATCCATGATTGTGATACCTCACTCCATTGTGTCCCCTTATAAGGATTAAATAGGTTAGGGGCATTAACAACACCGGCTAAAAATGCGCTTTCGCTGAGGTTCAGCTGTGAGACGTCCTTGCCGAAGTAATATTCAGAACCCTTTTGAATTCCGCGAGCCGAATTACCGAAGTTTACCTTATTTAGATAGTTGATCAGGATTTCCTCCTTCGTCATACTGTTTTCTGCCTGCATGCTCAAAAATATTTCCTGGACCTTCCATTCGATTTTCTGCCAGCTGCTTGCATTTGATTCATCGAAGTCAGGATCACTCTTACGAACATTATCCACCATCTGCATTGTGAGGGTAGAACCGCCTTGTCCTAAATCACCGTTGCGAAGGTTATTGATCGCCGACATCGCAAAACGCGGCAAATCAAATCCGTTATGTTTAAAGAAGCGTGAATCTTCAATCGCAAGGAAGGCATCAATCGTTGTCTGTGGGACTTGATCGTAACTGATGCTTTGACGATTTTCCAAGCCTACCTCGACCAATACATCGCCCTCGCTTGATAGAATAGGAGTACTGTCCTGACTTTGAAATTTATATGCAGTCAGTGATTTTGCATCCTTCATAATATTAGCTATCATCACGAATACACATACACCGCTGATAACAATCAGCGACAGAATACAAACAAGAATCGAATTCAAGATTTTTCGCTTGTTCAGTTTCTTTTCTTTTTTAGCAGTTTCTTTAGGCTTTTTCAGTTTCGCTCTGTTTGCTTTAGGTGCAGCAATCTTTTGTTTTGTTTCTTTCATGTCATGCTTCCTCCTTGAAATAACACTGATCGACAACATCCAAATAATGTAATCGCGGAGTAAAGCCGCGTTTGATTAAAAATCCGTTGTCCTTTAGCTCTGCATAGGGGATAGATTTACTTTCATTTTGTTGATATCGCTGTATCATATATTGTGCATCGACAAGATAAGTTTCATCATAAGCACAAAAGCGTATGATCACAAAGCCGATTCCGCCGTGCTTCAGCACTCGCATCAAATGCTTGATTTGATGCGGATGAATATTGCTGAGCGGAAATGAGGTCTTTGATTTTGTTTCCTTTGCCTCGAAATCGATTGCTTTGCCGCGATAGATACCGTTATAATCGGTCGTACTCGGTGTTTTATAGTAGGCCTCTACAATTTTAGCTGCGCTTCTTTGCGGATAATCGACTCGTACAATTTGTACCGGTATCGGCTTCTTATGAATTACGGCGCGCTCAATCTCTAAATAGTATTCATTGCTTTTGTTTAAATCATCTTCTAAAGACATTCCGCGTCCCATGTAGTTATCGCGTACTTGATGACTTACGGGAATACTTTTTTTATTAGGATAGCCTATCATTATTATCACCTTTCTTTATTATATCATAACTGTTAAAAGATAGGTAGAAAAACGTATTTGATTTGATGTTGATTTATACGGGAGTTTAACACATGAAAAAACAATGAACAATCACTACATCCTTTAAATTAAGGATTTTTTATTATATTTTTTGTCAAATTTATTGTGTTTTTATATCGTATATTCTCGTATGTTGTGTTATAATAGTATTGTTAGGAGGTTTTCTTTATGCGTCTCTCTATTCAAAAATCTAAAAATCACGAATTCCTTTATATCGTCAAAGACTTCT
>CAJTJP010000048.1 GCA_910576855.1 Erysipelotrichales bacterium
AGGTGCTTATCCAATCAAGGGAGACAGTAACATATTAAACAGGACTTATCCAAACTACAGCTTTAGCTTTAAGGAAGGAGCCCTCACAATCAAAGAGGAAAACATTGAGGATGATTGGTATCATTTAGAGTTAGATGACGGAAACAATACCTTATATACAGGCGGATGGATAAATAAGGATGTGAACATCATCAGCGATCATAACGAGTATATCAATATGTCGTTAGACCAAAGCACATGGAAGCCTAGTCAAGTAACTGTCACTAAGGAAGGAGAAACCAACCAAAGCTTTTGGATGAAAAAGGACAGTGGAGCTATCACAAAAGAGAAGCAAGAAATCATCAGAATTGATAAGACACCACCGAAGGTAAAAGGTATCAAGGCAAAGGATGCAAATAATAAGCTACAGGATATTATTAATAAGCTAAGCGGCGGAATCTTCTTTAAACCGGGAACATCATTTGAGATAACGACAAGTGACAAAAAGGATGACTTGAAGGTAAGCGGCACAAAGGAAATCGCATACAAGGTATATAAAATCGTAGACGGAGCTGATGAGCCAATCAAGGATGGAACCTTATCTGTCACAAATGAAAAGGCAAGTATCACAATCAGTGAAACAGTAGGCAAATATAAGGTATGCGTAATACCGACCGACAATGCAGGAAACACAAATACCGAGAGCTGTCATGAGGTGGAGTTAAAGAAAATCGATGTGGATGTAGACAAAGACGGTAAACCTGATTTCAACGATCCTGACGGAGATGGATGTCCTGATTTAAACATCAAATGGAAAGACCCAAATGATGAAACCCAATGGATCGTAGTAAACGGTGACAGAGATTATGACGGTATTCCTGATATTAATATCGACAGTGATGGAGATGGATTACCTGATTTAAATATCGATACCGATTATGACGGAAAACCCGATCTTAATCTAGTCATATTAAAAAAATCAGACTGGAAGCCGACAAAATGCGTAAAGGCAGACCCTGACAACGGAATCCTAGAGGAATACTGTACGGGGACAAGCGCCAAGCCTAAAATCAATGTGGACATAGACAATGATGGCATACCCGATATCAATATCGATAATCAGGGAGATTTCAAACCTCATTTAAATATCTCGAAGGATAACGAAACGCCTTCCCTAAACATTGTCAAGCTGCACGAATGGAACCCGAAGAAGAATTACAAACAAAATAAATTCACGTATGACTCGATTGATGAATCCGAGGCAAAAAGGGAAATCAATATCGATACAGACAATGATGGCCTACCGGACTTAAACATCGACCTTGACGGAGATGGAATTCCTGATCTCAATATCGACAGTGACGGTGATGAAATACCGAATATTAACATTGACAGTAACGGAGACGGGAAGCCAGACTACAACATTGATGTCAGCGGAAACGGTTATCCCGAGAAGAATCTAATCGATTTAAAGGAATGGAAACCGACACAAAACGCCCAATCACCTTACGAATATGACACAATGGAAATCCCCGATCCCAATGAACCAAAGGACAGCGATACAGACGTTAAAGGAAGCTATTACCCGGGCGATAATACCGGCGGAGCTGTTACGGGAGATTCAACAAACAAATATATCCATTATGCAGCGCTTCTGCTTTCCACAGCCGTCCTCCTCCATTTCATCTGCAAAAAAACATCAACAAGAGAGTCATCCTAACACCCTATAAAACAGATAGAGCCCTTTCTATCTGTTTTCTGTTGCAGAAAAATGTGAAGTATCACCTTGTGTAAAAAATAATTAATCAAAAATTATAAAAAAAGCATAAAATTGTGTTAAAATATAAACAAGCGAAAAAAGATGAAAAAAGACGAAAAAAGTTGTATATAGTACGTTCTTTTTCGTTCTAAAAAGTCTCTATAAAGAGAGGTGCGTGTATTTGTATGAGCAATCATGAGTTAAATTTAGTAAAAAAGGCACAGCTTGGAGATGAGTTGGCATTTAATGAACTATATCAAGGCTTTTACAAACAAGCCTATTATTTCGCATTGAAGGTCACGAATTGTGACGCTGATGCACAAGACGCCGTACAAGAAAGCTTCATCACAATACGCACCGCCATAAAGGAACTGCGAGAAGCAAAAAACTTTAAAAAATGGATGCTTCAAATTGTCTTATCCAAATGCAACAAAATATTCAGAAAAAATAAATACACGATACTTGATCCCGATATTGTAAGTACCATGCCGATTGAGGAAAAACGCGTCTATATGTCCGGAGAAAACCATGTCCGTGATTTATCAAGACATGAATGGATCATGGAGATGCTTTCCCAATTAACAGAAAATCAAAGAGAAATATTACTCTTGATGTATTTTAATCAATTATCGATAAAGGAGATAGCCGAAGTCTTAGAAATACCTGAAGGTACCGTAAAAAGCCGACTTGTGAGTGCTAAAACCGCATTAAAACGCAAAATGGAACTAAGTGAAGATGTTGAGCAATTTAAAATATTTTTACCGCTTCCATTGCTTTTATTTACGGCGATGCGAAAAGATTTCAGCATGCTGATGCACGCAAGACCTCATACCTCTTACCTCAGCTTCGCAAGAAGTGAACCGCATATCATTATGACGGCAACTTCCTTGGTAGCGATCAGCGCAGTCGGCGGCGGTATCGGTGTTTCAATGATATCAAATACAAACGATGCGATCGTTCAAAGCAACGCAGCTACCTATACGGATACCACAGGCACCTATACGCAAAAAGAGGTATACTATAAGCTGCGAGAATGGGCACATTGTCATGTTGAGATGGAACAAAAAACATCGGCGGAATTTCAAGAGATTCTACCCTATTACAGCTTTTTAAAAGAATTGAACAGTCCGTATTATATCAAACTGAAGGCTTATAATCACTGGGCAGAGGACTTTGAAAAGAATCTGAAATAGGAACCGGTTTCACTACATATAAGAGGTTATTTATCTGCAGTATTTATAGAACTATTGATGCCTAATGTATAGTTTATTCAATTGAGCAGATACTATGGTATAATGATGACAAGAGCGATAGACAAGCCAACTATATAGAAGTCAAGCAAAAACTTGAAATTCTGTTGGGAAATAAGTACGATCTTTGAAAAGTGAATATGTGTACACTGAAAACAACTAACGATGTAGCCTGTTTGAAGCATAGGATAGATATATACTATTTGAGTAAAGCAGGATCAAAACATATGTTTTCAGTAAGCAATTTAAAAATGACTCTTAATAATTTACGAACAACATGACCTTGAGCGCAACGATGGGATTTACCTTCTGAACGTTTTCGGTTATAATAGACGTTGAAAGTAGTATTAAGCCTACAAACGGGCAATGCTGCTTGATAGAGTGAAAGTCTTATGTGAGGCGATCCACGCTTGGTAATCGCAGTCTTATCTGCGTTATATTGACCTGATTGATAAACAGTGCAATCCAAGCCGGTATAAGCGATGACTTTAGAAGGAGAACTGAAGTGATCAATCGGACCTAATTCACATAAGATGGACATACCGGTAATCCAACTGATACCGGGAATTGTAAAAATAGGAGAGTTGAGCTGGCGTGCTAATTCTTCTATTTTTTTATCCACGATAGAAAGTTGATTCAAAATCAATTCAATACTATCAATGAGTTGTTTGATTTCAAGAGTTATGACTGCATTATCCTCACCAATGGAAGTTTTCGCTGATTCTTTCAAGCGTGCAGGATA
>CAJTJP010000049.1 GCA_910576855.1 Erysipelotrichales bacterium
ACTGGCTAATACGCCGCAGGTCCATCCATGTCCGCACCCGAAGGTCCTTTAATATAGCCAAGATGCCTTGTCTATACCTATCCGGTTTTAGCAGACGTTTCCATCTGTTATCCCGGGTACATGGGCAGGTTCCCTACGTGTTACTCACCCGTTCGCCACTAAGTCTTTTAAAAGCAAGCTTTCAACAGTCTTCGTTCGACTTGCATGTATTAGGCATGCCGCCAGCGTTCATCCTGAGCCAGGATCAAACTCTCCATTTGATTTAGCTCAAGCGCTTTGCGCTTTTTTCTTTTTTTGTTTTCCGAAATATCTTTTGATATTTGAAATTGACGTTTCCTGTTTAGTTTTCAAAGACCGGTTCGCGCTTTTTGGCGCTCGTATATGATACAACACTCTTCTTTCTCTTGTCAATCTTTTTCTTTACTTTTTTTCCTTTTTTTTATTCGTACTGTACTTATCTGCCCTTTCTGCCTGTTTCCCGCTTCCCTTTTCCCCTTGTTTCCCTTACCTTATCCTATTTATTTCTCTCTCTTTTCCTTTGTACTTCTTTGTTTTTCTATTCGTTGCCCTAGTTTTTCATTATTTTCTTTTTTATGATCCTTTTCCTTTTAAGTATCCTATATTATTTTCTTTATTAGCGTATCCTTAATACATATACCCCTTTTATCTTCTTATCCTTATCCGATGAATATCGCTGCTTATAACGCAATGCTTATCTCTCCCATAGCAAGTAAAGAAAAAGCAAGCATCAAGTACATTTTCTTATACCGGTGCTCGCTTTATCATTACGATCAATATTTATTTTAATTTCGGATATGATACAGTGACTGAGTCAATTTACACTATTTAAAAACATGCATACAGTTTCTTTTCAATCAACATTCCCCATTTTATCCGATGACATTCTCATTTACTGAACATCGATAACAAACAGTTCTCTGCCTGTTCCGTCTCGACCTTCTTATTAAATATAAGAAACGAAGCGATTCCTTCATTTTTATATTTATACAGCCGGATAGACATTTACTCTGATAATTCCCTCAATCGACTGTAAATCAGCAAGCTTAGCTTCATCAATTTGATTATCTAAGTCAATTAATGTATACGCATAATCATTTTTAGACTTGTTTATCATATTCGCAATATTGACATTGTTTTTTGCCAGTGTATCCGCAATCTGTGCAAGCATACTTGGAATATTACGATGAATTACCGCAATGCGTTCACCTTCTCCACGTTCCATGGCTACATTAGGAAAATTAACCGAATTCGTTATATTACCGTTCTCCAAGAAATCCTTAAGTTCCTCTACAGCCTTCACTACACAGTTTTCTTCTGCTTCATTTGTGGAAGCACCTAAATGCGGAATCGTAATTACCTGCTCTACTTTCGCCAAAGCATCATTAGGGAAATCGGTTACATAGGTAGAAACCTTTCCGTTTTCAATCGCAGCAATTACATCCTGATCCGCTATCAGCTCACCGCGCGCAAAGTTTAAAAGATGAACGCCCTCTTTCATTTCACTGATTGCTTTTTCATCTATCATATGTCTTGTTTTATCGTTTAACGGTACATGAACACTGATATAATCACAATTCTTATATATATCAGTCAAGCTTTTCGCATGCTTCACCGAACGGGATAAATTCCATGCTGCATCAATCGATATAAAAGGGTCATAACCATAAACCTCCATACCGAATTTCAGCGCAAGATTCGCAACCTGAATCCCGATAGCACCAAGTCCGATAATTCCGAGTGATTTGCCCTTCAGCTCAGTTCCGGCAAACTTTTTCTTTTCCTTTTCAACTCGTTTATCAAGTGCGCCTTCTGTATCATTCTTTGTCCATGAGATGCCTTGATATATTTTTCGTGCACTTAACAGCATTCCGGCAAACACAAGCTCCTTTACCGCATTGGCATTTGCACCGGGAGTATTAAATACTACGATGCCGTTTTCACTGCATGCGGGTATCGGTATATTATTTACGCCGGCACCGGCACGCGCAATCGCTTTTACACTTTCATCGAGTTTTGTATCATGCAGACTTGCTGAACGAACGATTATGCCATCGGGAGCATTGATATCATCTGCTATTTGGTATTGCTCACCCAAATGTGCCAATCCGCTCTTACTGATTTGATTCATCGTTTTTATCTTATACATGTTGTTTATCCTCTCTGTTTATTGAAATACTTTCTTTCATTGAAGCCTTATTCATGCTCTGCCGTTTTGACTTCTGCAATAACAACGCTTAATACACACCGGAATTCATGTGTTTATTGATTCTCCTTTTCAAACTTCTCCATAAATGCAACTAGCTTTTCAACACCCTCAAGCGGCATCGCATTATAGATGCTTGCACGCATACCGCCGACGCTTCGATGTCCCTTTACATTAATAAAGCCGTTTGCCTTTGCTTCTTTGATAAACTTAACATCTAATTCTGCATCACCGCTGACAAAGGTAACATTCATCAGTGAGCGGTCCTGAGGATTCACGGGATTAGAGAACATCTTAGAGTTATCAAGGTAATCATACAGAAGCTTTGCCTTGTGTTCATTGCGTTGCTTCATTGCTTCTAAGCCGCCGATCTCCTCTTCGATCCACTGTAAAACAAGATTGCACATATAGATAGAATATGTCGGAGGTGTATTGAACATAGAGCCGTTATCCGCCATGATTTGATAATCCAGCATACTTGGTGTTTGTTCCTTCGCATTCCCGATCAAATCCTCGCGAATAATCACAACGGTTAATCCGGCAGGTCCCATATTTTTCTGTGCTCCCGCAAATATTAATCCGTATTTGGAGACATCAATCGGTTCACTTAAGATACAGCTGGATAAATCCGCAACCAACGGAATATCCTTCGTATCCGGAAGCGTTTTATATTTAGTACCGTAGATTGTATTATTTTCACAAATATACACATAATCGGCATCTTCATGAAAATCCAATTTTGTCACATCAGGAATATAAGAAAAGGTTTTGTCCTCACTGGACGCAAGCACATCTGCTTTTCCCAGCTTATTCAATTCCTTGATTGCCTTCTTGCTCCATTGTCCCGTATTGATTACATCCGCATGCCCATTGACTAACAGATTCATCGGAATCATGGTAAATTGTAAGGAAGCACCTCCCTGCAAAAACAATACCTTATAGTTATCACCGATATTCATCACTCTGCGTAAACGTGCCTCACAATCATCTATAATTGCTTGATATTCTGCTGAACGATGACTCATTTCCATGACGGACTGTCCGCTTTGTCCATATTCAACCATTTCTGATGCAGCTTTCTGCAGCACCCATTCCGGCAGCATTGATGGTCCGGCAGAAAAATTGTATACTCTACTCATTGTATAATCACTCCTTTTTAAATATTTTCTGATACTTAATTAACATTATAAGTCTATTATTCGCTCACGTCAAATATTATTTTCATTAATTTTCAATATGTTTCAATTTTTGTTTCATTGTTTCAGAAAAAAGTAGTTTATAATGCCTCTGTAAATCATATATCCATATCCGAAAATATAAAAAATTATAAAATCCTGAAGTGAAAAGTTAAATTCCACTTCAAAAAGCACATAAAAATAAGTAGAATTTACTGTTACAAAAAGAAAGCAGATAGACAGGATTAGGATATATCAAGAAAAAAGTCTTGTGGATTTTAGTTTTTCAGTTATAATGTATATGTAGATAAGTCAAAAAAGGGCATAA
>CAJTJP010000050.1 GCA_910576855.1 Erysipelotrichales bacterium
CTTGGAAGCCTGATAAAGAGGTTACGATCAATGGAATTACTTATGACACAATGGCAGGACTGATACCTGATGTCAATATTGACTTTGACGGTGACGGCAATCCTGACTATAACATTGATACAAACGGAGACGGTATTCCCGATAAGAATCTGTTAGATGATAATGGTAATAATTCCGGATTTAAGAATAACTTAGGCGGTGCCAATACCGGTGATAATACGAAGTGGGTCTACTGGTGGATATTACTAATCATCACAACACTTACGATGATATACGCACAGTATAAGAAAAGACAAGCCAGAAGAAACAGAAAGATACATTTCAATAAATAAGGTCTATTAAGGTAGACATTAAGAGAGATAGAAAAATGTTATTGAAATATATGTTTCTGTATAGAAAAACAGTCATTTTCTATTCAAAAATGACTGTTCAGAAACGTCTACATTTATAGACAGTTAAGAAAGGTAGGATGTTTATGAAAAAAATATTTTATACAGCTTTATGCCTATTTGTAGGTATAAGTATAGGTATCCCGTTAATATATAATGATGATAATCGATTAAGTGCTGCAGTGGATGATAATGGGAGAGAAAAGATAGTTGATTATATCGAAGCTCTCAGCTCAAATGGTAGTAATATGTCTGAGGTAACGGGCTTTGTAATTACTGAAACAAAGCGTATGTATTATGGTTCTCGACTTTTTTATGATCCTGCAAATTTAAAATGGAACTTAATGTTGGATATAGATAATGCACCGTTGACAGAAGTAACAAAGGCCGCGGTGGCTTCGAAAAGTATTACGAGTGCTGAACCCTATGGCCATGGTATGGCTTTAAGAACAGATAATACTTTATATATGTGGGGAAAGAATTCCTTTGGGCAGTTTGGTAACGGTACAACTAACACAAGCTATACTTATCCGATAAAAGTGAATCCGGGAATATCGGACAAAATAGCTTCCTTAGTAGCTACAGAGGGAACTTATTTCATTGTTACAGAAAATGGCAATGTATATGCGAGCGGAGATAACAGTAAAGGTCAGTTTGGAGACGGAACCACTGAATCAAGCACAACCTTTAAATTATTACCGATTAATAATGTGAAAAAGCTTGTTCGTACAGAGCCTAATATTTTATATGCATTAAAAAATGACGGTACAATATTTACATGGGGGGGTTCTATTTATGACGGAATCAGCAAAAAAAATAATATTAATACTCCGACACAAATATATAGAGAAAATAAAACAGATGTATTTACTAATGTGGTAGATATTGCGGCTAATTGGGTTTCGGGTGTAAATCCCTCTTTAGCCGTATTAGTTCAGGATGGGGACGAAACAAGAGCCTATCTTGTCGGAAAGCAAGGCACTACTGCAACTTACTCGGTAGAGTTAAAAGCAACCGTAAATGGTTTATCAGAAGTCGGTGGTGTTGCAATATGGGGATTGGATAAGACAACTAATGGTGGTTTTAATAACGTTATATTCATCGGTGATGGTAAACTTTATAAAAAGGTCGGCGGAGCAATTGAGAACATAGAACCTTATGATCCGGGCTGTGATATTGTTAAGCTCGGTGGATATAATAGTTGGATCGTACGAGTAACAGAGGATGGAAGAATTTATTATGGATTGAGCGAGCCACACGAATGGAAGATATCTGTTCCATTGCAGTTATTGGCTGAAAAAAAGGTAGGGGGTACAGTTTACAAGAACCAAGAAAAATATAATGGTGCTATTGATTTAAAAGCTGTTTCAGCTACCACGGAATATCTGACATGTAAGGTCGAAGATCCCGTCGGTAGTTATCAACAAAATTGCTCTGGTTTTGTTGATAACATTATTGAGATTGCTGCGTCAAATCAACGGATTTATCGAAAATATATAGTTCAAAACAGCGTCATGACAGCAGAATTTATCGTTGATTTATACAAAGCTGCACCGCATTTAACTGATTATTCTCCGACAGAGAAAAACGATATTTCAATAAGTGATATAATCAATCTTGATGTACCTGACGATCAAAATGGTTGGAATTCCTATACAGCTACAATTACCGATTCATCGGGAAACACAAGTGATTATAACGGACAAACCTTGACAATAGGCACCTATACCTTAACAGTAACGGACTCTTACGGCAATACACAGGATTATCAATTTGAAGTGAAGGACAATCCTGAACCGACTTTGAATTTCTCATTGGTTAATTCAAACCTTACTTACGGTGATAATCCAACAAAGGTAAATAACACGATCGGTACATTTACACTATCGTATCCCGCAGGTGAGCCTACCTCTAATATTAAAACGATTCAATTAGATAGTAGCGGTGATGAAGCACACTTCAGTATTGACACTACAGGAGCCTTAAAGGTGAAAGGTACTGATTTAGACGCAGGAACCTATAGCGTGACTGTTTCGGGTACTGATGGTAATGATATGGCATTTACGAAAACAGTTTCTATTACAGTCAATAAAAAGAATCAAGACAATTATCAGATAACAAATCAAGCGAATTATCCGTTTCAATTAAATCAAGAAATAGCGATAACTACTTCGGGTAATGACAGCGGAGAAAATGAAACGTATACAATCACAAACGGCAACAGTGTAGCGCAGATTGTCGGAAATAAATTCAAGCTGTTAAGCAGTGGTACATTTACCTTAGAAGCTACAGTTGCGGGTAACACTAACTACAACAGTAAAACAGTAACGAAACAGATAACGGTATCACAGCTGCCTACGCAGAATCCGCCTGTTTCTATCACAAGTAATGATTCATTCATGTATGGTGATACCTACACCCCTTCCTACAGCGGCGGACAAGGAAGCGGGGCAGTATCTTGGACGATTGAAAATGATAACGGTACAGGGGCTGCGTTAAGTAACGGTAAGGTTACGGTTACCGGTGTCGGTACATTCACAATAAAAGTAACAAAAGCCGGCACAAGCAGCTATCAAGCATCGACTGCTACTAAGGTAATCACAGTCAATAAACGTAAGACCATCGTAAAACCAAAGGACGTAACGAAAACGGTAGGTCAAGCATTTAAAGATAATGGTGCTACCTATAATCCTCAGCCTGTTACAGGTGATAATATAGGAACACTTACTATCACAAGTAAGTATCCTAATAATCAAGTTCCGGGCAGATATACAGACGGTATACAGGCAAGCGGCTTATCCAATCCGAATTATGAATTTGAATATCAAGAGGGAACATTGATAATCAACAGTAACAGTTTACCGAATAACGGTGAAGGATACTATAAGGTAACCGGAACCAAAGGAAAAAATAACTGGTATATCAGTGATGTACAGATTTCAACAACGAACAAAAACGGTTATGATGAAATCAGTAATGACGGCATCAATTTCCAAACTACTCCGTTAGTCTACAGTACAGACGGTGATTATCCGACTGATTTCTACTTAAGAAATTCAAGTACAGGCTTGATCGCAAAGGCAATACGTTATCAATTAAAGATCGATCAAACACCGCCTGATGTACCGACATTATCGATGAAGGAAATCAATAAGAGTGTTATCGCAAGATTCATCAATGCATTAAGCTTCGGCAACTGGATGAATCAAGCTGCGGAAGTAACAATGACAAGCAGTGATGCGACAAGCGGGCTTGATTACTACGAATACACGGAAACAAGTAAGAG
>CAJTJP010000051.1 GCA_910576855.1 Erysipelotrichales bacterium
GTTGAAGGCCTTTCAGAAGGACGTATTGAAATGGCAACAGATAATGTCCGTAGCTTGATGAAAGAAATGAAAATCACCTTAAATGAAGCGATAAAGATCTTGAAAATAGATGAAACCATTCGATCTGAAGTGGAGAAAGCAATCAAAGCGGCGAACTAATTAATCTGAAATTAAAAACAGGATTCTAAATTAATATAGGGTATTAAAAAAGCAGAGGATAAGTAAGAAAATGGGATATCCGCTGCCTTTTTTTGTATCAAACAAAATTAATTTTCCGATATTAATTTATCATGAGATATGTTATAATTGGAACAGTTAAAGGAAGCGGTTTAGGGGCTTTCGATTTTGTTAAATATAACGGTGGGGAGGAAATTTATGGAAGCTAATTTAGAAGTCGCAGATGCGATTGAAACCAATGATTTAAACAAAGCATATGATGAGTATTGTAAGAAAATATTAAGTAATAAACAAATACTGGCACGGATTATGAAGGAGTGTGTAGCTGAGTATCGAGATATACCGGTAGAGGAAATACCTTCTTATATCGAACATGAGCCTCAGTTGGATGTGTCCTTAGATGAGGAAGCAGATAAAATTCAAGGTCGCAATGTTGAGGATCAATCTGTTCACGGCGCCGTAATCAAATATGATATCTTATTTGATGCGAAGCTGCCGAATTCTAAGGAGAATGAAAGAATTGGATTATTTATCAATGTTGAAGCACAAAACAGCAGTAATACACCGTATCCTATCCTAAGCAGAGCGGTCTATTACTGCAGCAGATTATTGGCGAAACAAAAAAACATGCAGGGCGGTTTTCAGAATTCTGAGTTTCAAAATCTTAAGAAAGTGTATTCGATTTGGATCGTAATGAATGCAAGTAAAGCAATGGAAGGTGTATTAAACAAGTATACAATAACCGAGGAGTGCTTGGAAACAGAATTTCACTTTCCGAAAGAGGATTATGATAAGCTGTCAGTCGTGATGATTTATCCAAAACGTGAATATGATAATAAAGATGATAAAAACGGCATGATGAAAATGTTGAATCTATTATTTAAAGCAAAGATGTCAGCGCAGGATAAAAAATATCAATTGAGCAGATACTATGGTATAATGATGACAAGAGCGATAGACAAGCCAACTATATAGAAGTCAAGCAAAAACTTGAAATTCTGTTGGGAAATAAGTACGATCTTTGAAAAGTGAATATGTGTACACTGAAAACAACTAACGATGTAGCCTGTTTGAAGCATAGGATAGATATATACTATTTGAGTAAAGCAGGATCAAAACATATGTTTTCAGTAAGCAATTTAAAAATGACTCTTAATAATTTACGAACAACATGACCTTGAGCGCAACGATGGGATTTACCTTCTGAACGTTTTCGGTTATAATAGACGTTGAAAGTAGTATTAAGCCTACAAACGGGCAATGCTGCTTGATAGAGTGAAAGTCTTATGTGAGGCGATCCACGCTTGGTAATCGCAGTCTTATCTGCGTTATATTGACCTGATTGATAAACAGTGCAATCCAAGCCGGTATAAGCGATGACTTTAGAAGGAGAACTGAAGTGATCAATCGGACCTAATTCACATAAGATGGACATACCGGTAATCCAACTGATACCGGGAATTGTAAAAATAGGAGAGTTGAGCTGGCGTGCCAATTCTTCTATTTTTTTATCCACGATAGAAAGTTGATTCAAAATCAATTCAATACTATCAATGAGTTGTTTGATTTCAAGAGTTATGACTGCATTATCCTCACCAATGGAAGTTTTCGCTGATTCTTTCAAGCGTGCAGGATAAACAGAATTGAGCTTACCATTAGAAGCATCTGAGATGATTTTCTTTAGATGAGTCAAATGAGTGTTTCTAACGGCTTTTGCAGAACCACATTCCTTTAACACAGCCATATAGGTTTTGGAATACTTAGTAGCGAAAACGTCATTAAATTCAGGGAAAACAATGTCGATGCATTTCTGAAGCTTATTCTTAGCTTGATGTAGAGAACGAGTAAGATCATGATGATAACGAGTCAGTTGCTTGCCTTCACGCAAGGATAACTTGTTTTTGGTCATATGCGTATATTCTCTGGATTGAAGAACAGCGCAAACGGTCAAAGAATCTTTCTTGTCATTCTTAGTTTTACGGATTTTCTCTTTACGTTTGGCATCGGTAGAGATGGGGTTAATAAGCCCCACTTCAAAATGATTGTCAAGTAAAAAACGAAGGAGATTATCCCCGTAATGACCGGTTGATTCTAAACCGCACATATGACGAGAGGAATGAAAAGACTTGATGTTATGTAAGAGTAAATCAAAGCCGTCACTGTTGTTTTGGAAGAAAAACGGTTCCACGAGGACTTCACCTTCCGAATTCAACACCGCACAGCAATGATTAAACTTACCGACATCAATACCAATAAAAAACATAGAAGCACTTCCTTTCTGACGTGATGTGAGATCCACAAACAAGAAACCAAAGATCCTAGCGAGAAATACAAGTTCATAACATACCCGAATTGGTAAAGACTTATCCAACTTATCACAATTACGGTCAAGTGTTGTGGCAATAAACTCGTCTGGGTAGTCTAGCTACAAGGAGATGTTAAAGTACACATTCACTTTACAATTCTAACAAAATCAGCTAGAAAAGGATAGGTGTAATTTGACTCATTGGATAAGTCGATTACATTATACTAGGAGATGGACGGTATGTGCGACTTATCAAAAGGCGTAAGAGAAGAAGGACGAGCAGAAGGACGAGCAGAAGGACGTGCTGAGGGACGTGTTGAAGGCCTTTCAGAAGGACGTATTGAAATGGCAACAGATAATGTCCGTAGCTTGATGAAAGAAATGAAAATCACCTTAAATGAAGCGATAAAGATCTTGAAAATAGATGAAACCATTCGATCTGAAGTGGAGAAAGCAATCAAAGCG
>CAJTJP010000052.1 GCA_910576855.1 Erysipelotrichales bacterium
TACTACATCAAAGGTGCGAGACGTTTCCTTATAAGTGCATAAGCACGAAATAGGAGGGTTTCCTAAATAGGAAATCACAACTGAATATCTGATGTTTGGAATGATAGCCGTCATGTTGGCTTGAAACAAACAGTCTGATACTCCTACATGCACAGGATTGTAACAGCATGAATGTGTATGAAGCTAGGTGAAGTCGGCAGAACAATGCCTAAGTGAGAAATCATATGGCAAAGGATATGCCGGGACGCTATAAAATATCTATGGTGAGAATGTTCTTTTGAACTGACGAATCTGCGAATGTACGGGTCTATACGAAGACTCTGTTGAAAGACAGAGGGTTGTGTAAAGCAACGATGAATACCGAAAAGTAAGAATCTTTGATATGAAATTCGGGATACCTAACAATGAGGGTATAATTCATCAGGCTCATAGCAGGCACCTACGGATATATGTAAAGCTAGGATATTCGGAACGTCGTAAGCGAGGAACGTCTATATCAAACGACTGTTATCGGGACGGTAACTATAAGTGGAAACGAAATGTTTTTATCCTCGTGAAAGTAGGGGCACAGTACCAATGAAATCATGGAAACATGATGGAGGGATAGCCCCAAGTCTAGTTCTTTGAAAAGTTGATAAAGTTAAATGAAACTCACAGGGTCGGGTAAGATGATGGGAACAAGTTATTCAGAAAGGGATAAACCATCAGTGAGTACAGAATTAAGAAACAATGAGTATTACGATATGCAAAATACTTTTGATTGGTTGTATGACAAAAGCAAAAACTATGATACCAAAGGCATAGACCTTTACACTCTCATTATTTCTAAAAACAATATTCTACTTGCCTATCGGAATATTAAGAACAATACAGGAAGTTCCACGGCTGGAACAGATGTTATTACGATTGATAAATATAAGATAGAAAATCAAGAAGAATTTATAAAGGAGATAAGAGAAACGCTAGAGGATTATAAACCGCAAATGGTAAGGAGGGTAGAAATACCAAAACCAAATGGAAAGAAAAGACCGTTGGGAATACCAACCATGCGGGATAGATTGATACAGCAGATGTTCAAGCAAATACTTGAACCAATATGTGAAGCACGATTTCATAAACATTCCTATGGATTTCGTGTGAATCGTTCTACCAAACATGCATTAGCAAGATGTTGTTTCATCATGAGCAGAACAGGAAATCACTATGTCGTAGATATGGATATAAAATCATTCTTCGACAATGTGAATCATACAAGATTGATAAAACAATTATGGAACATCGGTATCAAGGATAAAAGAGTATTAGCAATCATTGGTAAGATGTTGAAAGCTCCTGTAAAAGGTATAGGTATACCAACATGTGGTACTCCTCAAGGCGGAATACTCTCGCCATTACTATCAAATGTGGTATTGAACGATTTAGACTGGTGGATAAGCAATCAGTGGGAAACTTTTCAATCAAGCCACGTCTACAGTAGAGGTAAAATGCATAGAGCTTTAAAAACAACCAATCTAAAAGAAATGTATATCGTAAGATATGCCGATGACGCAAGGATATTTACAAAAACACATAAAAGTGCAATCAAGATATACCATGCGGTCAAAGGGTATCTGGAAAATCAGCTTGATTTAGAAATCTCACCTGAAAAATCAAAGATTACAAATCTAAGGAGAAGAAGGTCAGAGTTTCTAGGTTTTGAAATGAAGGTCGTGCAGAAAAGAAAGCAGTATGTAACAAACACCTTTGTATCAAGAAAAAGCAAAGAGAAGATAAAACAGGAAATAAGGCAAAGAGTAAAAGAAATACAGCAAAACACTAATCATAAATTGATTAGGAACTACAATTCCTATATTCTAGGAGTTAGGAATTATTATGAGACCGCATCTCATGTAAATGTAGATTTTGCGGAAATACATTATCAGACACTCAAGACCTTATACAACAGATTAAAGTCGGTAGCAAAATACGGTGTTCCAAGAAGTCCTCCGCCTTTGTATAAAAAGCTGTTTAAAAACAACTTCCGCACATTCACGATAAAAGGAATATCGCTCTTTCCTTTAGCAGACGTGCAATGGAAAAAGACAATGACCTTTAATAATAAAATGTGCAACTATACAAAAGACGGACGAACTCTGGTGTATAAAAAATTAGATGGATATATTACAAAAGAAATAAACCATCTCTTAAATATACCCTATGAAAACGGACAAGTGGAATATATGGATAATCGAATATCCAAATATTCTAGCCAGCGAGGAAGATGTGCAGTATCACAGTGGTTTCTGATAGCTAGAGAAACACACTGTCATCACATCATTCCTGTTTCACATGGCGGTACGGATAAGTTTAATAACCTTATCATTGTACATGAGGATATACACAGACTAATCCACGCTACTAGAGAGGAAACAATTAAGAAGCTACTAAGTAAATTCAATCTGAATAAAAAGCAAATGATAAAACTCAACAAATTGCGTAAGAAATGTAATTTAACAGATATCAACTTTTAAAGAATTAGATGGAACGCCGTGTGCGGTGAAAGTCGCATGCACGGTGTGGAGCGGGGGAAAAGATGGAGATTGTATCAAAATCTTACCTATCGCTATAAAA
>CAJTJP010000053.1 GCA_910576855.1 Erysipelotrichales bacterium
TTCCACCTACTATGACCTCTGCTGACTTCTCATTGTTCGTTGTTACTACTCCTCACTGCACGTCGTTCTACGTCTCGCTATTGAGCCAATGAGACCTCACGGGATAAGTCCGTATTCTTTCCTCATCTACCCTCCTGATTTACATACATGGGTTACGGCTATCTTTTGGGCTTCGTTGTTTCTTGCCAACTTGCCCGCCATATATGCCTTATTATCAGCTTTCTGTTCGTAGGGCTACGATTTCGCTATGGCTTCTTCTCTCCCATACCTCGCGATATGAAACTTGCCAGTCGCTATTTAGTTCGTTGATAGCTACGCCTTTGTGGACTTCCACCACAGAATACGGGCATGCCCGTCATACAAATCGAGTAGGGTAAATTTAATTACCCTCTCACACCACCATGCATGCCGTTCGGCACATGGCGGTTCGTTTCAATTTCAAAGTATGTTGTTTCGTATAGTAATCTAGGCAACTGACTAATCCTTTTTGGGTTAGTTTTCTTTTACTGATTGCTCTCACTACACATGTTTTCGTTACGACCCATTGATAGTGGTTTCCCATATAAGATGTCTGTCTTGCTAAATCTTTTCCGATTCCAAGTTTCTGTAAGCCCCACTGCCTTTTGCTTGGCACTTTCCACTGCTTCCAGATTATCACTCGCAATCTTGTTCTCAAATGGGCATCTATCTTTTCCATATATGTTTTCATATTACATATCGAAAAATAGTTTATCCATCCTCTGATTACTTGATTCAGCTTTCTGATTCTCTCTTCCATTTTCATAGAGTTTTTCCTTATCGTAAGTCTTTTCAGTGCTTGTTTGAATTTCTTTATACTGCTTTCATGTGCTCGCAGTTTCCATGTTCCTATGGTTTTATCGTGGTAGAATCCAAAACCTAAATACTTCAAATCATTAGGCTTTGTGATTTTCGTCTTTGTCATATTGACTTTTAATCCGAGTTTTCTTTCTATCCACGATGTTATACTGTACATCACTCGTTTGGCACTTGCTTCACTTTTTACTGTAATTACACAATCATCTGCGTATCTTGTGAAATGTAATCCTCGTCTTTCCAGTTCTTTATCCAATTCATTTAACAGAATATTACTTAACAGCGGTGATAAATTTCCACCTTGTGGTGTTCCTTTCTCGCTTTTTTCGTATTTTCCGTTTTCCATGATTCCCGCTTTCAAATATTTTCTGATTAACGATTCTGTATCTCCGTCATTTATGATGATGTGTACATAGCTCATCAGTTTGTCTTGCGGTACATTGTCAAAGAATTTCTCAAGGTCTATGTCTACTATCCATAGATATCCATCATTGATATATTCTAATAGCTTCATGACTGCCATTTCACAACTTCTTTTTGGTCTAAATCCATAACTGCTTTCTGAAAAGTGTTCCTCACATATAGGACTTATTATCTGTACCATTGCTTGTTGAATAACTCTATCCATTACCGTTGGTATCCCTAGATTTCTTGTTCCGCCGTTCGGTTTTGGTATCTTTATTCTTTTCACCGGTTGTGGTCGATATGTCCTACTTACGATTTGTTTCTTGATACTTTTCCAATTGTCTTTAATGTATTGATTCAGTTCCTCTACGCTCACTTCATCAATTCCTGCACTACCTTTATTGGCTTTTACCTTTTGGTATGCTTGGTTCATGTTTTCTCTGTCAAGTATCTTGTTTAATAACTCCGACATACTTTGTGTGCTCCTCTCCTTTCCGCTTTTCCATGATTTATCCTACGTTTATGAGTTCTTGGCTTCATTTACGTTTCCGCTGTTTCTCTGTCGGACATTCATAGAAAACATACATTTGTGTTGCACGATTGATACGTTCGCTCCTTCAGTGTTTCCACCTACTATGACCTCTGCTGACTTCTCATTGTTCGTTGTTACTACTCCTCACTGCACGTCGTTCTACGTCTCGCTATTGAGCCAATGAGACCTCACGGGATAAGTCCGTATTCTTTCCT
>CAJTJP010000054.1 GCA_910576855.1 Erysipelotrichales bacterium
TCCCATCTTTAACACTTAATAAAAAACGAAACAGCGCTAAACTCTTTAATAAAGGGCTCAAATGCTGTTTTGTTCTTTGTAATGAATATGCGTATATTATTTAGTGTTTTTAATAATATTTCGTATGTTTTGCTTAGTGCTTATTTCATAGTCAGTACGAAATCCAAAGCTTTCATGTAATTCATCGGTAATCTCTGTCCTTGTATAAGACGGAATGTAGGAACCATATCCTGTATCGGTTAAGGTCATATTGCGTAAAGTCTTTAATAGTTCCTGTACAGTATACTTATTACCTAATTTGATGGATAATAGTCTTATTGTAAGCAGTGCAGTGAAGCATATCAGAAAATGTGCATTTATTCTATCTTCTAATTGAAGGTAAATCGGTCTTGCTTTAAAATCTGTTTTCATTATTCTAAAGCATTCTTCTATTTGCCACCTTCTTTCAGATATGGCTATAATTTTTGTGACATCGTCATCTTCTAAATTGGTTGTAATGGCATAGAATCCATCATATTGGGATTCTTCAAGTATTTTTGCTTCATTGAGAATATAGTTTTTTTCAATGATTTCGCCATTTTCATTATTTATGATTGTTTCAATAAATCGTGCTGGATCATTAAGGTTTCTACGCTGCTTTTTTATCTTTCCATTCTCTTTGATCATGTTTTCTGCTCTTTGAATCTGTTTTAATCGAATGTTTTTTTGATAGGCTGCGTATTTCGGCGAATAAGTGATAATCATACGTTCTTGTATTTTCCCGTCTAAAGGTAATTCTTGATAATATAATTCATCTGTTAATGGTTTAAATCTTGAAAAATCAAGTGCGAGATTTCTATCTTCTTTTTTAAGTTTTTTGATTGATTGTGTAATGATATAGGCTCGTTCTTTCATAGAGTTGAATTTCTTGTTCGACAGCGATCCAAGACCTGCATCTGAACAATATATGAATTTAGATAATTCAAAATCACGTATGATCTTTCTTTCTAACGGTTTAAGTGTAAGCTGCTCGTTTCGATTACCGGGATATAGACTGTAGGAAAGAGGAATACCGTCACCATCCATAAATAAACCCATACCAACGATAGGATTAGGTCTATGTTCTTTCCCTTTTCCGTATTTTCTAAAGTTATCTTCCTGCTCAATTTCAAAATAATAGTTTGTACAGTCATAGTAAAGAGTAGAAACATTACGTTTATGAATAAAATTACTGTTTTTATATAATTCACTCAAAATATAATCAGATTCTTTGGAGAAAACAGAAAGGGAACGATAAACATCCTCTAATTGATATTTAGGGGGTTCGAGTAAGGTTTTAGAAAATTCAAAAGAGGAACGTTTACTGGAAGGATGTAAGACCCTGGAGTAAACAGAGTCAGTAAAAATAGCTTCAAGATTAAATTGGCATTTATGTCTGGAAGAAACATTACGAAAGATATTGGAGATTTTCATTTGATAAAGAAGAGATTGAAGGAATAAATATCCACAGTTATAGGCTCTGTTATCATTGAAAGGAAGAAGGGAGTTAGAAGAAAAAGACAGAATGATCTTATTGGATTCATGAGTTTCATCAAGGGTCAAATCCTTCGCTTTTTGCCTTGCCCAAGAAATCACCTCGTCATGAGAAAGATTGAGTTGAAGCATAAGAGAAGAGACAGTACCGAGCTTATCGATAATTTTGGTAGTACGTTTACCTTTAGAGTAGAAGTCTTTGACGATATAAAGGAATTCGTGATTTTTAGATTTTTGAATAGAGAGACGCATAAAGAAAACCTCCTAACAATACTATTATAACACAACATACGAGAATATACGATATAAAAACACAATAAATTTGACAAAAAATATAATAAAAAATCCTTAATTTAAAGGATGTAGTGATTGTTCATTGTTTTTTCATGTGTTAAACTCCCG
>CAJTJP010000055.1 GCA_910576855.1 Erysipelotrichales bacterium
CCTGAAGTGAAAAGTTAAATTCCACTTCAAAAAGCACATAAAAATAAGTAGAATTTACTGTTACAAAAAGAAAGCAGATAGACAGGATTAGGATATATCAAGAAAAAAGTCTTGTGGATTTTAGTTTTTCAGTTATAATGTATATGTAGATAAGTCAAAAAAGGGCATAACGAAAACAGGTAGAAAAAGCAGTTCAAAAATTTATGAAAGACTTAATTCCACCTTGTTGAAGTGAATAGACTAAGTAGGCTGACAGCCAATTTTTCTTATCTATTTCTTGATGAGATAGGGTTTTAATATAATCTTATCCTTGTCAATTTTGGTTACACCAAAATCATAGAATTTCTTAATTAGTAATGGGTTCAGAAATTCAAGATACTCAATGGGCGATTTTCCGTTGAGTTTTTCTTTTGGTGAAGAATTGACATGTGAAATCACAGTATTCAGGTCACTCTGATCCAATAAACCAAGTTTACGCAGATCCGTGCCACTCGGACATATATAACGCAATTCAATGTGATTGTTTTCTAGGCTTCCTTTCTGGCAAGATTGGAGAGGATCGCAGTAATAGACACTTGTCCTCCTTGTTTCATCTCCTCTAATCTCCATAGCATCTGCCGCTGTAAATTCACTCCCTCTGTCGGTAAGTAATATTTGCACTTCCGTGTTGAACAACTCAGCACCTATAATGGACTCCAATATATCGATACCGTCCAACATACTCTGTGCGTCTTTACGATCATGTAGCAGAGCGAATAGGAAACCGTATTTAATAAATTTGAATGTCTGAATAAAAGGACCATTCTTAACATCATTATAAACAGTATCCATTTGGACGATGTTCAAATCAGGATGTTGCGAAATCAATGCTTTATAATCGCTATAGAGTCTGCCTTTTAAAAAACGTCGATCTTCACGTTTCTTATATGTAGCAGCTTTTTTCTTGGGAATCTTGCGGCTAACCTTTCTACGAAGATCAAAAACAGAGATGTCAATACCAGCATCTTTGAAGATGTTATCTTCGATGTAAGAATAAAGAGTCTTTTCAGAATAAGGTATTTCAGGATGGGAAGCAAGAATCTGATAGACAGACTGTCCCTGTTTGAGCAGCGGCATGATGATCTTACCAACCATCTTGATATCTTCAATCGTGGTATTGATGCCTAAGCGTGAGTCAATGAGGGAAGAGCGATACTCTTTATGTGCGATATCTGGGGAATAGACGAATTTATCGAAGCGGCACCTATGAAAATTAGTGCAACCATTACAGGCTCCTGGCGAGCGATCCCTACGAGCACAAACAAAAGGAATAAAGTCAGGACATGCGGAGGAACACAAACGCCCATGACTGCATTTTTTGTAAGCAGAGCATTCCAGAGGAAGTTTACATTTGTAAGAGCAAGAGCGATGAAGCTTGATTTCCTTGCCGATGGTGGACTTGTCTTTTCCTAAGGTATCAGCAATAGCTTTTTTAGAGGAACCGTTACGGATACCATTTTCAATAATAAAACGTTCTTGAAGAGAGAGGTGTTTGTTTTTGTTTGAGATAGCATTCATAAAAAATCAGCCTTTCTAAAGTGATGCTGTCAGCCATATAAACAATGCCATTATGTAAGAGTAAATTCAACTAGAATTTACTGAAAGACTGAATTCCATTTTTTACCCTTTGAAGTGGAATCTAACTTTTCACTTCAGG
>CAJTJP010000056.1 GCA_910576855.1 Erysipelotrichales bacterium
CCCCCTTCGTGAAGCTAAGTCTAAAACATTTGATCCTATCACCAAAGATGATAAGCCTAATAAGGTCTATATCCCTCCAATGTCTCATCCTTGGAAACACGCTTCTTTTCAAGCTTATATTGCGAAACAAAAGCACCGTAATCTTGGTGCTAATGTTTAACTTTTTTTGGGACATTTTCATTTTCGCTTGACACCTAAAAGCGGTAATTTCACACGATATTTACAGGAGAAATGCGAATTTTACGATTAGTAAAAAAGCTGATATATAAATATCATAAATAGGCTTCCCGTTCCCTTGTAAAAATGCCTTCGATGAGAAAATCCGATTATGACTGTTTGAAATGTTTTTTGCAAAACATTTGAATATCATAAGTTTAATTCGAAATCAATAAGTATAAAATCATTAATAAAGCCGAGCTTAAAGCAAAAACAGGAGCTATGCTCCTGTTTAATTCATATAAGGTAAGCCATGTTCTGTTCCTCAAAAGAGGTGCAGCCATTTATCTATCTGTTTCCAGATTCCAAAACCGATTTCCTTATCTTTCATCAGCCTCGAACTCCCCTACCGAATTTGGGTTTCTCGCTTACGGGGTTTACCTCGTTCCACTCCGACGGTTTCCCGCCGGCATCGTCACTGTGGCACTTTTAAAGTCCTTGATCCATAGTCAGACCGTAGGGTCAAAGAACAGCCGTCAGATTCCTCTGCCCGGACTTATCGCTTCATCCGGCGCAAACACTACAAGCAATCGCAGCTTGTGCGAGCATGGACTTTCCTCTGATTTATACAACCAGCGACCGCATCACTTATATGAATGAATCAACGTCTGAAAACTTCGTTTTCCAAACGGGAAAGCCGCTTTAAAATGTCTAAGTTATTCCCGCTGTTTTCGGTTGTGCTCAGACCTTGCTTGCCCTCTAACTCAACGACCTTTGCCTTAAGGGTATTGATTTGACGCTCATATTCCTGTAAATGATCTCCTAATTCCTCAATCATTTTATTGTACTGCTGATAATCGGCGATTACCAAATCGAGGAATTCATCTACTTCACCGGAGGAATATCCTTTAAAATCAATATTGAATTGTTTTTCCAGCACATCCTCTACACTCAGTTTGAATCTTTTCTCCATCTATTTCACCTTCTGATTATAAGTTTCTCAAAAAAGCGCTGAAAAAGCAAGTGGAAAATGCAATTTTAATAAAATTTTATGTGATTTCATAACCGTAACTGTCACTGTATCCGCACCTAAGTTCCCTTTCAACACATCAACACCATGCCCTTCTGAAAATGTGTCAGAGTTTTTTTATAAATCAACATCAAATCAAATACGTTTTTCTACCTATCTTTTAACAGTTATGATATAATCCCATCTTTAACACTTAATAAAAAACGAAACAGCGCTAAACTCTTTAATAAAGGGCTCAAATGCTGTTTTGTTCTTTGTAATGAATATGCGTATATTATTTAGTGTTTTTAATAATATTTCGTATGTTTTGCTTAGTGCTTATTTCATAGTCAGTA
>CAJTJP010000057.1 GCA_910576855.1 Erysipelotrichales bacterium
GAAAAATCGAATTAAACGTTAGATATTATGATACCGACAAACGCTATAGAGTGTATGCCATGGTTGGAGTTAATCAAATTGCAGACATAGAATATATCGACCTATTTGAAGGCGATATTGTCTACAAGCATGTGAAAGAAGACGAAACGACGGCGTTGATGAGAAGTAGGAGATGGTTTCAATATCTGTCCAAAATAGTCTTTGATTGTTCCGTGGGATACGATAATGCTAGAAACGATAAAGTGACGGGTAGTATTTCTTTTGATTCTATGGTACAAGAACCTGCGGTTAGGGCAAAGCGTGTTTTTATACAAGCTACGCACGTTAGTATCACTTATGAAAGTATAATTTCAAGATTCAATATTTATGGCAACAACATTCTGTTTACTGTTAAACGAAAAGACGGCTCTGTGTTACCGATCGCCACTGATATAGGATATCGTGTAAATATGTCTGAAGTTTCTATTTCTTGTGAACCGCTTTAGAAAGGAGTGATGATGATGGAAGAAATGATTTATAAAGTTTTTGCTAGAATTGATGAAAACTCTTGTATAACCGATATTTGGAGTACGGGGAATCAATGTCTAGGGGATAAGCGTACAATCGAAGAAATGATAGAAAATGGTTATATTCAAATTGACGAGGGAGCTGACGGTACAATTTATGGTTATGCTCAACCTAATTATTTGAAGTTAAAATATGGTAAGTCTACTTATGATGAGCAGATGAAACCCAACTTCAAGCATGTAGATGGTGAAGTCGTTGAATTAACTGATGAAGAAAAAGAAACACTTTTCCCGCCGGTAATTCTTCAACCGACATTTGAAGAATTACAAAACGATATCAACATTGATACAGATTTTAGATTATCAGTGTTAGAATTAGGGATTTAGAAAGGGGTGAAATGATATGAGTACATTTGAAATGTTAAAAAGAAGTATTGAAGCAAAGAAAAATCGTGGTTCTTTAACTGATGAATACGTTGATGATACTAAAGCTAAAATGGACGTATTCTTGATGAATGATCGCATCACACAAGAGCAGTACGAAGAACTGACAAAGATGTTATAAGATAGGCACTCATTCGTGAGTGTCTTTGTTTATTAAAAAAGATAAATGAAGGAGGAAAAGCAAAATGGAACAACAAAAGAAAAACAGTAAGCTTGATTTATTCAGAAAGGATTATCCGTGGCTGTATGCAGCGATGATACGTGCTGTTAAAACTATGGCGCAGACAGCGGTTGCCACGATCGGCAGTGCTGCGTTATTATCTGAGGTCAATATCGGTGTAG
>CAJTJP010000058.1 GCA_910576855.1 Erysipelotrichales bacterium
TTCCGTCATCTAACTCTAAATGATACCAATCATCCTCAATGTTTTCCTCTTTGATTGTGAGGGCTCCTTCCTTAAAGCTAAAGCTGTAGTTTGGATAAGTCCTGTTTAATATGTTACTGTCTCCCTTGATTGGATAAGCACCTGCGTTACTGTCTGTCTTTGCCGTAGTACTTAACTTGATATCATTTTCCTGTATCGTATCCTGTACTCCGTTCCATGTTACCAGCTGTGATTTAAAGTCTTGATACGTTAGGGTAGGATTGGATTCTCCCTTATACTTCTCTTTATCATCGATGATGATTTCAATCGGTTTCGGTAATACTTGTACACTTATCGTTTTACTTAGCGGTACTTCTCCGTCTGCCGTTCTTGTCACCTTGATTTTGATCGTTGTAGTACCGCTGTACTTTAATGCATCAAATTCTGCCTTGTTTCCTGTTACGGTAGGATTGGAGATATAGGTCGTTTTATCTACCTCAAACGTATATTGTACATTCGTACTGCTTGAATCATCCTGCAGACTTCGGATTGTGAAGTGATCGCCGTAAATGATTTTTCCCGGATTGGATACTGCCAACATGTTTTCATCAGGCCCCATGATATGAAGGATGCCATCCGCTTCTGCCTTGTTGTAGTTTCTATTCCCTTGTTTCTCTACATGCAGCGGAATATCGATTCCGTTTTCTCCGTCATAATCGTATTCTATCTCAATTCCGTCATTCGTCCATGCGGTCGATGTATTTACACTTGTATCTACTGTGATATAGTAATCAGTATCATTCACTTGTACTCCGCCGTCATTGCTTGATAGGTCTTGTTCATTAATGACAGGTGTTACCTTACCTTTGCCGTTTGTCGCATATGTCACATCCGCAAATGATATCGTTTGTTCTGCCTTTTTGATAGTGATTGGCAGCTCGATCGTTTTGTCTGCATAATTCCCGCTCGGATCATGACTTGTCGCTTCTACAATGACCTTGCCTATCTGACTTGGTGAGATACTCGCATTTAGGACATGAACCAAGCCGTTACTGTCTACGGATATCACATCTGTAGGACTTCCGTTTTTTAGTTTGTAGGTTACTGTACTTCCGGTTGGATTTCCTGCCGTATATAACTGGAATGTCCTATCCTTTTCATATACTTCCTCATAGGCTTTATATTTATCCGTTTGTTTCGGAAGCTCATTTCCTGCATTATCTGTATAAATGAAGTTTTGTGAACCTGCCGTTACCGTGAAGGTCAGCTCAGCTACTGCCTTTGCCTGCCCTATTCCACCCTGCTT
>CAJTJP010000059.1 GCA_910576855.1 Erysipelotrichales bacterium
TCTTGCGACTTCGCAGAGAGCTGTGTTTTAGTTAAACAGTCGCTTGGGCCTCTTCACTGCGGCACATTTCTGTGCGCTCCTTCTCGCGAACTTACGGAGCCTTTTTGCCGAGTTCCTTGGCAACAGTTCTCTCGCTCACCTTGGTTTTCTCAACCTGCCCACCTGTGTCGGTTTTGGTACGGGCCGCTATACAATTAACGCCAGAAACTTTTCTTGGAAGCCGGTATCATATGCTTCACTACTCGCCGTAGCTTTCGCTTACCTGTCACGTCTTGATTTCCGCATACGCATTTCACTATATGCCATCTGTTACGCTTCGCCCACAATCCATTCAGTGGGTCATACTAACCGTCTCCGTCATTCCTTCACTTGTTTCGCGGGTGCAGGAATATCTGCCTGCTTTCCATCCACTACGCCTTTCGGCCTCGCGTTAGGTCCCGACTTTCCCAGAGCGGACGAACCTTCCTCTGGAACCCTTGGGCTTCCGGTGTGCAGGATTCTCACCTGCATCTCGCTACTCACACCGGCATTCTCACTTCCATGATCTCCAATGCTCCTTTCGGTACATCTTCTCCGTTCATGGAACGCTCCCCTACCACTTAGTTTTTACTAAATCCGCAGCTTCGGTATCTTGCTTAGCCCCGGTACATTTTCGGCGCAGGGTCACTCGACTAGTGAGCTGTTACGCACTCTTTCAAGGGTGGCTGCTTCTGAGCCAACCTCCTAGTTGTCTGTGCATCCCCACATCCTTTTCCACTTAGCAATCATTTTGGGACCTTATCTGGCGGTCTGGGCTGTTTCCCTCTTGACCATGGACCTTATCACCCACAGTCTGACTGCCGCATATCATCACATGGCATTCGCAGTTTGATTATACTCAGTACCCCGGGATGGGGCCATCGTACATTCAGTGCTCTACCTCCATGCGCCTTCCTGCGACGCTAGCCCTAAAGCTATTTCGGGGAGAACCAGCTATCTCCGTGTTCGATTGGAATTTCTCCCCTAGCCACAGCTCATCCGCCAACTTTTCAACGGGGGTCGGTTCGGTCCTCCATTCAGTTTCACCTGAACTTCAACCTGGCCATGGCTAGATCACACGGTTTCGGGTCTATGTCATCGTACTCTCGCCCTTTTAAGACTCGCTTTCGCTTCGGCTCCGGCTCTTCACCTTAACCTCGCACGATACCATAACTCGCCGGTTCATTCTACAAAAGGCACGCCATCACCCTTTAACGGGCTCTGACTTCTTGTAAGCATACGGTTTCAGGTTCT
>CAJTJP010000060.1 GCA_910576855.1 Erysipelotrichales bacterium
GGATTCGCCGTAACCTTGCCTACTGTCTGCCCTGCATTTACATTCTTACTGAATTCATAATCGTTCCCTGCAGAAGCCCCGCTTTGCGGTGTTTTTGTATATGCGATCTTATGCGGTTCTACTATTTCTAAAGGCATTAAATCAGAAATCGGTGAGCTTTCCACCGCTAACTGTGAGGAAGCATCATACTCCTCATTAATCACAGCCACTTGATATTTACCTACAGGGATACCGGTCAAATCTACAGTATAATCATTTGTGCCGCTTAAAGTATTACTGCCTAACTTATAATACTGAATTTGTGTGCCTGTATCATCATATAAGATTACAGACATTTTTGTATTAGTCCCGGTATTCGCATTTACATATAAGTTAGCACTTCCGTTTTTTATAACCTTACTGATACTTTTTGTTTTACTTTTATTTTTGATATCTTGCAAAGATGCAGTCAGTGATGATCGAACTCTTAATTTATTTGGATTCAATTCATTAACTCCATTAAAATTGCTTGTATCCATAGAATAGTTATGCCAATTACCATCTGTATACGAAGTATCTGCGGCGAAGGTAACGCTATTCTTGTTCAATAATGAATAAGGACGTATATCTAATTCCACAACATTAGGCACAGAGGTATACCAAAAACTAATATTATAATTTGTTATTCTCTCAATCGGATCGAAAAATACATTTAGGTCATATGATTTTACAGCAATTGTATACAAGGGGATATCCAAAGAGTTTTGTACCGCATGCATATAATGATCACCATAAGAACCATAAAGAGGTGTCCCCACATAGCCTTTTAAAAGATAAGAAATATTTCCGTTTGTGTACGCACGATCATTCACGGAGAGTCCCAAGTTTCCACCATCATGAATATCTACAACAGACGGTAAGAAAGGCGATTTATTTAAAACAGCTGTTTCTTGAGGATTCAAAGTTATTGTACTAATTTCATTTTCTACAGGTGCTATAGGACAGTAATTAAGTACAGAAGCACCTTTATTGTCCAAAGTCTTTAAACAATATCTTTCTCTGTCTGCACCACTTTGAATCGTTGCCGTCACAGGAATGCTTGGGTCGTATGTTGTCATTTTTGTAATCGGT
>CAJTJP010000061.1 GCA_910576855.1 Erysipelotrichales bacterium
CTCCTAGTATAATGTAATCGACTTATCCAATGAGTCAAATTACACCTATCCTTTTCTAGCTGATTTTGTTAGAATTGTAAAGTGAATGTGTACTTTAACATCTCCTTGTAGCTAGACTACCCAGACGAGTTTATTGCCACAACACTTGACCGTAATTGTGATAAGTTGGATAAGTCTTTACCAATTCGGGTATGTTATGAACTTGTATTTCTCGCTAGGATCTTTGGTTTCTTGTTTGTGGATCTCACATCACGTCAGAAAGGAAGTGCTTCTATGTTTTTTATTGGTATTGATGTCGGTAAGTTTAATCATTGCTGTGCGGTGTTGAATTCGGAAGGTGAAGTCCTCGTGGAACCGTTTTTCTTCCAAAACAACAGTGACGGCTTTGATTTACTCTTACATAACATCAAGTCTTTTCATTCCTCTCGTCATATGTGCGGTTTAGAATCAACCGGTCATTACGGGGATAATCTCCTTCGTTTTTTACTTGACAATCATTTTGAAGTGGGGCTTATTAACCCCATCTCTACCGATGCCAAACGTAAAGAGAAAATCCGTAAAACTAAGAATGACAAGAAAGATTCTTTGACCGTTTGCGCTGTTCTTCAATCCAGAGAATATACGCATATGACCAAAAACAAGTTATCCTTGCGTGAAGGCAAGCAACTGACTCGTTATCATCATGATCTTACTCGTTCTCTACATCAAGCTAAGAATAAGCTTCAGAAATGCATCGACATTGTTTTCCCTGAATTTAATGACGTTTTCGCTACTAAGTATTCCAAAACCTATATGGCTGTGTTAAAGGAATGTGGTTCTGCAAAAGCCGTTAGAAACACTCATTTGACTCATCTAAAGAAAATCATCTCAGATGCTTCTAATGGTAAGCTCAATTCTGTTTATCCTGCACGCTTGAAAGAATCAGCGAAAACTTCCATTGGTGAGGATAATGCAGTCATAACTCTTGAAATCAAACAACTCATTGATAGTATTGAATTGATTTTGAATCAACTTTCTATCGTGGATAAAAAAATAGAAGAATT
>CAJTJP010000062.1 GCA_910576855.1 Erysipelotrichales bacterium
AAAAAGGGGCTGTAACGCATAAGAAAGCAGCCCAAAAATAAAAAACCAGAGAAATTCATAATGAAAGAACTCTGGTTTTTTAGTATAATTAGGTTATGGAAATCACGACATTTACAGAACCTAATTACGGTAATTATTATACCGCAATCCAGTTGATGTTGCCAATGGATATTTCAAAAAAAATCAATGAAAATGATCCAGTAGTATCGTTTGCCGAGGCTATGAAAGGAATGAACCTGCGTTCTTATGTGAAAAAAGAGGTGCACAGAGGCAATCAGGGCTATGATCCCTATATGATGCTTAATATCATGCTGTTTGCGGAAATGGAGGGCAAGCACAGTGATCTGCGCGAGATCGAGAAGCTATGCAAGACAGATATACGATATATATGGCTTTCAAACGAACAGACGCCTTCACATATGGCGTTCCAACGCTTTGAACAGAAATATCTAAAGAAATCAATCAAGGCAATCTTCTTTGAAATTGCTGCACATATTGCAGACCTTATGGGAGTGGATCCATCAATTCAATATATCGATGGATCAAAATTTGAAGCGAATGCATATAAAAATTCCTTTGTCTATAAAACAAGGGTTGTGAATGCCAGAGAACGTTTATGGGGGAACATTACTAAAACGATTATTCTTCTAAATCATGAATATGGCTACTGCTTCCCATATCATCACAGATACTGCAGTCAGGAGATAGGCTATATTGTGCAATATCTAATGGATATAATGGTAAGGGAAGAAGTAGAGATTGTGTACGGTAAAGGAAAAAGAAAGTCCTCATTCCAAAAGTATTATGACAAATTGCTCGAATATGCATTGAAACTGAGCGAATATGAGGAAAACTTATATATTTGCGGCAATCGAAATAGTTACTCAAAAACGGATCATGATGCGACAATGATGAACACAAAATATGATTATTACAATCAGACAGGAGTATCGAAGCCATG
>CAJTJP010000063.1 GCA_910576855.1 Erysipelotrichales bacterium
GGTACAAATAAGAAACAAAGCACAAGCGGTATAGTGACATATCAAAATGATGTAGAGCTTACGTTACAGGCAAAGGCATGTGACAAAGCAGGAAACTGCAGTGATTTAAGCAGTGATGAAGGAATCATGATCGATCGCAAAGCACCAACGATAACCGGTGTTAAGGATAAGAGTGAATATAAATTCTATTATCTGCCGAGATTTGTAAAGGTCACCGATGATTACAGTGGTTTATCGTACAGCGAATATAAGCTTGACGGAGCTATGGCAGGAACAATTCAAAACAACGTTGATGAAAGAATCAGCAGTGTCGGTGAATATGAGGTCTATGCGATAGACAACGCAGGAAATGATATCACGATTACATTTAAAATCGTACCGTTGCCTGATATTGAAACAGAGATTGACGGCAGTGATGAATCTAAAGATATTATCGATCAAATCATAGATGAATTAGATGAAATCAAGGACAAGATCGATGAAACAGAAAAGAAGGATATCGAGGATTGGATAGAGGATGCCTTAGACAAATGGAACAGCTTAAGAAAAAAGGTAGTAGAAACCGATGATAAGAGCGCCAAGGTAGAAGGTCAAGGCGATACAGATTTTGATCCGAGTGTCATATTAATTGTCGATGATATTACCGATCATGCGGATGATATTCCACCGTTACCTAGAAAACCGATTACTGTATATGATGTATGGCTTCAAAAGGGCAATGTGAAAATACAGCCTGACGGAAGTATCAAGGTATACTTACCGTATACAGAGCCACAGGAAGCCCTTGGTGATGCGATGGGCGGAGCGAAAAGTGATGCCAAGCCAATCGTTTATGAAATTGATACAAAGAATAAAGTAACAGAACTCAAGGTACAATTAGAAGGAAGCTTTGTCACCTTTATCACAGATAAGTTGTTGCGATACGCGAT
>CAJTJP010000064.1 GCA_910576855.1 Erysipelotrichales bacterium
GCTTCCTACAAGAGAGTACAGAGAGAATATGATTAATTTCTCGATCAGAGGGTTGCTTTTCAAACACACTTCTTGTATGATTAACAGGTAGAGAGAACAAAGCGTTGAATTCCTTCAAATAAGTCGGTAGGAATTGATTTGCTTCCTCTATGGTGGTAATGCCCGCAAGTCTGAGTTCAATGACCAAACGTGATTGTAAGGTCTGATTCAGACGCTCTATGCGTCCTTTGGCTTGCGGGACACTAGTGCATTCCAGTTCGATGCCAAGCTGATGACAGGCATAGGAGAACTGGGTAAACGTATCTTGTTCATCACAGGATGCGTTTTTTCTTTTGTATTCAAAGACGGTTCTACGATCGGTAAGGAATTTAGCGGGGATACCATAGGTTTTAAGAATTTGATGAGTGATCTCATAATAAGCGCGAAGCGTTTCCTGGGTATCAAAGAAAGCACCTAAAATCATGCCTGTGGCATCGTCAATGGCTAAATGAAGATGAGAGATGGAATTACCAAACCAGATATGAGGAGAGGCGTCCATTTGAACCAGTTCACCCATATAAGCACATCTGGGGCGTCTTGGGTGTACATCAGATCTATTTAACAGTACCAGTTTATCTTCAATAATAGCCTTCTGTTTTAGGGAAGAAGAGGCTTTTTTACGATTTCTCAGATCAGCTTCCAGACGACGTTTGGTTTTTCTTCTGGCTTTAGGAGAAAGAATATCCACATCACGAAGCCAATGATTAAGGGTGGAATCACTGATAAGAATCCCCTCATGTTTATTAAGAAGTTGAGAAAAA
>CAJTJP010000065.1 GCA_910576855.1 Erysipelotrichales bacterium
GGTGAAGTGCAAAAGTAACTTCCACATCAATGTGAAGCAAGTGGAAATCAGTCTTACATCAATTTCCACTTCTATTTTAGTTGACTTTACTCTTACATTATGGTTCTCTTTTTGTATCTCCTGTCATGGCGGCGAAAGGAGAATTCTTATGTCTGCTCATAAACATTTAACACTTGAAGATCGTATTATGATTCATAGAGGTCTTGATAACTCATCCTCTCGTAAATCTATTGCCGATATCATCGGTAAGGATAAGTCCACTGTCTGTAAAGAAGTTAAACTTCATTCCTGTTCCAAACGTCACAAACGTGTTGGGGTTTCCCCTAAAGGCACTTATGATTGTATCCATATTGCAGATTGTGGCTTTAATCATTTCTGTACTTCTTCTTGTGATCGTATTCAAGCGATCCCTTGTAAGCGCAGGGATCATACTGTCGGCGTTTGTAATGGCTGTGATTTACGCAATTCCTGTAAACTTACCAAGCGCTTCTATGATGCTCAATTTGCTCATAAGGAATACCTCGAAAATCTTCACGACTCTAGGGAAGGCATTAATCTTACTACTTCTCAAGCTAAAAAACTTGGTGACCTCATTAAGCCGTATATCGACAATGGTCAATCGATTTACGCTGCGTTATCTGATCATCCGGAGATCACACAATGCGAAAAAACTATCTATAACTATATCAATCAAGGTGTCTTCTCCGTTAATGGGCTTATTAACTTGGATCTTCGATTAAAGCCTTCTAGAAAACCGTCTAAAAAAGTG
>CAJTJP010000066.1 GCA_910576855.1 Erysipelotrichales bacterium
GCTTCCTACAAGAGAGTACAGAGAGAATATGATTAATTTCTCGATCAGAGGGTTGCTTTTCAAACACACTTCTTGTATGATTAACAGGTAGAGAGAACAAAGCGTTGAATTCCTTCAAATAAGTCGGTAGGAATTGATTTGCTTCCTCTATGGTGGTAATGCCCGCAAGTCTGAGTTCAATAACCAAACGTGATTGTAAGGTCTGATTCAGACGCTCTATGCGTCCTTTGGCTTGCGGGACACTTGTGCATTCCAGTTCGATGCCAAGCTGATGACAGGCATAAGAGAACTGAGTAAACGTATCTTGTTCATCACAGGATGCGTTTTTTCTTTTGTATTCAAAGACGGTTCTACGATCGGTAAGGAATTTAGCGGGGATACCATAGGTTTTAAGAATTTGATGAGTGATCTCATAATAAGCGCGAAGCGTTTCCTGGGTATCAAAGAAAGCACCTAAAATCATGCCTGTGGCATCGTCAATGGCTAAATGAAGATGAGAGATGGAATTACCAAACCAGATATGAGGAGAGGCGTCCATTTGAACCAGTTCACCCATATAAGCACATCTGGGGCGTCTTGGGTGTACATCAGATCTATTTAACAGTTCCAGTTTATCTTCAATAACAGCCTTCTGTTTTAGGGAAGAAGAGGCTTTTTTACGATTTCTCAGATCAGCTTCCAGACGACGTTTGGTTTTTCTTCTGGCTTTAGGAGAAAGAATATCCACATCACGAAGCCAATGATTAAGGGTGGAATCAC
>CAJTJP010000067.1 GCA_910576855.1 Erysipelotrichales bacterium
CCACAAGCTTTTTGATAACATCATACTTTAATTGTTCATTCATTCTTAGATCAACCTTTCTCATAATGACCTCTCTTTCTCATGAGGTCTTATTTTATAACATACTTTAGGACAAAATCAATTTCGTTACATTAAGACATTATCATTTTCGAATCATACATATAACAAAAAAATTAAAAAAGTTGTTGACATAAAAATAATCTTTTGGTATCATTATAAAGCACTCATTGTGAGCGCGAACCGGTCTTTGAAAACTAAACAGGAAACGTCAATTTCAAATATCAAAAGATATTTCGGAAAACAAAAAAAGAAAAGCGCAAAGCGCTTGAGCTAAATCAAATGGAGAGTTTGATCCTGGCTCAGGATGAACGCTGGCGGCATGCCTAATACATGCAAGTCGAACGAAGTCTTTTGAAAGCTTGCTTTTAAAAGACTTAGTGGCGAACGGGTGAGTAACACGTAGGGAACCTGCCCATGTACCCGGGATAACAGATGGAAACGTCTGCTAAAACCGGATAGGTATAGACAAGGCATCTTGACTATATTAAAGGACCTTCGGGTGCGGACATGGATGGACCTGCGGCGTATTAGCCAGTTGGCGGGGTAACGGCCCACCAAAGCGATGATACGTAGCCGGCCTGAGAGGGTAGACGGCCACATTGGGACTGAGACACGGCCCAAACTCCTACGGGAGGCAGCAGTAGGGAATTTTCGTCAATGGGGGAAACCCTGAACGAGCAATGCCGCG
>CAJTJP010000068.1 GCA_910576855.1 Erysipelotrichales bacterium
TGAGAAAACCAAGGTGAGCGAGAGAACTGTTGCCAAGGAACTCGGCAAAAAGGCTCCGTAAGTTCGCGAGAAGGAGCGCACAGAAATGTGCCGCAGTGAAGAGGCCCAAGCGACTGTTTAACTAAAACACAGCTCTCTGCGAAGTCGCAAGATGAAGTATAGGGGGTGACGCCTGCCCGGTGCCGGAAGGTTAAGAGGAACTGTCAGCCGCAAGGTGAAGCAGAGAATTGAAGCCCCGGTGAACGGCGGCCGTAACTATAACGGTCCTAAGGTAGCGAAATTCCTTGTCAGGTAAGTTCTGACCCGCACGAAAGGCGTAACGATTTGGGCGCTGTCTCGGCAGCAGACTCGGTGAAATCTTAGTACCTGTGAAAATGCAGGTTACCCGCAACTAGACGGAAAGACCCCATGGAGCTTTACTGCAGCTTGATATTGAACTTGGGTCATAGATGTACAGGATAGGTGGGAGGCTTGGATACATGCACGCCAGTGTATGAGGAGCCGTTGTTGGGATACCACCCTTGTATGATCGAAGTTCTAACCTACGATCGTGAAACCGTTCGAGGGAGAGTGTCAGGTAGGCAGTTTGACTGGGGCGGTCGCCTCCCAAAGAGTAACGGAGGCGCCCAAAGGTACGCTCAATCCGGATGGAAACCGGATGAAGAG
>CAJTJP010000069.1 GCA_910576855.1 Erysipelotrichales bacterium
CGGTTGGAAATTCATCGGTTGGAATACAAAGGCTGACGGCACAGGTACCGGTTATACGGATGAAAAGTCGGTAAAGAATTTGACATCTGTTAATAACGATACAGTAAACCTATATGCACAGTGGGATAAAGCGCCGTCACTTACAATCACGCATAAGGTATTTTATGAAAATGAAATCTCTATGAACGAATGGACGACAAGCTATCGCATGAGAAATATCACTGCGACAGATCAAGAGGACGGAAGCTTAACAGATGAAATCAAGATTGTATCCGATAACGTGGAGCTTGATAAAGCAGGAAGCTATGAGGTCGTTTATGAGGTTACAGACAGTGTCGGACAAACTGTAAGGGAAAGCTCTGAAATTACCATTGTATACAACAATCCGCCGACGATTGAAGCGGAGAATCAGTTATATACGCTCGGAGATATTACCCAAAGCGAATGGGAAAATGAGTTGCGATATGAAATCGCTGCAGCGAATGATGTAGAGGATGGAGATATCAGTGACATGCTTCAGATTACATTAGATGAAACAGATACTGCAGTACCGGGCTTCTATCATGTGGTTTATGAGATAACGGATCGCTTCAATAAAAAATGTGAAAAACAGATCACGGTTGAGATTCGTTACAATCAG
>CAJTJP010000070.1 GCA_910576855.1 Erysipelotrichales bacterium
TTATCATCTAACAGATTCTTATCGGGAATACCGTCTCCGTTTGTATCAATGTTATAGTCAGGATTGCCGTCACCGTCAAAGTCAATATTGACATCAGGTATCAGTCCTGCCATTGTGTCATAAGTAATTCCATTGATCGTAACCTCTTTATCAGGCTTCCAAGATTTAAGCTTGAGAATGTTTAAGTCAGGTTTCCCGTCATCGTCCTTATCAATATTGATATCAGCTTTACCGTCTCCGTTACTGTCAATGCTTAAATCAGGAATTCGGTCGCCGTCAAGATCGATGTTGATGTCAGGCTTACAGTCTTTGTTCAAATCTACATTGATATCAGGTAAACCGTCATTGTCTGTATCTATGTTGATTTCAATGCCATCAAGCTTACATTGCTTACTTGGTTTCTTGTTTCCGTTAGGATCGTATTCAGTGCCGTCAGGTAATGTTACCGATCCGTCAGGGTGAATGATTGCCCCATCCGGTGTTTCGATTTCCGTTCCGTTAGGGAATTCAATCTTACCGCCGTCAGGTACTTCAACACTTCCGTCCGGCTTTTTCACCGGCTGCTTGCCGTCATCATTAGGTAAGCCGCAT
>CAJTJP010000071.1 GCA_910576855.1 Erysipelotrichales bacterium
TTAAACAGACTCGAGTTCATAAGGTAAGCAAAAACACAAAGAAAATGATTAAGTAAATAAGGGCGTACGGTGGATGCCTTGACACTTGGTGCTGAAGAAGGACGCACCGAACGGCGAAACGCTGCGGGGAGCTGTAAGGAAGCAAAGATCCGCAGATATCCGAATGGGGAAACCCGGCACAGAGTAAGAACTGTGTCATCATCGATTGTAATGATCGAATGAGAGAAACCCGGCGAACTGAAACATCTAAGTAGCCGGAGGAAAAGAAAACAAAAGTGATTCCCTGAGTAGCGGCGAGCGAAAGGGGAGAAGCCCAAACCGAGCTAAGGCTCGGGGTTGAAGGACCGCGAGATGTGAAATCCAACTCTAGAAGAACGGCATGGGAAGGCCGGCCAAAGAAGGTGAGAGCCCTGTATTTGAAAGAGAAGGAGGAGCTAGCGGAATCCTGAGTACGACAGGACACGAGGAATCCGGTCGGAAGCAGGCGGGACCATCCGTCAAGGCTAAATACAACCAAGTGATCGATAGTGAACAAGTACCGTGAGGGAAAGGTGAAAAGAACCGCGGGAGCGGAGTGAAA
>CAJTJP010000072.1 GCA_910576855.1 Erysipelotrichales bacterium
TTTCAAGTCTGTTCCTTTAGGACATATATAACGAAATAAACGATGATTGTTCTCTACATGCGGCTTCTGTGAAGACTGCATCGGATCACAGTAGAAGATTTTACAGCCCAGTGCTTCAAACTCATTGGCATAGACAAATTCGCTACCACGATCGGTTAGGATAACCTGGAAGTGGCGGAGGAACTCTTTATCGCCAAGAGCTTCTTTGATTTGTTTAAGACCCTCTACCATAGCGGCAGCTGTTTTTTCAGTATGATAGATACCAATCATAAGGTTATAATCTACAAACTGAAATGTCTGAATAAAAGGACCTTTAGATTCGTCATTATAAACGGTATCCATTTCCACCACGGAAGAATAAGGATGAAGATCCATATATTCAGTAAAGCATTTATACGTGCGCCCTTTTAGATAGGCACGATCCTTACGAACTTTGGATACCACTTTTTTAGACGGTTTTCTAGAAGGCTTTAATCGAAGATCCAAGTTAATAAGCCCATTAACGGAGAAGACACCTTGATTGATATAGTTATAGATAGTTTTTTCGCATTGTGTGATCTCCGGATGATCAGATA
>CAJTJP010000073.1 GCA_910576855.1 Erysipelotrichales bacterium
TTAAACAGACTCGAGTTCATAAGGTAAGCAAAAACACAAAGAAAATGATTAAGTAAATAAGGGCGTACGGTGGATGCCTTGACACTTGGTGCTGAAGAAGGACGCACCGAACGGCGAAACGCTGCGGGGAGCTGTAAGGAAGCAAAGATCCGCAGATATCCGAATGGGGAAACCCGGCACAGAGTAAGAACTGTGTCATCATCGATTGTAATGATCGAAAGAGAGAAACCCGGCGAACTGAAACATCTAAGTAGCCGGAGGAAAAGAAAACAAAAGTGATTCCCTGAGTAGCGGCGAGCGAAAGGGGAGAAGCCCAAACCGAGCTAAGGCTCGGGGTTGAAGGACCGCGAGATGTGAAATCCGACTCTAGAAGAACGGCATGGGAAGGCCGGCCAAAGAAGGTGAGAGCCCTGTATTTGAAAGAGAAGGAGGAGCTAGCGGAATCCTGAGTACGACAGGACACGAGGAATCCGGTCGGAAGCAGGCGGGACCATCCGTCAAGGCTAAATACAACCAAGTGATCGATAGTGAACAAGTACCGTGAGGGAAAGGTGAAAAGAACCGCGGGAGCGGAG
>CAJTJP010000074.1 GCA_910576855.1 Erysipelotrichales bacterium
TATGTGTGATACCTACGGACAACGCAGGAAATACGAATGCCGAAACCTGTCATGAGGTGGCACTCAAGAAAATCGATGTTGATGAAGACGGAGACGGCAAGCCTGACTTTAATGATCCTGATGGTGATGGCTGTCCTGATCTTAACATTAAATGGAAAGACCCAAATGATGAAAGTAAATGGATCGTCATCAACGGGGACAGAAATAATGACGGTATTCCTGACATCAATATCGACAGTGACGGCGATGGCAAGCCTGATTTGAACATCGATACAGACAAAGATGGTAAGCCTGACCTTAACCTAGTAATTCTAAAGAAAAGCGATTGGAAGCCGACGAAGTGTGTAAAGACAGATCCTGACAACGGAATCCTTGAGGAATATTGTACAGGTACAAGCGTGAAAGCAGTCATCAATGTAGATACAGATAACGACGGAATCCCTAATATCAACATCGATAATAAAGGAGACTTTAAACCGCATATCAATATCTCAAAGGATGGAGAAACACCAAGTGTCAATATTGTAGAAATCCATGAATGGAAACCGAAGAAGGATTATAAGTCAGG
>CAJTJP010000075.1 GCA_910576855.1 Erysipelotrichales bacterium
CGTGAAGTGCAAAAGTAACTTCCACTACTAAAGGTCGAAAAATATATAGTGGAAATAAGTGATACAAAAGCGATAAATAAAGAAAATATGAGAAGTTTCTAAGGAAGTATTGAAATAAAATCGTAGTTCATGGTATACTATCAACGTCATGTAAGAGAAATTTCAACCACGACAAAAGGAACAGAAGAATAATAGTTTTTTTGGGATGTAGGACTAAATTCCTCTGCCTTTTAGATAATCTTGGTAATGTTTCTCCTGTCATGGTTTATGTTTTATTTGTTTAAAAGACTCGGCTTAAGAATGATCTTATCCGAGTCAATTTTTTTAAGTCCTAACTTTATTAAGAATTCGGAATTTGGATGATAGAACATGAATTCTTCTATCGGACTTTTACCGAATTTTACTTCTCTGGGATAAGAGTTGATGTGAGAGAAGATCAGATCCAAGTCCTTTTGTGAATGAAGCCCAAGTTGTTTCAAGTCTGTTCCTTTAGGACATATATAACGAAATAAACGATGATTGTTCTCTACATGCGGCTTCTGTGAAGACTG
>CAJTJP010000076.1 GCA_910576855.1 Erysipelotrichales bacterium
ATTGAACTCAGACTTGCGGGCATTACCACCATAGAGGAAGCAAATCAATTCCTACCGACTTATTTGAAGGAATTCAACGCTTTGTTCTCTCTACCTGTTAATCATACAAGAAGTGTGTTTGAAAAGCAACCCTCTGATCGAGAAATTAATCATATTCTCTCTGTACTCTCTTGTAGGAAGCTGGACGGAGGCAACTGTATCCGCTATAAGAATAAGTATTACATGCCTATCACACGTAATGCAAATAAGGCATACATGAAGAAAGGGATGACAGCCATGGTGATTGAAGCCTTTGATGGAGGCTTATATGTGAATATTTTGGATCATATTTTTGCCTTGGAGGAAATCCCCCTTCGTGAAGCTAAGTCTAAAACATTTGATCCTATCACCAAAGATGATAAGCCTAATAAGGTCTATATCCCTCCAATGTCTCATCCTTGGAAACACGCTTCTTTTCAAGCTTATATTGCGAAACAAAAGCACCGTAATCTTGGTGCTAATGTTTAACTTTTTTTGGGACATTTTCATTTTCGCTTGACA
>CAJTJP010000077.1 GCA_910576855.1 Erysipelotrichales bacterium
CCGACAGAGAAACAGCGGAAACGTAAATGAAGCCAAGAACTCATAAACGTAGGATAAATCATGGAAAAGCGGAAAGGAGAGGAGCACACAAAGTATGTCGGAGTTATTAAACAAGATACTTGACAGAGAAAACATGAACCAAGCATACCAAAAGGTAAAAGCCAATAAAGGTAGTGCAGGAATTGATGAAGTGAGCGTAGAGGAACTGAATCAATACATTAAAGACAATTGGAAAAGTATCAAGAAACAAATCGTAAGTAGGACATATCGACCACAACCGGTGAAAAGAATAAAGATACCAAAACCGAACGGCGGAACAAGAAATCTAGGGATACCAACGGTAATGGATAGAGTTATTCAACAAGCAATGGTACAGATAATAAGTCCTATATGTGAGGAACACTTTTCAGAAAGCAGTTATGGATTTAGACCAAAAAGAAGTTGTGAAATGGCAGTCATGAAGCTATTAGAATATATCAATGATGGATATCTATGGATAGTAGACATAGACCT
>CAJTJP010000078.1 GCA_910576855.1 Erysipelotrichales bacterium
ACTCCTTGCGGGCTTACTGTTATCTTACCTACCGTTTGTCCCGCATTTACATTTTTAGTAACCTCATAATCCTTACCGCTGTTTGCCCCGCTTTGCGGTTGTTTTGTATAAGTAATCTTGTGCGGTTCAACAATTTCTAACGGTAATAAATTCGATATCGGAGAGCTCTTAACCGCTATCTGTGATGATGAAACATATTCCTCATTGATGACCGCCACTTGATAGCTCCCCACCGGTATACCGGTTAAATTAACCGAATAATCATTCGTACCATCTTGTGTTGCATTTCCTAACTTGTAATATTGAATTTGTGTCCCTGCCTCATTATAGAGAATCACTGACATTCTTGTACTACTTCCTGTATTTGCATTTACTGATATATCTACACTGCCGTTTTTTATAACCTTAGTGATACTTTGATTATTTCTTTTAATATCTTGTAAATCAGCGGTTAATGATGATTGGACTCTTAATTTATTTGGATTTAGTTCATT
>CAJTJP010000079.1 GCA_910576855.1 Erysipelotrichales bacterium
GTGTTACCCGCAACTGTAGCTTCTAAGGTAAATGTACCACTGCTTAACAGCTTGAATTTATTTCCGACAATCTGCGCTACACTGTTGCCGTTTGTGATTGTATACGTTTCATTTTCTCCGCTGTCATTACCCGAAGTAGTTATCGCTATTTCTTGATTTAATTGAAACGGATAATTCGCTTGATTTGTTATCTGATAATTGTCTTGATTCTTTTTATTGACTGTAATAGAAACTGTTTTCGTAAATGCCATATCATTACCATCAGTACCCGAAACAGTCACGCTATAGGTTCCTGCGTCTAAATCAGTACCTTTCACCTTTAAAGCTCCTGTAGTATCAACACTGAAGTGTGCTTCATCACCGCTACTATCTAATTGAATCGTTTTAATATTAGAGGTAGGCTCACCTGCGGGATACGATAGTGTAAATGTACCGATTGTGTTATTTACCTTTGTTGGATTATCACCGTAGGTAA
>CAJTJP010000080.1 GCA_910576855.1 Erysipelotrichales bacterium
GGATATCTAAATTATTGTAGGGATAAAAGTAGGCTATAAATTATCATAGGGTCAAGATGAAGGTGAGCTCTAAATTATTGTAGGGTGATCCTTTTTGTTCATTTTCATAAAAAATCCTTTCATAGTAGAATGTAATTGCCAAACAACATTTCTATGAAAGGAGTGGTTTTAACCATGTTTATTTTATCAGATATGCTGGGGATTCCTCAAGACATTGTTTCTGATATCTCTTCTTCTAACCAAAACGGTATTTTTATGATTCATCTTTCCTTAAAGGTGAAACCTCATGCTTGCCCTTCTTGTGGTCATTTTACTTCTCACATTAAAGAGTATAAAATCAAACACATTAAACATTCTTTACTTAATAGACAACAGTGTTTGATTCATTATAAGGCAAGAAGATTTGTTTGTGATTTTTGTGGCAGATCTTTTTTTGAAAACAATCCTTTTTCTTCAAGTGGTCGCTCTATTAGTA
>CAJTJP010000081.1 GCA_910576855.1 Erysipelotrichales bacterium
CGATTCATCGGCTTTGTCGCATGGATCTTGATATCTTTTCCTGTTTCTCCGCTGTAGTTATAATCAATCGTTTTATTATCATTTGTCCATGCGATGGTGTGATCCTCGTTAGTATCTACCTCGATCAGTACATCGCCATCGGTATCTACGACTCCATCGACCTCTGTGACAGGTGTTACCTTGCCTTTTCCGTTCGTCACATAGATTGGTTTTTCTTTAAAGCTGATGACTCTTGTACCCTTTTCTATATTGATTGGTAATTCGATTGTTTTATCGCTGTAGTTTCCTGTAGGATCATGACTGGTTGCCTGTACAATCACCTTGCCCATTTGATTATTCAAGGAAGCGTTCAATATCGTTACTAATCCACTCGCATCTACCGATATCACATCCGTAGGACTTCCCGCTTTTAATTGATAGTTTACCGTTGAACCGGTTGGATTACCTGCGGTATAAAGCTGAAAGGTCTTG
>CAJTJP010000082.1 GCA_910576855.1 Erysipelotrichales bacterium
GCACTTGCTTCACTTTTTACTGTAATTACACAATCATCTGCGTATCTTGTGAAATGTAATCCTCGTCTTTCCAGTTCTTTATCCAATTCATTTAACAGAATATTACTTAACAGCGGTGATAAATTTCCACCTTGTGGTGTTCCTTTCTCGCTTTTTTCATATTTTCCGTTTTCCATGATTCCCGCTTTCAAATATTTTCTGATTAACGATTCTGTATCTCCGTCATTTATGATGATGTGTACATAGCTCATCAGTTTGTCTTGCGGTACATTGTCAAAGAATCTCTCGAGGTCTATGTCTACTATCCATAGATATCCATCATTGATATATTCTAATAGCTTCATGACTGCCATTTCACAACTTCTTTTTGGTCTAAATCCATAACTGCTTTCTGAAAAGTGTTCCTCACATATAGGACTTATTATCTGTACCATTGCTTGTTGAATAACTCTATC
>CAJTJP010000083.1 GCA_910576855.1 Erysipelotrichales bacterium
GAACAGAGAATGTGACGTATAAAGCAGATACTACATTAAAGAAAGCATTATATTCAAGCACAATACCAAACGGCGGAACTGCCAAAAGAGATGCGACAGTGGCACAGGTGAGTGTATCAAGCAGTACATTTGCTAAGAGTAAGGAAACAGGAAGTAAGAATGCGGATGCGAATCTGTTTACTGTATCGTCAACAGGATATATTCTGTTGAATCAAAATATTACGGCAGATGATCTAAACAATCACGGAACAGGCAATAAGTATTACATCCAAGTAGATGTGACAGATAGTAATAAGAATACGAGAACGGTTGATATCATTATAGTGATAGAGAATGCAGATGCAGATTATTACTTTGTGGATCCGATCAGAGGAACGAAGCTGGCAAAAACAGCGACCTTCGGAAAGATTAATGTACCTGTCTATACGGCAACGTATGCAA
>CAJTJP010000084.1 GCA_910576855.1 Erysipelotrichales bacterium
TTTGAATTTCTTTATACTGCTTTCATGTGCTCGCAGTTTCCATGTTCCTATGGTTTTATCGTGGTAGAATCCAAAACCTAAATACTTCAAATCATTAGGCTTTGTGATTTTCGTCTTTGTCATATTGACTTTTAATCCGAGTTTTCTTTCTATCCGCGATGTTATACTGTACATCACTCGTTTGGCACTTGCTTCACTTTTTACTGTAATTACACAATCATCTGCGTATCTTGTGAAATGTAATCCTCGTCTTTCCAGTTCTTTATCCAATTCATTTAACAGAACATTACTTAACAGCGGTGATAAATTTCCACCTTGTGGTGTTCCTTTCTCGCTTTTTTCGTATTTTCCGTTTTCCATGATTCCCGCTTTCAAATATTTTCTGATTAACGATTCTGTATCTCCGTCATTTATGATGATGTGTACATAGCTCATCAGTTT
>CAJTJP010000085.1 GCA_910576855.1 Erysipelotrichales bacterium
TCGATGACATCTTTTACACTTGCAATATTACTTAAAGGATCAAACTTATCTCCCTCTGTAATCTCAACCTTTTCCTTTTTCAATTCAATCACAGGACTTTTGGTGTCCTTGATCTCCAGCTTTTGTGGAAACTCCTTGCAAGTATCATCAAGACAGACGGTAAATGCTACTTCTATTTCGCCTATTTTTTTTGTATCGAATTTTGCTACTGTTACCTTATTGCCATTCGTCGTAGAAAGTTTTAGCCAATCTACCTGGGATTGGTCAGATCCATACTCCACTACATGATTATTCAACGAGTAGTCAATGTTTACCTTGTTAGAGTTATAAACCATATAACCACCACCTATGGCAGCGATAACTATTACCCCAATACCTAATTGAACCTTTTTTTGCCTTAGTAGCTCTTTCATTTT
>CAJTJP010000086.1 GCA_910576855.1 Erysipelotrichales bacterium
CCGTATACAGAGCCACAGGAAGCCCTTGGTGATGCGATGGGCGGAGCGAAAAGTGATGCCAAGCCAATCGTTTATGAAATTGATACAAAGAATAAAGTAACAGAACTCAAGGTACAATTAGAAGGAAGCTTTGTCACCTTTATCACAGATAAGTTGTTGCGATACGCGATCAGTAACGACAAACAGGAAATCAATAAAGATGATACATGTGTTGTAGGCCCTGACGGAAAACCGACTACAGGTGATGAAGTATGCGGCTTACCTAATGATGACGGCAAGCAGCCGGTGAAAAAGCCGGACGGAAGTGTTGAAGTACCTGACGGCGGTAAGATTGAATTCCCTAACGGAACGGAAATCGAAACACCGGATGGGGCAATCATTCACCCTGACGGATCGGTAACATTACCTGACGG
>CAJTJP010000087.1 GCA_910576855.1 Erysipelotrichales bacterium
TCTAAATGATACCAGTTGTCCTGTATGTTCTCCTCTTTGACTTTTAGTGTTCCCTCTTTGAATGTAAAGGTGTAGTTTGGATAAGCTGTATTTAATAGGTTACTGTCCCCCTTGATCGGATAGCTTCCTGCATTACTGTTTGTTTTCGCCGTAGTACTCAGCTTGATATCGTTTTCCTCTATGACATCCTGTACCCCATTCCATGATACTAACTGACTTCTGAAGTCTTGATAAGTTAATGTCGGATTCACTTCTCCTTTATACTTCTCTTTGTCATCAATGATGATTTCGATCGGTTTCGGCAACACCTGTACACTTATCGTTTTACTTAACGGTACCTCTCCGTCTGCCGTTCTTGTCACCTTGATTTGGATATTTGTACTTCCGCTGTACTTCAATGCATCAAA
>CAJTJP010000088.1 GCA_910576855.1 Erysipelotrichales bacterium
TATGATTCGAAAATGATAATGTCTTAATGTAACGAAATTGATTTTGTCCTAAAGTATGTTATAAAATAAGACCTCATGAGAAAGAGAGGTCATTATGAGAAAGGTTGATCTTAGAATGAATGAACAATTAAAGTATGATGTTATCAAAAAGCTTGTGGATTCTAATGGCAATAAGAAGAATGCTGCGATTAAACTTAATTGCTCCCTACGCACTGTGAATCGCTTGATCATCAAGTATAAAATGGAAGGTAAACAGGGCTTTGTTCATAAAAACAGAGGCAGAAAACCTGCCACTGCTTTTACGGATGACATCAAAGCCAAAGTCATTGATTTATACAATACCAAATACTTCGGCGCTAATCTCGCTCATTTTTCTCAACTTCTTAATAAACATGAGGGG
>CAJTJP010000089.1 GCA_910576855.1 Erysipelotrichales bacterium
TATGATTCGAAAATGATAATGTCTTAATGTAACGAAATTGATTTTGTCCTAAAGTATGTTATAAAATAAGACCTCATGAGAAAGAGAGGTCATTATGAGAAAGGTTGATCTAAGAATGAATGAACAATTAAAGTATGATGTTATCAAAAAGCTTGTGGATTCTAATGGCAATAAGAAGAATGCTGCGATTAAACTTAATTGCTCCTTGCGTACTGTGAATCGCTTGATCATCAAGTATAAAATGGAAGGTAAACAGGGCTTTGTTCATAAAAACAGAGGCAGAAAACCTGCCACTGCTTTTACGGATGACATCAAAGCCAAAGTCATTGATTTATACAATACCAAATACTTCGGCGCTAATCTCGCTCATTTTTCTCAACTTCTTAATAAACATGAGGGG
>CAJTJP010000090.1 GCA_910576855.1 Erysipelotrichales bacterium
ATTGGGCTGGATTCAAGTAATCCTGATGTTTCAGGAAATACATTAACAGTTGACAGAAGTAATACGACTGTTTCAATTCCTGTGTCTTTAAGTGGCACAACCTCGGGTGATCGATATATCAGTGCGGTTGCGACGACAAACAGTGGTGAAAGATACAGTGTATTAGGTCAGGTAAATGGTAATACAGGTACCGTTCAGCTTGATCTAACTTCACTCGCAAACTATCAAACAGCGAAAACCTTAAGTCTTACTCTTTATCAAGAAGTAGATGAAGGAACGAAAACGACTTATAGAGGAAACGGTACACAGATTACCTTAGATTTGGGTGCTCTGCCGATTACCGATATTACATTTACTCCAAACTATCCAAGCGGTAAAACAAGCTGGACTGAGGGAG
>CAJTJP010000091.1 GCA_910576855.1 Erysipelotrichales bacterium
ATCATGTGCATATGTTGATAGAAATACCACCCAAAATGTCTGTATCAAGCTTTATGGGATTTTTGAAAGGAAAAAGCAGCATAATAATATACCAAAAATGGGGGAATATGAAATATAAATATAGGAATAGGTCGTTTTGGTGTAGAGGATACTATGTAGATACAGCAGGAAAGAACGATGTGGTGATAAAAAAATATATAGAAAACCAATTAAAAGAAGACCAAATAAGCGAACAGTTAACAATGGATATAGAAGACCCGTTTACGGGTAAAAAGCAGTAGAATGCGGAAGTCGGACCGTATTGTTGCGCTGGTAAGCGCAGCAAGAAATTGAGCCCCTTGGGGCGATTACGTAAAAACCACCAGCTAGGCTGGTGGATGTTTATT
>CAJTJP010000092.1 GCA_910576855.1 Erysipelotrichales bacterium
AAGCCTAATGATTTGAAGTATTTAGGTTTTGGATTCTACCACGATAAAACCATAGGAACATGGAAACTGCGAGCACATGAAAGCAGTATAAAGAAATTCAAACAAGCACTGAAAAGACTTACGATAAGGAAAAACTCTATGAAAATGGAAGAGAGAATCAGAAAGCTGAATCAAGTAATCAGAGGGTGGATAAACTATTTTTCGATATGTAATATGAAAACATATATGGAAAAGATAGATGCCCATTTGAGAACAAGATTGCGAGTGATAATCTGGAAGCAGTGGAAAGTGCCGAACAGAAGGCAATGGGGCTTACAGAAACTGGGAATCGGAAAAGATTTAGCAAGACAGACATCTTATATGGGAAACCACTATCAATGGG
>CAJTJP010000093.1 GCA_910576855.1 Erysipelotrichales bacterium
GCGAAAAATGTTCTGATTTAAATGTAAAGAAAATCGATTATGATGTAGACGGCGACGGAAATCCTGACTTCAATGATCCTGACGGAGATGGATGTCCCGATCTCAATATCAAATGGAAAGACCCAAATGATGAAAGTAAATGGATCGTAATCAACGGGGACAGAAATAATGACGGTATTCCGGATTTAAATATCGATAGTGACGGAGACGGAAAACCTGACTTGAATATCGATACAGACAAGGACGGGAAGCCCGATCTTAACCTAGTAATATTAAAGAAATCTGATTGGAAGCCGTCGAAGTGTGTGAAACAAGATGTTGATAACGGAATCTTAGAGGAATACTGTACGGGAACAAGTGTGAAAGCAGTAATCAATGTAG
>CAJTJP010000094.1 GCA_910576855.1 Erysipelotrichales bacterium
GGCAAAACAGTCGCAACGATAACACCTGAATATAATAATAAGCTGTCTGAGGGAGATGTGCTGTTGAGAAGCAGTGATGATACGATCGCAGAGATACAGCCGCCGATTGAAGGAGAGGACCAAAGCTTCAAGACAACGGGCAAGGCAGGAACGATCACATTAACGGCGACAGCCCCTGAGGATCGAAATTATAACAGTAAAGAGGTTACCACACAATTAGAGGTGAGTGAGAAACCACCGACAACCCTACAGCTTTATGCAGAACCGATGAGCTACGGAGATGAAAACAAGACAGCGAAGATCATCAGCGGCTATAAAAAAGGAATCCCTGCCTATTTCTATGTCGATGATACGGATATCCTAGAAATAGACAGTA
>CAJTJP010000095.1 GCA_910576855.1 Erysipelotrichales bacterium
TCGTGTCTTTCTTCTTGATTAAGCCCTCGACCGATTAGTATCAATCTACTCCACACATCACTGTGCTTCCATACTTGACCTATCTACCTCGTAGTCTTCAAGGGGTCTTACTTCCTAAGAATGGGAGATCTCATCTTGGAGGGGGCTTCGCGCTTAGATGCTTTCAGCGCTTATCCCTTCCCTACTTAGCTACTCGGCTATGCTCTTGGCAGAACAACCGATGCACCAGCGGTAGGTCCATCCCGGTCCTCTCGTACTAAGGACAGCTCTCCTCAAATCTCCTTCGCCCACAACAGATAGGGACCGAACTGTCTCACGACGTTCTGAACCCAGCTCGCGTACCGCTTTAATGGGCGG
>CAJTJP010000096.1 GCA_910576855.1 Erysipelotrichales bacterium
TATAACATCCAACATGCCGTAAGTGGAGGAATCGTAATGAATGTAGGAGTGTATCAGACACCCGGAGACACTAAGACATATATCCCATTTCTTGAGCAGAATAAGGAATATCACGGATTCTATCCCAAATGGGCAATCACAGATGCAGGATATGGAAGCTACGATAATTATTTTTTCAATATTGAAAACGGAATAGAATTGGGAATGAAATATAATTACTATGCCAAAAAGAACGATAGGAAGTTCATGAAAAAGCAATATAATGTGATGAATTGGAAGAAGAATGAAGATGGGTATAAGATATGCCCAGCAGGAAAAGTATTTGATATACTGCTGCGAGAAGAATATGATGAAA
>CAJTJP010000097.1 GCA_910576855.1 Erysipelotrichales bacterium
ATAAATAACCGAATCATCGGCAGGATCTAAGATATCCTCTTTTGCGTATAAGGTATATTCTGCATGAAAGAGCTTTGCGTCACCTTGAGGTCTTTTACCAACCTCACAATCCTCTTTGGAAAGCTCAATTCTGCCTCTGATTTGATCGTTCGCTAAAGACTTTTGAACCGTAACATCACTCTCTTTGATTTCAAAATTGATTCTTTCATTACTGATGAAATATTTATCAGGTTCTGTTTTTTCAAGTGCATAATACTTACCGAACAACAGATTCTTTAATGAAGCGATACCGTTATTATTAGTCGCAATAGTAGCTACCTTAGTACCGTTTTCCTTAAAGACATCAAA
>CAJTJP010000098.1 GCA_910576855.1 Erysipelotrichales bacterium
CGGACCTCGCGACGGTCGTAATGGCGCTCTGCTTACTCTCATTGAGCGTAAAACAAGATTCTATTATATGATTCCCATAAAAAACAAATCTGCCAAGCAGGTCTATATGAAAATCAATCAACTAAACAAACTCTTTGGCGATGCTTTCCCTGACATTTTCAAATCCATTACCTTTGACAATGGCAGTGAATTTGCTCGTTATAAAGACATTGAACGAAAACCGGGTTCTAAGCTAAAGCGTACCACTGTATACTTTGCACACCCTTATCGCTCTTATGAAAGAGGCAGTAATGAGAATTGTAATGGTCTTGTCCGTTACTTTATTAAGAAGGGTACGGATATTAAC
>CAJTJP010000099.1 GCA_910576855.1 Erysipelotrichales bacterium
ATTGCGCTTATACCCATGAATAACTTCACTGTTATCCTCTATACCTGTTTAATCCAATATATAATAATAGAGAACTGCTCTTTTTATTTATTATGTTGTAGCGTATAATTATGGTATAAGAGGGTGTTTAAGATGATAAAAGAGTTATTGAAAAACAGAAAAGTACAATTAGGGATTACCGGTGTTATTCTAGTAGCTGCTGTAGGTGGAGGTTATGCTATTTATGAATCAAACAAAGTGAGCATTGACTACACATTAAACAATCATGTTGTAGAATACGGCGAGGATCAAACTAAAATTGATTGGTTGAAGCAAAGTACAACAAATGGCAATAAGGTAACAG
>CAJTJP010000100.1 GCA_910576855.1 Erysipelotrichales bacterium
AGCCAACTATATAGAAGTCAAGCAAAAACTTGAAATTCTGTTGGGAAATAAGTACGATCTTTGAAAAGTGAATATGTGTACACTGAAAACAACTAACGATGTAGCCTGTTTGAAGCATAGGATAGATATATACTATTTGAGTAAAGCAGGATCAAAACATATGTTTTCAGTAAGCAATTTAAAAATGACTCTTAATAATTTACGAACAACATGACCTTGAGCGCAACGATGGGATTTACCTTCTGAACGTTTTCGGTTATAATAGACGTTGAAAGTAGTATTAAGCCTACAAACGGGCAATGCTGCTTGATAGAGTGAAAGTCTTATGTGAGGCGATCCAC
>CAJTJP010000101.1 GCA_910576855.1 Erysipelotrichales bacterium
GCCTAATATAAACTCGACAACGGGACTTTGTTGGATATGATTTGAATTCGCAACATCATCTTTACCAAGATAATAAAAAACAGAATTTACTGATATACAAGGCTGTTTACATCAGCATATACTGTGGTAGAAGCAGGCTTATTTTATTCGATATATTAAGCATTGCCGTGATTTCAATAACATTGCTTAATAAGTGATTATCAGCTTTCGTTTAAAATGAATCCCTGTATTTTTTTACGGTTGAAATAGAATGTATACTATCGCGCATAAAATAAGCAAAATGTAAATACTGGGAATGACTATTATAAATTGCATTTTTCGATAATGTGGGTTATAAT
>CAJTJP010000102.1 GCA_910576855.1 Erysipelotrichales bacterium
AGCCTTCTGTTTTAGGGAAGAAGAGGCTTTTTTACGATTTCTCAGATCAGCTTCCAGACGACGTTTGGTTTTTCTTCTGGCTTTAGGAGAAAGAATATCCACATCACGAAGCCAATGATTAAGGGTGGAATCACTGATAAGAATCCCCTCATGTTTATTAAGAAGTTGAGAAAAATGAGCGAGATTAGCGCCGAAGTATTTGGTATTGTATAAATCAATGACTTTGGCTTTGATGTCATCCGTAAAAGCAGTGGCAGGTTTTCTGCCTCTGTTTTTATGAACAAAGCCCTGTTTACCTTCCATTTTATACTTGATGATCAAGCGATTCACAGT
>CAJTJP010000103.1 GCA_910576855.1 Erysipelotrichales bacterium
CAATCATCATTGACTGCCTCTTTACAAGACATCAAAAGAAACAGTCAAAGCACTAGTAAGGTAATGAAAAACAGCAGTGTAGATTTGTCGGTAACTGCAAATACAGGTATTAACGCTCATATATCAGTTATCATGTATAATGAAACAGGAACTGATATTCAATATTATAAAATGCTAGAAGCAACAAAAAACGGTACGAATGATTACACGTTAGACTTAACAGGTATTCCTGTAGGTAAATATCAAGTGGCTGTTATTAATGAGGAATATGATGCATCTTCTAACTTACCTGTAGAAAGCTCAGCTATTTCAGATTTAATGCCGTTAGAAAT
>CAJTJP010000104.1 GCA_910576855.1 Erysipelotrichales bacterium
GTAAACTCTTTATCTGTCGCAAGTTCAAAACAAACATTCATCAACGGCAGCTTACTGTCTGCATCCTGTTTATAGACTTCAATCGTTCCTCTTTTTAAATAGTTATAGATAGGTTTGCCGTTATTCACTTGGATTACCTGTTGTTTATCACCGTTATATGAATAAGTGAAAGGGTACTTTTCATTGGATAGTATGTAATCACCATCTGTTTGAATTTCTTTCAAATAGTACGTGCCTTCTTGTGTCAAGGTGCCTTCCGCTTTTCCGTTCTCATCTACATCAAGGATAGCGACTAAGGAATCCTTTTCTAACTGTTCCACCTGTTCACTGAA
>CAJTJP010000105.1 GCA_910576855.1 Erysipelotrichales bacterium
TTTTGTATGAGAAAACCCCCAGATAGTCTGGGGGTTCAAAAGAGCTTTAGCGATGAGTCTATGAAATAAAAACTCCTTTTGATAGAATAAAGATGCGGTCCGACAACTGCATAAGAAAATCAAAAGGAGGACAAATAATGAATAATAACCCATTAAATGACGTACATACTTTATCACACACAACATGGAATTGCAAATATCATATAGTATTTGCACCGAAATATAGAAGGAAAGTATTCTATGGAGAAAAGAGGCTGGAAATAGGAGCAATACTGAGAGAATTATGTGAATGGAAGGGAGTAAAAATAATAACAGCGGAAGTATGCCCG
>CAJTJP010000106.1 GCA_910576855.1 Erysipelotrichales bacterium
CGCAAGTGTGATAACTACTGAAAACCCACCTTTTTCAAAACTTTTTATATCACTGTAAACAAAGTGTTGATATCACTTTCGCAGTGAAGTACACATGCAAATCTGCCACCGCAAAACCCTTCCAAGCCATAAAGAGAAAGCACAATAAAACAGGATCGCTCCTGTTATTATCTGTCAGATTGAATTAAAGCTTTTACTGCTTTTTCTACCTCTGGGCGAATGGCTTTATCAATATCAGCCATGTCCAGTACTTCACCCATGCTTTTATTCGTTGTTTTCATCAGGCTGATTACTATGCTGCTTGCCATTTGGATTTGTCCTTCT
>CAJTJP010000107.1 GCA_910576855.1 Erysipelotrichales bacterium
ACATTATCGATGAAGGAAATCAATAAGAGTGTTATCGCAAGATTCATCAATGCATTAAGCTTCGGCAACTGGATGAATCAAGCTGCGGAAGTAACAATGACAAGCAGTGATGCGACAAGCGGGCTTGATTACTACGAATACACGGAAACAAGTAAGAGTGGTACAAATAAGAAACAAAGCACAAGCGGTATAGTGACATATCAAAATGATGTAGAGCTTACGTTACAGGCAAAGGCATGTGACAAAGCAGGAAACTGCAGTGATTTAAGCAGTGATGAAGGAATCATGATCGATCGCAAAGCACCAACGATAACCGGTGT
>CAJTJP010000108.1 GCA_910576855.1 Erysipelotrichales bacterium
GACGGAGATGGCATTCCTGATATCAATATTGACAGCGATTATGATGGCATCCCAGATTTGAATATCGATAGTGATGGAGATGGTTATCCTGATTACAATATCGATGAAGACGGAAGCGGAATACCGACAAAGAATCTAATAACGATCACTGAGTGGAAGCCTGAAGTAAAAGGCGATAGAGAAGGTATAGGATTTGGTACAATGGATGTAAATGAGAAAGAGGAACCATCAGACCCTGCAAAGGGGAACCATGACACATCGGTAAAAGGCCAATATAATCCTGCGACAAGCATGGGCGGAGCGAATACCGGAGATAATAC
>CAJTJP010000109.1 GCA_910576855.1 Erysipelotrichales bacterium
AAAAAAATTTTCTCTTTTTAAATATTTCGATAAGATCAGTATTGAAGAACGCTCTCATGTTCGCTTCTTTGTCATGGATATGTATTACGTTTATCGTGATGTTATTCATTCTCGCTTTTCTAATGCTCGTATTGCTGTGGATTCTTTTCATGTTGTCATGAACATTAATAAGGCTTTAGATAACGTGAGAATACGCATTATGAAGGGCTTTAAAAAAGATAGTGTTGAATATTACCTACTTAAAAACTTTAAATGGTTGTTACTGGAAAAAGAGGTAAGAGAAAATAAGCGGAAGTTTAACAGGCGTTTAAATCGTTA
>CAJTJP010000110.1 GCA_910576855.1 Erysipelotrichales bacterium
ACTGAAGTGTGCTTCATCACCGCTACTATCTAATTGAATCGTTTTAATATTAGAGGTAGGCTCACCTGCGGGATACGATAGTGTAAATGTACCGATTGTGTTATTTACCTTTGTTGGATTATCACCGTAGGTAAGGTTTGAATTAACCAATGAGAAATTTAAAGTCGGCTCAGGATTGTCCTTCACTTCAAATTGATAATCCTGTGTATTGCCGTAAGAATCCGTCACTGTTAAGGTATAGGTGCCTATTGTCAAGGTTTGTCCGTTATAATCACTTGTGTTTCCCGATGAATCGGTAATTGTAGCTGTATA
>CAJTJP010000111.1 GCA_910576855.1 Erysipelotrichales bacterium
GTAAACTCAGGATCATTGATATACAGATAATTCATAGGAATCTCACTGTCCTTTTTAATGTTCACATAGAAATCAGGGGCAGTTTCATAATCACCGGGATTACCGGGTGTCTTGGTTTCCTTCACCAAATAATTACCGAACGGCAAAGGCTTGCTTGTCGCAGTACCTTCATCACCTGTGATCAACACATCCCATTCACTGTCAAGGATACGATCATCATCAGGGTCTTGTGCAATTTGTAAAGCCATATCCCAGCCGTATTGTTCTACATAGCGATTCAAGATAGCCGTAAACTCTGCGCCTTTTAATG
>CAJTJP010000112.1 GCA_910576855.1 Erysipelotrichales bacterium
AGTATGTCTAACAGCTCTCATGTATATGATACGGCGAAGGCTTTAACAGCGAATGCGTATACAAAAACAGGCTATCAATTCAACCATTGGAATACAAAGGCTGATGATTCCGGAACTGATTATACGAATCAACAATCGGTAAAGAATCTGACATCAACCGATGACGCTATAGTAAATTTATATGCACAATGGACTGCGAATACCTACAGTGTGAAATACAACGGAAACGGCGCAACAAGCGGGACTATGGCAAACACAACGCATACGTATAATACCGCCAAAGCGCTTAGAAAAAATACTTATGT
>CAJTJP010000113.1 GCA_910576855.1 Erysipelotrichales bacterium
GGAAAAGCGGAAGGCACCTTGACACAAGAAGGCACGTACTATTTGAAAGAAATTCAAACAGATGGTGATTACATACTATCCAATGAAAAGTACCCTTTCACTTATTCCTATAACGGTGATAAACAACAGGTAATCCAAGTGAATAACGGCAAACCTATCTATAACTATTTAAAAAGAGGAACGATTGAAGTCTATAAACAGGATGCAGACAGTAAGCTGCCGTTGATGAATGTATGTTTTGAGCTTGCGACAGACAAAGACTTTACTCATATCATCAAAACCACATGGACAGATGAAAACGG